>CAYNZM010000015.1:0-27490 GCA_964401725.1 uncultured Oscillospiraceae bacterium
CCGCTGCCCGTGTAGGGTCAAAGACTGAACGTCCTGGACTGGCTCTATGGCGAGGACCACTGCAAGGCCATCGACCTCGTCATCCACGGCGGACGCATCGGAGAAGTATACAACATCGGCGGTCACAACGAAATGCGGAACATCGACATCGTGAAGCTCATCTGCCGCGCCCTCGGAAAGCCCGAGAGCCTCATCACCTACGTCACCGACCGCAAGGGCCACGACCTCCGCTATGCCATCGACCCTACGAAGATCCACGAGGAACTCGGCTGGCTTCCCGAGACAAAATTCGAGGACGGCATCCAAAAGACCATCCGCTGGTACCTCGACAACCGTCCCTGGTGGGAGGAGATCGTCTCCGGCGAGTACCAAAACTACTACGAAACCATGTACGGCAGCCGTCTGAGCGACGATGTCCGCGGCTAACATCCAAGCATGAGACGCATCCGTATCCTAAGTGTCTTCGGCACCCGTCCGGAGGCTGTCAAAATGTGTCCGCTTGTGAAGGAGCTTGCCTCCCGGGAGGGAGTGGACAGCCTGTGCTGTGTCACCGGTCAGCACCGGGAGATGCTCGACGGAGTCCTGGAGGTTTTCGGCATCCGTCCGGACATGGACCTAAACATCATGACTCCCCAGCAGACGCCGTCCCTCATCACGCAAAAATGCCTGGCCGGCATGGACGGCGTCATCGAAACGCTCCGGCCCGATATGATCCTCGTCCACGGCGACACCTCCACTACCTTTGCCGGCGCACTGGCGGCCTTTTATCGCCGCGTCCCGGTGGGACATGTGGAGGCGGGACTTCGCACCGGCGACCGCTATGTTCCGTTTCCCGAGGAGATGAACCGATCTCTCGTCTCGCGGATCGCGGAGATGCATTTCTGCCCGACGGAGCGAAACCGCGAAAACCTCCGCCGGGAGGGGATCACCGAGGGCGTTTTCGTCACGGGAAACACCGGCATCGACGCGCTGAAAACCACGGTTCGGGGGGATTATCGCTTCGAGAATGCCGAGCTGGAAGCCCTTGTCCACAGCGGGAAAAGAATTATGCTTGTCACCTGCCATCGGCGGGAAAATTACGGCGAACCCATGAAAAACATCCTGCTGGCCCTGCGGCAGATAGCGGAGGTCCGGGAGGATGTGGCGATCGTCTACCCGGTGCATAGGAGCCCTGTGGTCCGTGAGGCGGTGGACCGCTATCTTCGCGGAACGCCCCGGACGCATTTGGCGGAGCCGCTGTCTGTGGACGCGATGCACAACCTTCTGGCGCGGTGCCATCTTGTCCTCACGGACTCCGGCGGCCTGCAGGAGGAGGCTCCCGCCCTGGGAAAACCCGTGCTGGTCCTGCGCCGAAAAACCGAACGTCCCGAGGCGCTGGAGGCAGGAACGCTAAAGCTCGCCGGAACGGATACCGACCGCATCGTCGCACTGACGACGGAGCTTCTCGACGATGCCCATGCCTATGACGCCATGGCAGGAGCCGCGAATCCGTATGGCGACGGTCATGCCTGTGAGCGGATCGCCGACGCCATCCTTGCGCGTTTTTCGTAACGCTTAATGCACAGCGTCTATCAACGGAAAGGAGAATTGGTCATGGAAATCAAAGCGGTCAAATTCAGAAAAGACGGATTCTACTCCCAGCCCTTTGCCTTCGGCGGGGAGGAGGGAATGGACAAATACGATCCAAGCGTCCGGTATCGCGGGTCCCTGCAGAATTACCTGATCGACACCGGCGATGAGGTGATCCTCGTGGATACCGGCCTGCCTGCCGGTACGCCGGAGGAAGCGCCGGATGAAACCAGTCTTGCCTATACCGGGAAGGATATTTCCAGCTATATGGAGGCCTTTGCTTCCCTGGGCTACAAGCCGGAGCAGGTGACGAAGATCCTTCTCACCCATAAGCACAGCGATCATTCCGGCGAGCTGAAATCCTTCCCCAACGCGAAAATCTATGTCAATGCGGAGGAAGTCTCGGCGGATGAGCTGCAGGGCCTTCCGAATATCATTCCCGTGAACTTTACGGACGGCGCATATTACAACTTCCCGGCCTGTCAGAAAATTCGCGACGGCATCTTTTTCATTAAGGCCAAGGGCCACACCAACGGCAACAGCATCATCGTTGTTGAGCTGGACGGCTTGTTTTACATGCTCCATGGCGACATCACCTATGTGGACGAGGCGCTGTATGAGAATAAGCTCTCTGTCGTTTATGATGATCTGCCTGCGGCCCGGGAGACGCTGGACCGAGTGCGCGAGTTCATCCGCAATCATCCGACGGTCTACTGCGGGACCCATACCCCCCAGGGCTGTGAGAACCTGGAGGCAAAGCGGGTGATGGACCTGGACCACCCCCTCCCCACGGTGCCGGCGGAGGTGGATTTTGCCGCACAGAAAGCCAGCGGCAAGTATGTCTGCTCTGTCTGCGGGTATGTGTATGATCCCGCCGAGCATGACGGCGTGGCCTTCGAGGACCTTCCTGACGACTGGAAATGCCCGCGCTGCAAGCAGCCGAAAGAGAAGTTCAACAAGGCCTGAGCCACTTCAGATATAGAAGCTATGCCAATCATAGATTTTCATATGCACTCCACGATCTCCGATGGCACCGACACGCCCCAGGCGATCCTGGCCAAAGTCAAAGCCGCGGGCATCGAACTGTTTTCGATAACCGATCACGACGCGATCAAGGCCAGCACGATCCTTCCCGCCTTGCTGCGGGAAGGGGAGCCGAGGTTTCTTCCCGGTGTGGAGTTTTCCTGCAAGGACGAGGAGGGGAAGTATCATATCCTGGGATATGGCTATGACCCGCATACCGAGGGCATCAGCCGCGTCGTGGAGCTGGGCCACAGCTACCGCATGAAAAAGGTGAACGTCCGCCTGGATTTTCTGCAGAGGGAGTTTGGTTTTTCTTTTCCTGTCCAGGAGCTGGACGCGCTGCTGGCGCTGGACAACCCCGGCAAGCCCCATATCGGAAATCTAATGGTCAAATACGGCTACGCGGAAACCAAGGAGCAGGCCATCCGGGAGTATATCAACAGGCTCCACATCCAAAACGAATACGTCCGGCCGGAAGAGGCGATCCGCGGCATCCTTGCCAGCGGCGGAATCCCGATACTGGCGCATCCAGCCTACGGCAGCGGCGATCAGCTCATTCTGGGCGACGATATGGACAGACGCCTGCGACGGCTGATGGAGTTCGGCCTGCGCGGGGTGGAAGCGTTCTACTCCGGTTTTACGGACAAGATACGCCGGGAGCTTCTGGGTTTTGCCCAGCGGTATGGGCTGTATGTCACAGCGGGAAGCGACTATCACGGCGCCAACAAGCTGATCGAGCTCGGCGACACCGGTCTGCAGGACGCCAGCGAATGGCCCGACGGCTTGAAGCTGTTTTTGTCCGATACCGGGCTTATATGAATTCGAGAAAACGATACGCCCAATTACTTGCCGGCTTCTCGCTTCAGATTTTTTGTGATCATCGACGTGCGATGTCTGCACAACAAAATCACAGCGGACCGCTCTATACGGAGTGGTCCGCTGTGATTATATTAGATTGCTTTTATAATTCTCTCCCCAGGTTTTCATGGCGTCGAGCACGGGACGCATGGACTCGCCCAGCTCGGACAGGGAGTATTCCACCCGCGGCGGGACCTCCGGATACACCGTGCGGACGACGATGCCGTCCGCCTCCAGCTCCCGCAGGCTGTTTGTCAGCACCTTCTGGCTGATTCCCTCGAGGCTCGCACGCAGCTCATTGAAGCGCCATGGCCGGGCCAGCAGATTTCGCAGGATCAGCAGTTTCCACTTGCTGCCGATGAGCTGTACCGTCGTTGCCACGGGGCAGTCGGGCAGGTTTTCCTTCGCAACCATAATGCTTCTCCTTTAGTTTAAAATTGAATATTACATGCCGATCATACCATAACAGTCACGGCATTACAAGATGTTCAGCATAGTTACAAAAAGGTGCCTACTTGTCAGAGAATGCTTTGTTCTATAGAATCAAATCGAAAAGGAGGCGGAGCGGATATGGACTTGGAGTGTTCTTTTACGTGGGAGCTTGGCGCGGAAGCTGTGGAGCCGGGGCAGATCGAGGATATCCTGTATAACTGTCTGGACTTCTGTCAGTTATACGGCCGGACGCCGCATTTCTGCCTGCTCGCGGAAAAGGCAGATGCCGCCTGGCCGGTACTGGAGCTGCTGCACGGGGAGAACGCGGGATTCTCTCTCCTGACGGACCCGGAGAGCACTGAGTATAAGCCGGATACGTTGTCCGTTGTAATAGATGACAAAGGAAACGCACGGCTCGGGAAGATAAGTATTGGAAACCTGTTGGAAGACCGGTTGGCGGACCTGTGTGTCACCGCCGGATTGGATTGGAAGGAGAGCATGGCATGAAAGAGACAATGAAAGCGGTGGTGCTGCAAAGGATCACCCCGGCGGAGGAGATAAAGCTCACCGAAGTACCCATTCCCGCGGTAAAACCCGGCTGGGTGCTGGTGAAGGTAATGGCCTTCGGCATGAATCATTCCGAACAGCTTCTCCGGCAAGAAGAGATCGAGGAGGATTACATCAAAAAGCCTGTGATCCCCGGCATCGAGTGTGTAGGACTTGTGGAGGCGGTCGGAGACACCCATTTCGTCAAGGGACAGAAGGTCTGCGCGCTTATGGGCGGCATGGGCCGCACCTTTGACGGAAGCTACGCGGAGTACGCACTCCTGCCGGAGCGTCATGTGTTCGCCGTCAAATCGGAGCTTCCCTGGGCCGCGCTTGGGGCGGTCCCGGAAACGTATTTCACCGCCTGGGGCTCGCTGTTTGAATGTCTGCGTCTGCGAGCGGGGGATACGCTTCTCGTCCGGGGCGGGACCAGTGCGCTGGGCTATGCGGCCATCCAGCTCGCCAAGGCGCTGGGATGCCGGGTGATCGCCACAACGCACCGGGAGAATAAGCTTGGCCTTCTCACCGATGCGGGCGCGGACGAGGCTGTGCTGGACGATGGGAGGATCACCGGGAAAGTGTCCGGCGTAAATAAGGCTCTTGACCTCGTCGGTCCAAGCGCTCTGCGGGATACGCTGACCTCGGTGGACAAGGGCGGCTTCGTCTGCAACACCGGCATCCTGGGCGGTGTGTACACCCTGGACGGCTTTGATCCGATCAAGGAGATCCCAAACGGCGTGTATCTGACGGGCTTTTTTTCGAACTATCCTTCCCAGAAGATCATGGATGACATCTTCGCGTTCCTGAATGCGCACCGGTTGACGCCTGCGGTCGGAAAAGTGTTCGACTTCAAGGACATACAGAGCGCCTGCCTCGCTCAGGACAAAAAGACCGTGAACGGCAAACTTGTCGTGACTGTGTAATGAAACCCCGCACTGATTGGCAGCCGCCCAGCCGACAGTTCGCCACCGACCTGTGGCGGGGAAGACCGGTGACGGACCAAAGACGCAGCGGCCGCTGCTGGATCTATGCGTCCCTGAACCCCCTGCGGCAGCGGGTGTGCGAGCGGTATCCTCGGTAGGGCAGTGGTGTTATTTTGCGGTCCTGGCGGAGGCTCACGGCCTTGTGCCGCTGGATGCTATGCCGGACACGGCGGCCAGCATGGATGGATCGGCGCTGACCATTCTCCTCTGCAACCGGCTCCGCGCCGAAGAAACGCCATCCGTACCTCACCATGCTCAGCGTGGATATGGAGACGATGAAATCGCTATCCCTGCGTCAGCTGCGGGACGGCGAGCAGGTCGTCATCGGGGCGGATGTGCGGTGGCAGTCCAGTCGATCTCTCGGTGTGCTGGACACGGAGATATATGACCTAAATGGGCTTTCGCTTCCCAAAGCGGAGGCCATCGAGGCCAAGCAGATCTGTGCCTGCCATGTGATGAGTCTCGACGGCGCGGACATCCACGGCGGGGGAGCGCCTCTCCGCTGGAAGGTGCAGGACAGCCACGGCGCGGAGACCGGGCCGGACGGGCATTACGTCATGACGGACGCCTGGTTTTGACGACTTTGTCCTCAGCGCCGTCGTACGGAAGGAATACCTGCCGCCGGAGCTGCTTGAACTTTTGAAACATCCGGTATATATGCCGAAAGACGAACGATTTTGAGATTGGAGAAACCTATGAAACGAATCATTTCTATCCTTATGCTCACCGCACTGTTATTGACGCTGATTACCGCCTGCGGCAAGGAACCGGAGGTTGGCGGCCATGGCATCGGCATCGATCCGGCGGCGGCGGAACGGCAAGACACAGCTGAGGACAAGACGGACACCCATTTGAACGCGCTTCTCACCAGTGAGCCGTCCACCCTCGACTGCGCTCGCTTTCTGGGCATTGTAGACCGGACGATCCTCCACAGCATCACGGAGCCTCTGACCCGCATCGAACATGGCATCGTCACAGAGGCCGGGGCGGAGAGCATCGAGGTGTCGGACGACGGGCTGACCTACACCTTCCATCTGCGGGAGAATTCCTGGAGCGACGGCGTGCCCGTCACGGCAAACGATTATGTCTGCGCCCTGCTGCGGCAGTCCGACCCCGCGAACGCATGGAGCTTTGCCAGCGACTTTTTCTGCGTCGAAGGGTTCGAGGAGAGATATAACGGCGAAGATCGGGCCATCGGCGCGGCAGCCCCGGACGACGACACGCTTGTCATCACGCTGAACGCGCCGAACCCCGCGTTTTTATCCACCGTGGACATCTTCCCCTGCCGGCAGGATATGGTGGATGCGTTCGGAGACGCCTATGGCTCCGAGGCGGAGACGCTCCTGTCCTGCGGTCCCTTTGTCCTGGACAGCTGGGTGCATAACAGTTCCCTGGAATTTTCGCGGAACGAGCTTTACTGGGATGCGGAAAGCGTTGAGCTGGACGGATTTATCGATGTGATCATCACAGACGTCGGGGCGCAGATGGCGTCTCTGGAAAACGGATCTCTTGACTATGCCGCCGTCAGCGCACAGGAGTACGCGGACACCTTTGCCGCTCGGGACGATATGTATGAGCTGGACATTATTACGGACCGCACATCCATGCTGGTGTTTAACTGTGAGGACGATGTCTTCTCCAACCGGAAGATTCGGCAGGCGTTTTCTCTCGCTCTTGACCGGGATCTGATCGTGGAGGTCGTGGCAAACGGTCTTGGCGAGCCGGCCTTCGGTCTGGTGCCCACGGTGTGCTATGTGGGGGATGTAAATTTCCGCGAGGTCACGCCGGAACCCCTGCGAACGATCGCGGAGGAAAACCCCGACCCGAAAGCGCTGCTCATTGAGGGCATGGAGGAGGCCGGTCTGGGCTCCGAGCCTTCGGCGCTCACCGTGACGCTCTCCTACGGCGGCACGGATGCCACGGCACGCACAAAGGCAGAGCTGTATCAGCAGCTTTGGCAGGGCTCGCTGGGGGTAACGGTTCAGATCGACTTTAACGAGAGTGCTACCCACTTATCCAACGTCCGGGAGGGCAATTATCAGATCGCCAGCGTCGCATGGGGCTCCACCTATGAGCCGCAGTTCCAGTTATCCCGCTGGGCCACGCCCACCGGAGGGCAGTCTCGATGGATAAACGATGAGTATGCGGCACTCGTCTCGGAGGGCTCCGCCAATACCGACGACGCCGGACGCCTTTCCGCTTATCAGCAGGCGGAGGCATTGCTGGTGAGCGAGGCCGCCATCGCCCCGCTATACTACAACGAGAGCCGCACCTTTGCTTATAACTATGTCCGCGGTCTCCCGGAAAACCCGTTCGATACGACGGGAATGAAAACTCTTTCTATAAACTGATACTCGAAGAGAGGACCGCTCCATGGCAAAATACATACTCAAACGTATCTTCTATATGGCGCTGGTCCTCCTCATCGTGACGAGCGTCACGTTCTTTCTGCTCCATGCCATCCCAGGAGATCCCATCACCTCCATGGTGCAGGAGCTGCCAGAGGAAACGCGGACGGCGTATCTCAAAAGCTATGGCTTCGATCAGCCGGTGCGGAAGCAGTATCTTCTGTACATGAAGCAGCTATTTGCCGGAGAGCTTGGGAGCAGTCTGCGCTATCCGGGCCGGAAGGTGGCGGATATCCTTGCAAATTATGCGCCGGTCTCCGCGCTGGTGGGCGGGATCGCCCTGGTCATCGGCGCGGGTCTGGGGCTGTTCTTCGGTATTTTGGCGGCGCTGTTCCGGGATCGCTGGCCGGATCGGGCCGTGATGCTGCTGTCGCTTCTTGGAACGACGATCCCAACCTTCGTCATCGCGTCACTTCTGCAATACGCCCTGTCCGTGACCTGGCCAATCCTGCCCACCACGGGCTACAACGGCGCGAGGTATCTGATCCTGCCGGTGATCTGTATGATGGTGGGTCCGCTGGCGAGCTATGCCCGGTATATGCGCTCATCTCTGCTGGACGTGTCGAACCAGGACTACATCCTGGCGGCGGAGGCCAAGGGCCTCGGGACCTTCCGCACCGTGACGCGGCACATGCTGAAAAACGCGCTGATCCCCTGTATTCCCATGCTGTGCGTCTCGGTGGCGGGCATCTTTTCCGGTTCCTTCCTGGTGGAATCGATCTTTTCGCTTCCGGGACTGGGAAAGTATTTTATCACGGCCATCAATGACCGGGATTACTATGTCGTACTCGGTCTGACGGTGGCACTGACGGGCATATATGTATGCTCGATGCTCCTGTCCGACATCCTGCTGGCGCTGCTGGATCCGCGGCTCCGGAAGGAGGCTGCGTCATGAATGCTTTGAAGCCCTCTGATTTTGTCATCGAGGGACCGCAGCAAGCCGAGAACAGCGGATTTGCCGCGCGGCCTGTGGGCTATGGGCTGGACGCCTGGCGGCGGTTTCGAAAGAATAATGCCGCCACGGGCGCGGCCCTACTGCTGCTGGTTATCCTCCTTATGGTGATCGTCGGCCCCGCGCTGTCCGGGTACGACGCGGAGACGATCTCAGCGGACCGAAACATGGCTCCCTCGGCGGCGCACTGGTTCGGGACGGACTCCCTGGGACGGGATCTGTTCACCCGGGTATGGTCAGGCGGACGTGTGTCCGTCGCCATCGGACTTGTCGGCGCGTTGGTCGTGGTCGTGCTGGGCAGTCTGTACGGCGGACTCGCAGCTCTTCTCGGCGGTACGGCGGATAATATCCTCATGCGTATCGTAGACGTGCTGAGCAGCATCCCGCACCTGCTGGTGGTGATCCTCGTCTCTGTCGTTCTGGATTCCAAGAGCGCGGGGACGCTGTTGTTTGCCCTGTGCGTCACGGGCTGGTGCCCCACGGCACGGCTGGTCCGGGGGCGGATGCTGCAGCTCGGCCGGTCGGACTATGTGCTGGCGGCGCGGCTTATGGATATATCCCCGGTGAAGATCGTCCTGCGCCATCTGGTCCCGAATACGCTGAGTCTCCTCCTCGTGGACGTGACCTTCCGCATCCCGGGGTTTATCTTCAGCGAGGCGTTTTTGAGCTATGTGGGTCTGGGCGTCCAGCCGCCCCAGACGAGCTGGGGAGCGCTTGCCTCCGGCGCCCAGAGCATGTTTCGGTTCTATCCCTGGCAGATGCTGTTCCCGGCGATCATGATCGCGCTGACCATGCTGGCCTTCACCCTGCTCGGTGATGGGCTGCGGGACGCCCTCGACCCGAAGCTGCGGAGGTAAAGGCATGGAAAAGCTGTTGGAAGTCAAAAACCTCCGGGCGAGCTTCTCCACCTATGCGGGAGAGGTAAAGGCCGTGCGCGGCGTGAGCTTCGACATCCGAGGAGGCGAGACACTCGCCATGGTGGGTGAATCCGGCTGCGGAAAGTCCGTCACCGCGAAAGCGATCCTGCGTTTATTCGAACACAGCGCGGGACGCATCGAGCCCGGTTCCGTCATCCGCTGGCGCGGAAAAGACGTGCTCACCATGAAAAAACGCGAGCTTAACGCCCTGCGCGGCGGGGAGATCGCCATGATCTTCCAGGACGCGCTGGCTGCGCTGGACCCGACAAGGACCGTGGGCAGTCAGCTTGTGGAAACGATCCGCGTTCACCGCCGGGTCAGCAGAAGGGAGGCAGTGCGCCGTTCGATGGAGCTTCTGGCTCTGGTGGAACTGTCCGACCCGGCGGCCCAGATGCGGCGCTATCCCCATGAGCTCTCCGGCGGTATGCGGCAACGAATCTGCATCGCCATGGCGCTGGTGTGTGATCCGAAGCTGCTCATTGCGGACGAGCCCACCACGGCGCTGGATGTGACCATCCAGGCGCAGATTTTGGAGCTTTTGAAACGCCTCCAAACTCAGCTCGGCATGGCGATCCTTCTCATCACCCATGATCTGGGCGTGGCATCGGGGATCGCGGACCGGGTGCAGATACTGTATGCCGGGTCCATTGTCGAAAGCGGAAGGATGGACGCCCTGTTTCGTCAGCCGCGGCATCCCTATACAGCGGCGCTTTTGAACGCCATCCCGAAAAAAAGCATGGAGCGGCGGCGTGAGCTTCCGGTCCTGAGCGGTTCGCCGCCTGACCTGCGGCGGGAGATTCCCGGCTGTCCCTTTGCCGCCCGGTGCGACTATGCCATGCCGATATGCAAAAAGCAAATGCCGGAGAAATCAGGGGAGGATGGTCACATCGTCCGCTGCTGGCTCCGGCATCCCATGGCACCAACCGTCCGGCTGGCAGGAGGTGAGCAGGATGGCTGATATGATATTTCAAATCGACGGAGTGAAAAAAGACTTCAAAACCGGCAAAAAGTCGGTAAAAGCTCTGGACGGCGTGAGCTTTGATATTCTTCGGGGTGAGACGCTGAGCCTTGTGGGGGAATCCGGCTGCGGCAAAACCACCTGCGGTCGCACGATCCTGGGTGTGTACGAACCAACCGAGGGCATCGTCCGATGGAACGGCAAATCCCTGTCGGAGCTTTCCAGGGCGGAGCGTACGGAGTTCCGTCGAAGCAATCAGATGATCTTCCAGGATCCGTATGCCAGTCTCGATCCCCGCATGACGGTGGCGATGACGGTGGAGGAGGGCATGAAACGGCACTTTTCCTACCGTGCTTCCGAGAGGCGGGAGAAGGTACTGTCGCTTCTTTCGGACGTGGGTCTCACGCCGGAATATGCGGATCGGTTTCCCCATGAGCTGTCCGGCGGGCAGCGGCAGCGGGTGGGAATCGCCCGGGCACTGGCTCTGGAGCCGGAATTTCTCGTGTGCGACGAGCCCGTGGCGGCGCTGGACGCCTCCATCCAGGCGCAGATCATAAACCTTCTGATGCGGCTCCAGCGGGATAGGGGTCTAACCTATCTCATGATCTCCCACGATCTGGCCATGGTGCGGCACATTTCGAATCGGATCGCGGTGATGTATCTGGGCTCCGTCGTGGAGATAGCCGACGCGGAGACGCTGTATGACCATCCGCTGCATCCGTATACGCAGGCGCTGCTCTCCGCCATGCCCGACGCCGATCCCGACAGCCGCTGGCTCGAAAATCGAATCAAACTGACCGGTGATCTTCCCGATCCCGCCGATCCTCCTTCGGGGTGCCGATTTTCCTCCCGCTGCCCTTTTGCGGATGAAACATGCAGGAAAACAGAACCGATACTGACCGATCGGGAGCCGGGGCGTCGCGTCGCCTGTCATAAAATTTTTAATTTCAGAAATCCGCCGGTTCCGTGACCGGTGGATTTTATAAATGCGGTATGATATAATCCCTTCGACGCAGGAGGTGACGGTGTCTGAATGAAATACGCGGAAGTGATTCCTGCTGTGTTCCTGGATCGTCCGAACCGTTTTATTGCCCATGCAGAGATCGACGGCCGCCTGGAGACGGTGCATGTGAAGAACACCGGTCGATGCAAAGAGCTTCTGATTCCCGGCTGTGAGGTTTATCTATCCAAAGCGAAGAATCCGGCTCGCAAGACAGCGTGGGATCTCGTTGCCGTCCGAAAGAGCAACGGACTGCTCATCAACATCGACAGCCAGGCACCGAACACCGTTGTACGGGAATGGCTGTTTGACCAGGGCTTTGACGTTGTCCGCCCGGAATATCCCTACGGAGACTCCCGCATCGATTTCTATCTTGCCCGGGGCGAAGAAACCATTCTGATGGAGGTCAAGGGCTGTACGCTGGAGATCGGCGGCGTGGGGTACTTCCCGGATGCTCCGACGGAACGCGGGATAAAGCATCTCCGGGAGCTCACGCGGTCTGTTCAGGAGGGATATCGCGCTATCCTGGCCTTCGTCATCCAAATGGACGGCATTACGGAGGTGCGGGCAAATATCGAAACGCATGCTGCCTTTGGCGCGGCGCTGGAGGAAGCAAAGTCCGCCGGTGTTGAGGTGCTGTATCTCCCATGCCATGTGGAGCCTGATGTACTGCGCATTATCGAAATGGACCGCATCGACGCTCTTGCAAACGGGAGTCCTGGTTTGACAGAGGCATGTCTGTGATGTAAAACAATGCGACCAGAGATGTGCAGCATCAAAGCATTCTGGGCCTCAATGTTCTTACGGTAAAAATATAATGACATAGACGTGAGGATAATTGAATAGAAGCCAGAGAGCGGGTGCGTTCTCTGGCTTCCTTTATTACGCGGCGCCGGATGGCACCATCATGCCGGTGTGGTCGATCTCATAGGAGCCGGTGAGCAGAAGCTCCGACACCGGAACGATCTCATATCCTTCGGACAGCAGGTATTCGATAATGTCCGCCAGGGCCTCCGGCGTATGCTCCGCGGCGTTGTGGAAGAGGATGATGCTCCCCGGAACGACATTTGCGGTGACGCGCTTGTAAATCTCATCTGCGCCGATACCCTTCCAATCAAGAGAATCACCTTCCCACATAGCTGAAACACCCGATATTCCCGGCTTTGCGTGGATGGAGACATCTCAACACTTCGAAGAGGGTGAAAACGAACAGCGGCGATCCTTCCTTTTCCGGCCGCGTCATCTTCCGCTCGTGCGCCGCATACGCTTGGAGCGGGAGGGAGCGTAATGACCATCACGAACCGACATCCTGAATACGTCAGTCCCAAAGAACGCGCGCAGCGGCTGGCAGACCTGAAGGCTCTCTGCCGCGAGAAGCTCTCCGCCTCACGCAAGACCGACGAAAAGGCAAGCTGATGGAGAGTGCGGTATACGCCCGCCAGTCGGTGGAAAAGCAGAACAGTCTGTCCATCGACGGGCAGATCGACCTTTGCCGGAAAACGGCAGGGAAGGAGCTGAAGGTCTACCAGGACCGGGGCTTTTCCGGCAAGAACACCCAGCGGCCGGAGTTCCAGCGGCTCATGAAGGATATCCGCGCCGGTCAGATAGACAAGCTGTACGTTTATCGACTTGACCGGTTTTCCCGTTCCGTCGCGGATTTTGGGAATCTATGGAACACCCTGCAGGAGAATAACGTTGAGTTTGTCTCCGTCAGCGAGAACTTTGACACCTCCTCGCCGATGGGACGAGCCATGCTCCACATCATCATGGTATTTGCCCAGCTTGAGCGAGAGACGACCGCGGAGCGGGTCAAGGACAACTATTATAAACGCGCAAGCCTGGGATCGTGGCCCGGCGGTCCGGCACCGTATGGCTTTACCATCGGACGCATTGCGGATGCCGATGGGAGAATGCGCTCAGCTCTTATGATCTATCCAGAGCACGCAGCGGTTGTCAGGCGGATTTTTGAGGCATACGCAGAGGAGCACGAGAGCCTTGGGAGCATAGCGAGGATGCTGAACGCTGAGAATATCAAGGGGCCGAGACGAGATACCTGGGATAACGTGGCCCTTTCGCGGATACTGCACTGTCCCGCTTACGTTAGGGCGGACGAGCAGGTCCGGCTTCACTACCAGGGGCTCGGTGCGAGCGTGACTTCGGCTCCCGAGGCGTTCGACGGCGTTAACGGACTTCTGCTTGTGGGGAAGCGGGACAAGGCAAAGAAAAAATACAACGACGTCCGCGAACACAGCGTATCGGTGCTGAACAGCGAGGGCTTCATCGATCCGGCACTTTGGCTGCAGTGTCAGTACAAGCTCAGCCGAAATCGTCAGGTTGGAAACAGCGGCAAGGGTACCCACACCTGGCTGACAGGACTTTTGAAATGCGGAGAATGCGGGTATAGCTTAAAGATTTCCGTGTCGAGCTCCGGACGCTACATGAACTGCAGCGGAAAATACAATCTATCGAAGTGCAGCGCTATGATTCAAGCGGATCTTTCCGAGCTGGAGGCTGCCGTCGCCTCGCAGATTCAGGCTTTACTGGATGAATGCCCGGACAAGCCAGTGAAGAAGCGGCATGATGATGATCTTTCAAGGCGGCTTGATGAGCTTGATCGCAAAGCCGAGCGCATTATCGACGCGTTCTCTGAAAGCAGCGACATGACAAAGTCCTATCTCCACAGGACGCTTTCTAAAATCGAGGAAGAACGGAGCGCAATTCAGTCAGAGATACAGCGCAGGAATACGCATGTTGACCTACCGAAAAAACTGGTTTTTTCATCGCTGTCCTTTGACGAGAAGAAAACCGTTGCGGCGCAGTATATTCGACGGATCAATATTGTCGGGGAAAATGTTGAGATCATTTGGACGGTTTAAAAAGTTGTAACAGCCGCCAAGATTTATTGTGAAATCTGCCTCGATTATCATTGACAATTGCCTGTCGAATTGTTACAATAACTTTGATTTCGTATGTGCGTCTCCGCACACCGAAGACGGTCGTTTTGTGCAGAATCAACGACACTATTAAAGGAGGATTACCATGAAAAAGATTCTCGCATTTGTCCTTGCGGCTGTCATGCTGCTGGCTCTCGCCGGCTGCGGCAGCTCGATCGACGCCGGCAAGATCGACGAGATCCTGACCAAGCTCGAATCCATCGATTCCAAGCTCGCTGCGCTCGAGGCCGGCGAGACCGCCGAGGCTCCCGTCGCGGAAGAGAAAGCTCCCGCCGAGGAAGAAGCTCCCGCCGAGGAGGAGACTCCCGAACTCATTGGCGCCGACCTCTCCGAGATCCCGGCCGACGCCGAGACTATCAAGATCGGCCTTCTGGTCCACACCACCGGCGGCTTCGCGGGCGTCGACACCACGAACTTCAACGAGTTCAACGCCATGGTCGACTACATCAACGCCAACGGCGGCTGGGAGGTCGGCGGCACCACCTACTACCTCGAGCCCGTTTTTGCTGACGGCCAATCCGACTATGGCTCCCTGCGCACCGCGGCCATGAGCCTTGTGGACGCCGGCGTTAAGTTCGTGGTCGAGACCAACGACTTTTGGGTCAACTCCTGCGCGGACGTCTTTGAGGATGAGGGCATCCTGCACGCCTCCGCCTACTGCGTTGGCGCTGATACCGGCTACCTGATCCCCGAGAACCCCCTGGCCTTTACCGGCTCCAACGGCACTATCGGCGACCTGCAGGCCATCTTCGCCATCCTCGCTGAGTACTATCCCGATGTCCACACCATCGCCTACGCCAACGACGACAACGGTCAGACTGACGGTACCTACGCTCTGATGCAGGAGCTGGCCGAGCAGAACGGCTACGAGATGGTCGGTCAGGTCATCTATCCTCTGGACACCACGGACTATGCCTCCTACGCGCAGATGCTGGTGGACACCGGCGCTGACGCCTTCATGGGCAACGGTACTCCGGATGCCTACGGTGCACTGCTGAAGGCTGTCCGCGCGCTGGGCAGCGATATGGTCATGGCCTGCATCCAGGGCAAGCCTGTCTCCATGGTCATGGAGTACGCCGGTGCTGACGCCAGCTACAACGGCTTCACCGTGGGCACCTCCACTCGTGCCTCCGACGCGGATCGCAACACCGAGGTCTTCAATGGCCTGGTGGAGACCGTCCGCGCCAAGTACGGCGACGACGCAGCCGGCACCTTCGACGGCGCCGCGGCCAATACTCTGTACACCATCCTTCAGATGATGCAGAAGGCCGACTCCATCGATCCCGCGGACGTTGCGGCTGCCTGGGAAGCCGGCGGTGAGGTCGAGTCCCTGTACGGTACCGCCACCATCTGCGGCACCGAGACCTATGGCGTTGAGAACCACGCCATTGCCCGTCCCGTGCCCGTATCCCTCATGGATCCCGACGCCGAGGACGGCTGGTACTTCGCTGACTGGGTTCCCGTCTATATCCCCTGATCCGGGCAAAGCATAACAGCATATCCCGCGGCGGAGGCGGTTTCGCCTCCGCCGCTTTCTTTAAAGGAGTGATCGCTTGAACATACTCATTAACACCCTGGTGCTGGGCGTCATGTACATTCTGGCGGCGCTGGGCTTCGCGTTCATCTTCAATATGTTGGGCACCATGAACCTTGCCCACGGTTCCCTGTATATGGTCGGAGCCTATCTCTGCTATTATCTGTGCTCCGCGGCGGGCCTGAACAACTGGATCGCCATGGTTATCGCCGCCATCGTGCTGGCGGGTGTGGGTCTGCTGCTGGAGAAGGTCATGTTCCGGCCCTTCCTGGCGGATTTTGACCGCATCGTCATGATCTCCGTGGGCCTTATCACCATCGGCCAGACCATCGCGAACATCCTCACCGGCAACAAGGCCATGGTCATCCCCACCTTTGCCGCCGGCATCGCCAGGATCGCCGGGACAAGCGTTTCCAACGAGCGCCTCGTCACCTTCGGGGTGGGTCTCGTGCTGCTGCTGATCGCGCTCTACATCGTAAACTATACCGCCCTGGGCCGCCAGATGGAGGCTGTATCGCAGGACCGCCTGGGCGCGGCGCTGCAGGGCATCAATATAAACCGCGTCTCCGCCGTCGTCTGCGCCATCGGCATCGGCCTGGCCGCCGTGGCGGGCTGCTTCATGGGCGCGTATCAGGGCCTCAGCGCCAGCATGGGCGATACCATGAACCTGCGCATTTTGATGCTGGTCATGCTGGCCGGCGCGGGCTCCATGAACGGCATCCTTATCACCGGCACGGTGATGGGCTTCCTGGATACCATCTTCCCCCTGTACTTTGCCGGCAATGCGGGCTCCGCCATCCCCATCGCGATCGTCGTCGTCCTGCTGCTGATCAAGCCCAAGGGCTTCTTCGGCCACGAAATGAATATGTAAGGGGGCGTACCGATGAAAAAATCCGGTTTTAAGACGTCTATTCCCTTTTTGGTCCTGCTGGTACTGTTCATCGGACTGCCTTTCATCCTGAACAGCCGCACCTGGGTGGATATGTTCGTCACCATCGTTTTCAACATGGTCGCGGCGGTTTCCCTGCGGCTGATTCTTGTGTCCGGCAACCTGAGCTTTGCCCAGGGCGCGTTCATGGGCGTCGGCGCCTATGCCGCCGGTATGCTGGCGGTGCATCTGGGCGTCCCCATGTGGGCCTCCATTCCCCTGGGCGCGGTCATGGCGGCCATTATCGCCCTCATCACCGGCTGGCCCTTTGCCCGGCTCAAGACCGTGTACTTCTCCATGGGTACGATGTTCATGGGCCAGGCGCTTATGCTGTTTGTCTCGGCCTGGAAGAAGGCCGGCGGCGCTCAGGGCCTGCAGCGTATCCCCACCCTCGGCTCTGCCCTGAAGCCTCTGGCGGAGGCCGTGGGGATCAAGAACTATCAGGCAGCGTATTTCGTCATCCTGATCCTTGCCATCGTCTCCCTGGTGGTCATGTACCGCTTAGAGCACTGCCGCGTGGGCACTACCCTCCGGGCGCTGGCCCAGTCGGAGGAGGTCGCGGCCTCCATCGGCGTCAGCCCCACGTATTACCGCCTGCTGGCCGTGGGCGTGTCCTGCTTCTTCATCGGTCTCATGGGCGGCGCGCAGGCCCACTACATGGGCACCATCTCCTACTCCAGCTACGGCATGAACATGACCCTCTGGCTCATCATGTACACGATGATCGGCGGCAAGGGCAAGTTCATCGGCCCGATGATCGGTGCGATCATCATCAGCATCGTGCAGAACATCGCAAACCTTCTTACCAGCATGTCCGGCTCCTCCGGCAGCGCGGGCTTCATCGCCTTCAGCCGCTGGCTGGGCGAGAACTCCAAGTTCACGCCGTTCCTGACGGCGGCGGTCCTGCTTGTGGTGGCGTATCTTCTGCCCGACGGCCTCATCGGAATCCCGGGCACCATACGTGCGAACCGGGCCAAACGCGCGGAGAAGCGTGAGATCGCGGAAATGATGAACGAGGAAGGAGGCGAGAACGCATGAGCAGTCTGTTGGAAACCTCCGGTCTGACCAAACGCTTCGGCGGTCTGACCGTTATGAACGACCTCGACTTCCGCATCGAGGAGGGCGAGATCAAGGGCTTCCTCGGTCCCAACGGCGCCGGCAAGTCCACCTTCTTCAACCTCATCACCGGCGTGCACATGCCCTCCTCCGGCCACATCTTCTATGCCGGGCACGAGATCACCAAGGCCAAGCCCCATCAGGTCGCGGCCATGGGCATCGGCCGCACCTTCCAGCTCAACCCGCTGTTTGGCGACTTCACCGTGTTTGAGAACGTCACCACCGCCTATCACCTGCGTCCTCACTCCACGATCGGACAGGCGTTCTTCGGCACGAAGACGTACCACGAGAACGAAAAGTACATCGAAAAGTCCGCGGACGAGATTCTCGAATTCCTCGGCCTTGACCACGTCCGCAATGAGCTGGCGAAGAACCTGCCCCACGGCTACCAGAAAATCCTCGGCGTCGCCCGCGCCCTTGCGACGAAGCCGAAGCTCCTCCTGCTCGACGAACCTCTCGGCGGCATGAACCCCGAGGAGATCGCCTTCTCCATAGGCGCCATCTCCAAGATGCGTGATAAGGGCATCACCGTCCTCGTGGTGGAGCACAATATGCAGATTCTCGATATTCTGGACAGCGTGACCGTCATCAGCTTCGGCGAGAAGATCTTTGAGGGCACGCCCGAGGGCATGCGCAACGACCCGACGGTCATCAGTACCTATTTCGGAGGTGCGGTATGAGCGAGAATATCCTGGAGATAAAAAATCTGAAGGTCATGTTCGGCAAGTCCATCGCCATCCATGACGTCAGTCTCGCGGTGCCGAAGGGAGGCATCGTAACGCTCATCGGCTCGAACGGCGCGGGCAAATCCACCACACTCAACGCCATGATGAGCATCGTCAAAAAGACCTCCGGCACGGTTACGTTCAACGGCGAGGACATCACGAACGAGCCCACGCAGAACATCGTGCAGAAGGGCATCGCCCTGGCGCCGGAGGGCCGCCATCTGTTCCCGTATTTGACGGTGCGGAAAAATCTTATCCTCGGCGCGACTCAGCGCAAGGACAAGGACGGCATCGCGGAGGATATGGAATTCGTCTTCGAGCTGTTCCCGATCCTGAAGGACCGCCTGAAGCAGAAGGCAGGCACCATGTCCGGCGGTCAGCAGCAGATGCTGGCCATTGCCCGGGCGCTGATGGCAAATCCCAAGCTCCTGTGCCTTGACGAGCCCTCCCTCGGACTTGCGCCCGTCGTCATCGACGATATCGGCGAGAAGATCAAGGAGATCAACAAGACAAGAGGCACGAGTATCCTGCTTGTCGAGCAGAACGTCCACCTGGCCTTCGGCACGGCGCAGTACTGCTACACACTGCAGGTCGGAAACGTCGTCGCGGAAGGGACCACCGAGGACATCCGCTCGAATGACGTCGTCCGCAAGGCCTACTTCGGCGGTTGACGCCGGAGGCGGAAACACGCAAATAACAATGAAACTGCCGTATCCGAAAGAATGCGGCAGTTTCACAGTTTCTCCGAAATCCGATTATTATTCCCTCACGGTCAGGGAGCCGAACTCCCTTCGCCGCCAGCGGAGGAAGAACGCATATCCAGTAATGACCTGCACAAGGGAGGCCACGGGCAGCGCGTACCCGATGCCGAAAAGCCCCGCGCCCACCACGCTCCCCGCAAGAAGGCACAGCGGGATGCGGACGGCGTAGGTGGAGATGATGTTGTTTATGAGCGTGAGCTTCGTGTTTCCGGTGCCGTTTATAAAGCCGTTCACGCAGAAGGCCAGCGAGCAGAGCAGGTACTCGTACTTATACCCGGCGTAGTAGCGCACGCCCTCGGCGATCACGCCGTCATCGGGCGTGAATACGCCGATAATCTTCCCGGGGATGAACAGCCCCAGCAGGAAAAAGACCACGGCGAACAGCTCGCTGAGCAGGGAACCGTACCACAGGCACCGCATGGCGCGCTTTTTTTCGTTGGCGCCGATGTTCTGCGCGACCATCGCGGAGATCGAGGCGTTGAACGCGTTCGTCGGGATCGTGGCAAACAGAAAAATCTTGTCGAGGATGCCCGCCGCTGCGGAGGCGTTCAGGCCAAAGCGGTTGATGATGCCCTCCAATACGATGAAGGAGAACATGACGAGCACCTCCTGCAGCGCCACCGGCACGCCGACGTTAAGAAGCGGCCGAACGTCATCCTTATGGATGCGATAGCTGCGCAGGCGGAAATCGAACGGGAAGCCGCGCCGCTTCACATGGATGACGCCGTAGAGCATGCACAGAAACTGCGCAAGCACGGTGGCGGCGGCGGCCCCCGACGCGCCGAAACCCATCACGCCCACGAGGACGATATCGCCGACGATGTTGAACGCCGTGGAAATGCCGACGAACAGGAGCGGGGAGCGCGAGTCGCCGATGCCGCGCAGGATGCCGGACAGCATATTGTACACGGCGAGAAAGATGTACCCCACGCTGCAGATCAGCATATACCGGATCGCCCCCTGCATGGCCTCCGCCGGGGTGTTGATCCACCGCAGCAGCGGCACGGTGAGCGCGCCGACGACGATCATCAGCGCCGCGCCGAAAATCCACGCGAGCGTGAACGCTGTCGCGGATACGGACGAGAGCGAGTCCTTATCGCCCGCGCCGAACCGCTGCCCGACGACGACGGTAGCGCCGACGGACAGGCCGATGAGGAGCATCATGAATGTGGCGATGACCGTGCCCGCCACCGAGACCGCGGAAACGTCCGCCGTCTCGGCATAGCGCCCGACGATATACAGATCGACCATCCCGTACAGCGTCTGCAGAAGGTTTGCCCCGATGAAAGGAAGTGTAAAGCTCCACAGCTTGCGGAACACATTACCCTGGGTAAGATCGTTTTCGATTTTTTCCATTTCGCCCTCGCCGCTCTCCGGTCCGCACGGAATCGAAGTGCCCGGACGAACGATCAAGCCATTGACGTATTTTCTGGGAAAGTATAGCATAGTCCAGGTTCTTTTTCCACCCCGGGCTATCCAAAAAATCTTTTGTTTTCGGCATTATTGAGGGGCTGCTGTCGTCGTCCAGCATATATCGGATGTTTCAGTTGTATGGGAACGCTCCACGTTCCACTGTATAGACGACATTCCCATGCCATTTACCGTATCGATGACCGTGTCGTTATACTCGCCATAGGGACAGCGGAACAGGGTGGGGGAGGTCCCGGTCACGTTTTCGATCTTCTCGTTGCAGGCGGCAACCTCGTCTATGATCTGCTTTTCGCTGAGCTTTGCCATGTGGGGATGCTCGTTGGAGTGATTTCCGATCTCCATACCGGCGTCGGCCAGGGACTTCACGCTCTCGGGGTATTTGTCTACCCACTGACCAACGAGAAAGAACGTGGCCTTCACATTATACCGGCCCAGGATGTCGATGAGCTCCTGGGTATCTTCATTCCCCCAGGCGGCATCGAACGTAAGACTAACAGCCTTGTTGTCGCGTTTGACGTTATAGATCGGCAGCTGGCGGTCCGACGCCGCCACCCCCACGATGGACGGACTGTTCACCGCCCAGAAAATCGCGACCACCGCAAGCGTCAGGGCGATGGGTCCCAGAAGCCGGCGGTGTCTCCTCAGTACGGGTCCTATTCTTTTCACAGAACATACCTCCGAAACATTGTGGTATATGGTATGTCATTTCAGGAAAGTTTATGAACGGCTGTAACCCTTCTGAAATTGACAAGCACGGGATTTTTTTGTAAGCTGTAAAAAAGTGCGAAAGGAAAGGAACACAGCACCCCATGAACATCACAAACGACATCCGCTATATCGGCGTGGACGACCACGACATCGACCTGTTCGAAGGACAGTACGAGGTCGAAAACGGCATGGCTTACAACTCCTACGTGATCCTCGATGAGAAGATCGCCGTCATGGACACGGTGGAGGCCCATTTCGGTGAGGAATGGGAAAAGAATCTCCGGGAGGTCCTGGGCGGACGCACACCGGATTACCTCATCATCCACCACATGGAGCCGGACCATTCCGCAAACATTGACCGCTTCCTTGCGGCATTTCCCACCGCCACTGTCGCTGCCACGGCCCAGGCCTTCAAGCTCCTGGAGCAGTTCTACGGCGTGACGCCGGAAAACCGCATCACCGTGAAGGAGCGTGACACGCTTTCCCTGGGACGGCATGTGCTGACCTTCTACACCGCGCCCATGGTCCACTGGCCGGAGGTCATGTTCTCCTTCGACAGCGCCGACGGCGTGCTGTTTTCCGCAGACGCCTTCGGCAAGTTCGGTGCCAACGACTACGACGATCCCGAGGGCTGGGCATGCGAGGCGCGGCGGTATTACTTCGGTATCGTCGGAAAATACGGCGCTCAGGTCCAGGCAGTGCTGAAAAAGCTCAACGGCCTCGATATCCGCGTCATATGCCCGCTCCACGGCCCGGTGCTGACGGAGGACCTGAGCTACTACCTCGCCACCTACAACACCTGGTCGTCCTACGGCGTGGAGAGCGACGGCGTGGCGATCTGCTATACCTCCGTCTACGGACACACGAAACAGGCAGCATTGCTGCTGGCGGACAAGCTCAAGGTCCTCGGCTGCCCAAAGGTCGCTGTGACGGACCTGGCCCGGGAGGACATGCACGAGGCGGTAGAGGATGCCTTCCGCTATGGCAGGCTCGTCCTCGCCAGCACCACCTACGACGCCGGGGTGTTCCCCATTATGAAGGACTTCATTGACCGGCTCGCGGAGCATAACTTCCAGAATAAGCGCGTCGGCTTCATTGAAAACGGCTCCTGGGCTCCGGCGGCGGCAAAGACCATGAAAGCCCTGCTGAAGGACTGCAAGGACCTTGCTTATACCGACACTACCGTCACCCTGAAATCCGCGCTTCACCCGGAAAACGAAGCGCAGCTCGACGCCCTTGCGGCGGAGCTTATGGCGTAAATACTTCCAAAGAGAGGATATACGATATGGCAAAAAACGTTCGTCCCGCATCCATGGAGCGCATCACCACCGCCGCTCTCGCGGAAGACTTCATTGCTGAGCAGTGCAAGGTCCTGCGTGCGCAGATCGGTGGGAAAAAAGTCCTGCTGGCCCTGTCCGGCGGCGTGGACTCCTCCGTCGTCGCGGCGCTGCTGATCAAGGCCGTCGGCAAGCAGCTCACCTGCGTTCACGTAAACCACGGACTTCTCCGCAAGGGAGAGCCGGAGCAGGTCATCGAGGTCTTCCGCAATCAGATGGACGCAAATCTCGTCTATGTGGACGCGGTGGACCGCTTCCTGGACAAGCTCGCCGGCGTATCCGACCCGGAGACGAAGCGCAAGATCATCGGCGCGGAGTTCATCCGCGTGTTCGAGGAGGAAGCCCGCAAGCTGGACGGCATCGAGTTCCTCGCCCAGGGCACCATCTATCCCGACATTCTGGAGAGCGGTCCCGTCAAGGCACATCACAACGTGGGCGGTCTGCCGGAGGACCTGAAGTTCGAGCTGGTGGAGCCGGTAAAATTCCTCTTCAAGGACGAGGTCCGCGTCGTGGGTAAGGCCCTCGGCCTGCCGGATAACATGGTCTATCGCCAGCCGTTCCCCGGGCCCGGCCTCGGCGTACGATGCCTCGGCGCCATTACCCGAGATCGTCTCGAAGCCCTGCGGGAGTCCGACGCCATTCTGCGGGAGGAATTCGCCGCCGCGGACCTCGCCGGAAAGGTCTGGCAGTATTTCACTATCGTCCCGGATTTCAAATCCACCGGCGTGCGCGACGACAAGCGCACCTTCGACTGGCCCGTCATCATCCGCGCCGTCAACACCCGGGACGCCATGACCGCCACGGTGGAGGAGATTCCGTATCCCGTCCTGCATAAGATCACTGCCCGCATCACGGCGGAGGTCCCCGGCGTCAATCGTGTTCTGTATGACCTGACACCGAAGCCCAGCGGCACCATTGAGTGGGAATGAACGTCCGATTTTCCTGCACCCCCGCCCTGCGGGAGCACATGAAAAAGAAAAATCGCTTCACTCTGGTGGTGGAGGTTGTATCCAGCAACTCGGATTTTGAGATCACGGAGCTATACATCCATCTTGTCCGGCCCTCCCAAGCGGAGGAATTCAAGTCCCGCAAGGGCTATCGCTCGGCGGAATTGGACGGGGGAGAGGTCCTCCTGCCGCCGTACCGACTGGAATACGACGACGAGGTTGTTTTTGACCTAAAAACCTTTTGGATATTCCACTCCATCCGCACGGATGACATCCGCTTTTAAATTTATACGAGCGCATAATTATGCGCTCGTATATTTATGTATTTAGACTGAATATTTCATCCGCTGTTGACAGAAAATCTTCCCAGCTTCTGGATTTTTGCAGGCGTTTACCCTGTTTTTCTTCGTGAATGACATGCAATAATAAATAATGCCAAATGGCTTTCATGCGATGCATTGCGCTATTATTATCACCAAATACAGTCGGATATTCATTGCACAATGCGTTGTGAAATGAGCGTAGAGCGCCGGGGGAAAGAGGAATATCCTTTTGCCGGGTGATCAGCGCGGGGTCTGCAATCAACCCCCGTCCCACCATGATACCGATTGTGGCGGGGAACTCTGTCTCCACGACGCAAATATCCTTTTCCGTCCGCAGATCGCCGTTGTAGCTCAGAGGCAGGGCGGAGGTTTCCATGGCGTACTGGAACACATCCCGGTGGACCGGGCCGTCGTATTGTTCCTTTCGGGTGCGTGGGTGGATGATGAGGCGACGGATGGGATACTGCGCATAGATGCTCAGAAGTTTCTGAAATTCCTCCGGTGACTCCATGCCGATACGCGTCTTTATGGAGATCGCGGCGGGGGAGTAACGAAACAGCCGTTCCAGCAGAGCGTCCAGCTCCTGGGGGTAAGCCAGCAGCCCAGCGCCTTTCCGTTTGGCGGTCACCGTGCCGGAGGGGCAGCCAAGGTTCAGGTTCACCTCCTCGTATCCCATATCATAAAGCTCCCGCAGTGCCCAGAGCAGGTCCTCCGCATTTCGTCCCAGAAGCTGGGGAATCAGCGTAAGCCCCGGGTTGTTTTCCGGGGCAAGCTCCCGGAGCTGACGCGGGGTGAAGATATGGTGTTGGGTGGGACTGATAAACGGCGTATAATAGCGGTCTACGCCGGGAAAAAACGCGGCGTGCGTGCGGCGGTAAACCGCGTCGGTGATGCCCTCCAGGGGCGCAGCTTCGTATTCCATGGCAAAAGTATACCATATCGGCGGAAATATCCGCAAGGGCCGTATTGCGGTCCTGTATCGGGTCATGGTATACTGGGGAAAAAGGAAAGGGGAGGACCCATGAAAGAGGTATCGAGACGCAAGTTTCTGAAAGGCGCAGCCGGTGTCGGCGTCGGTGCCGCGGCGGCAGGACTGCTGGGCGGCATGGCCTTTGCCTCCGGAGAGCCGGACGCCGTTACCGGAGCCAGCACCCAGGCTGGCGGCGCTTCCGGCGGTTCGGGGGAGGCTGTCACGCCGGAGTACCCCGATTTTCTCACAAAACCCGATCCCATCCCGGACGCTGACATCGCCAATATCGTGGAAGCGGATGTGGTCGTGGTCGGCTGCGGCATTGCCGGCCTGATGGCGGCCCGCAGTGCCAGCGAGGCGGGAGCCTCCGTGGCGGTCATTGAGAAATCCACGAGCTACAACTACCGCTCCGGTCAGTTCGGCATCCATGGCAGCACCCTGCAGAAGGAGCGCGGCATGGACTTTGACGGCAGCGCCGCGGTGGGGGACCTCATGAAGGAGATGGGCTATCGCCCGGATCAGCGGCTCTGGAACTACTGGCGGGACTACTCCGGTGAGGCCTTCGACTGGCTTCTCGAACCTGCAGGAGGCAATGTCGAGGTCATTGACATGTACGCAAAGAGCTACGACGCCTCGAAGATCACCATCTGCACCGTCCACTGGCCTCAGCCGGAGGCGTACGATCCCTTGGAGGAGTTCAGCCCGACCTATCCCGCGGCGACACTGACCTTCATCCCGGATCAGGGCAATATTTTGGCTCTAAATTACCAACGCTGCCAGGAAAACGGCGTGGACTTCCATTTCTCCACCTGGGCAAAGCAGCTCATCCGTCCGGACAATTCCGGCAGAGCGGAGGGCGTCATCGGCCAGGACAAGGACGGCGTATACACGAAATTCCTCGCCCGCAAGGGCGTTATCCTGGCGGCAGGGGACTATGCCTCCAACGAAGCCATGGTCAAATATTTCTGCGGCGGACGGACCTATCCCACCATGTTCACCTCTCGGGACGCGAACGGCGCGGTCACCAACATCGGCGAAGGACAGTGCATGGGCATCTGGGCCGGCGCGAAGATGGAGGACGGACCGCACGCCCCTATGACCCATACCCTCGGCGGTGCGCTGGGTGTGGACCCGTATCTGCTCCTCAACAGCGACGGTCAGCGCTTCTGCAACGAGGATGTGGCCGGACAGCAGCTCTCCAGCCAGCTCTACCGCCAGCAAAACGCCTGGGGCTGGTCGATCTTTGACGACAACTACCCCGACCAGGTGGAGCTTATGGGCTGCTCCCACGGCTCCGTAAACCACATCCTCCCGGCGGCGGATGTGCCGAATCTTGCCGGCGCGGTCATGACCATCGGTCGCTCCGCCATCACGAGCCGGGAATCCGTCACCCGGAGCTGCACCACCGCGGATACGCTGGAGGCGCTCGCCGCGAAGCTCTATCCGAACAACGAAAGCGCCCAGCGAAGCATGCTCTCCGCCATCGCTCGCTACAATGAGCTTGCCGCGAAGGGCTCGGACGACGACTTCCATAAGACCTCAAAGCGGCTGTTCCCCATCGAAAAAGCGCCGTTCTACGCCACGAAGATCTCCGCCGGCAGTATGCTCGTCTGTCTGGGCGGTCTGAGCATCGACCCGGACAGCCTGCAGGTCGTGGACGACAGCATGAACCCCATCGAGGGTCTCTATGCCGTCGGCAACAACATGGGCGGACGCATCCTGCAGGACTATCCCGTGACCATCGCCGGGGCCTCCCACGGCACCTGCCTGACCTTTGGCTATCTCGTCGGACGCAAATGCGCGGAGAGCTGAGAGAATCAAACAGCATCTGCGGAGGTTATGCGCCTCCGCAGATTTTTTTGACAAATGCTCCGTTTTTGTTTGACAAGCGTCCGACGCTGTGCTAAAATACCATAGCGATGCGGAGAGATGTCCGAGTGGTTTATGGAGCTGGTCTTGAAAACCAGTGACTCCGCAAGGGGCCGGGGGTTCGAATCCCTCTCTCTCCGCCATTATTTCGGAGTCGGCTCCGCCAACATTTTCATCCGTCGGCTATGGAGAAGTACCCAAGAGGCCGAAGGGGCTCCCCTGCTAAGGGAGTAGTGCGTGT
>CAYNZM010000016.1:0-26368 GCA_964401725.1 uncultured Oscillospiraceae bacterium
TGGTGGCGCCGATGACCTGGATCTCGCCCCGGCTCAGGGCGGGCTTGAGGATGTTCGCGGCATTCATGCTGCCCTCGGCGTCCCCAGCACCCACGATGGTGTGGACCTCGTCGATGACCAGGATGATGTTGCCCTGCTTTTTGACCTCCTCGATGAGGCCCTTCATACGGCTCTCGAACTGACCTCGGAACTGGGTCCCCGCCACGAGGGCCGTCAGGTCCAGGAGGTAGACTTCCTTGTCCCGCAGCTTGTAGGGGACCTGGTCCGCGGCGATGCGCTGGGCAAGGCCCTCCGCGATGGCGGTCTTGCCGACGCCGGGTTCGCCGATAAGGCAGGGGTTGTTCTTCTGGCGGCGGTTCAGAATCTGGATGACCCGCTCCAGTTCCTCGTCCCGGCCGATCATGCGGTCCAGCTTGCCCTCCCGGGCCCGCTGGGTCAGGGAAATGCAGTAGTTTTCAAGGAACTTTTTCTTGCCGCCCCGGCGGTCGGTCTGGTTGTTCGACGGTCCCGGTCCGGGGGATGGCGGGGTGGGTCCGGGGGTGTTGCCGTCGCTGTTCTGGCCCTGGGGACCGCCGAAGAGCCGGTTCAGAAACGGGAAGGTGGCGGTCTTTCCCTGGTCGTCCTCGTCGCCATTTTCGGCAGGCTCGATGCCCATGAGGCTCTCCAGGCCGTCTCCCAGGGCGTTCGTCATCTCCCCGGCGAGGTTGTCGAGTTCCTCGTCGGTGAGGCCCATTTTCGCGATGATGTCGTCCACGGGCTTGATGTGAAGCTCCCGGGCGCAGGAAAGGCACAGTCCTTCGTTCTTGGACTGGTTGTTTTCGATCTTGGTGATGAATACCACCGCCATATTCTTATGGCAGCGAGCGCAGAGAGTAGGTTGCATAGAAGTCTCCTTATTGGGGTGCGATGGTTAGAAGCGGATGAGGCCGGAGAGGAAATCCCGCTGGAGGAACCAGGCCGCGATGCCGGCCTCCCGCACGGTGTCCTGGGGCAGAACAAGGCCCGTAAACTGCAGGACCAGCGCGATCATCGAGCAGATGAGCATGCCGACGTAGATGCCGATGGCAAGGCCGCCGATGTCGTTCACGATTCCCACATAGGGCAGGCGGAAGCTCAGATTTGGTATATTTACGATTACGATCATCACAGTGAACAGCAGGATGAAGGCGAGGAAGAACCCGCCGTACCAGGTCACGGTCTGGCAGAGCTCCGTCGTGACCGCGGACTTGAGGTCCACGCCATTCTGGTCCATAAGATCGATGGTCTCCTGGGCCATGACCTCGGCCTGGGCGTCGTACACGCCGAGGGAGCGATACGTCCAGCGGCAGATCTCCATCCGGGACTCCGGCATGGCGTCCAGCAGGTCCGCCAGGGACTGATCGACATGGTAATCGCCGTTCTCGTCGGCCTCATAGCCCAGCACGGAGAAGGCAGTGTCCTCCACTCGGGTATCCATCACGCCGCTGACAAAGGGCTTCATCACGGGGATGATCTCATAGGAGAAGGTGTCGCTCAGAAGCCGCGCGCCATATAGAGATAGTATTATCACGAGCACCTCGATGATGCCCATGATGATGCCTTTTTTGAAGCCCTGCCACGCGCACACGATGAGGATCACGGCCAGGATGAGGTTGAGGATCGTTGTGAGGGTCATGCTGCTGCCTCCTGAAACAAGAGTTGCTTACTTGAAGGAATAGACCTCCGCGTAGTTCGCGGAGACGAGAAGCGCTTCGCCGCGGCCGCGGAGAAGAGCGAATTTGAAGCCGGTGAGGCCGGTGAGAGAGCCTTTGTCCGAAAGAGAGCTGGACAGGAGCTCCGCGCCGTCCGGCAGAAGGACCAAAACCTCCGTACCGGAGGCGGTCAGGGACACGATCTCGGAGAGGATATCCTTTTCTCCCAGGACCCGCCCGGAGGTATCCAGGGTGACGAGGGCTGAGGCGGAGCCCGCCCGATACCGGCTCAGAGCGAAGGCGGCAAAGCCCTCCCCGCCAAAGGAAACGCCCGTGAGGTACTGGCCGTTGAAGCTGTAGGTCCCGCTCCACTGCCCTCCGTCGGTGAAGAAAATGGCCTGCTCGGCGGAATAGGCGCAGAGACGGTCCTGGCTGAGCCAGTGGACGTCGAGAAGCAGAGTGTCCGTCACGGAAAAGACAGCCTGCTGGTCCTCGCTGGTGAGCTGGAAGAAGCGGACCTCGCTGCCGGAGGCGGTGTAGCTCAAAGCCGCCAGTTCCCGGTTGTCCGGCGATACCTCCGCACTCATCACCCAGGCCGAGGAGGAGTACCATTCGTACACCGGGTCCAGCTGGGGATCGTACACCGTGACCAGAGCGCGATAGCCCGTGTAGTCCGTGGTGACGGCAAGATACCCGCCGTCCGACATGGTGGCGGAGAGGATCGTTCCCGGTGCGCGGAGCTCCCGGACCGTGCCGTCGAAGTAGGCCGCGCAGAGGGTCGTGCCCCCCACGTCGTAAAAGACCGCGCCGTCGTCCCCTGCGGCGATGGCCGGCGATTCCATCTGGTAAAGACGGCTCACGGCGATGCTGCCGTCCGCGTCCATGAGCTGGATACCGGTGCCATTGGCGGCGGCGAGGCCCTTCCCCGCCGTGGCAAAGACCTGCCCGGCGCCGAAGTCGAAGACGTACTCCGCCTCGGCCTCCGCCGTCCTCTCTCCCGAGAGGATCACAAGGCTGTCCTGGTCGAACCGGTCGCGGAACAGCCACAGCAGGATGCACGCGGCAAACAGGACGATCGCCGCGATCAGCGAGGTCACCGTGCGCCGCCGGTCCTTTCGGGAGAGACGTTCGTCATCCTCCTCCGGGGCCGGAGGTGCGTCCGTTGCCGGGGTGTGGGAGGCCGTCGTTTCCGGGTCGGTATTCGGATGTTTTTCCGTATGTTTTGCCATGGGTCGGTCCTTACTGTCCGTCGTCCATCATCAAAGAATAATTGTAACATATTGTAACCGGCGCGTCAAGGTGCGGTCATCATATCCCCCGCCGGTCCGTCGTACCAGACCCGGTGCATATATAGCCCCTGGGGCGGCATGGTGGGTCCCGTCAAGCGGCGGTCGCCCCGCTCCAGAAGCGCCGGGATGTCCGCCGGCTCCAGCTTGCCATAGGAGGCATAGACCAGCGTGCCCACAATGGCCCGGACCATGTTGTAGAGAAATCCGTCCGCGCAGACGGACACCTGGATCACGTCGCCCGTCATCTCCGCCCGGCACCAGTGGACGGTGCGGACGGTGGTTTTCGTCTCGGTGCCGACGCTCCGCACCGCGGCGAAGTCGTGGGTCCCCACGAAGGCTGACGCCGCAGCATCCATGCGGGCGATGTCCAGGGGCTGAGGATAAAAGCACATCCCCCGGTCCAGAAAGGGATCCCGCAGACGGCTGTTGTGGATGCGGTAAATATACTCCTTTTGGATGCAGGAGCCGATGGCGTTGAAGTCCGGGGGGACCTCCACCGCGTCGGAGACGGCGATGTCCCCGGGCAGGCGGGCATTGAGGGCGAGAGGCACCCGGTCGATGGGGATGGTGCCCTCCGTGCGGAAGTTCGCGCAGTACCGCAGGGCGTGGACCCCGGCGTCGGTGCGGCCGCAGCCGGTGACGTGGACGGGGTGCTTCACAATCTTCGCCAGGGCCCGCTCCACGGTCTCCTGGACGGTAATATCGTCCTTCTGGGTCTGCCAGCCGTGGTAGTTGGTCCCGTCGTAGGCAAGGCGCAGGGCAATGTTTCTCACAGGCCGAGCCTCCTGAGCAGAATGACCCCCGCCATCAGCAGCGCACCGAAGAAAAACGCCCACAGGTCCCGTCCGGCCATTTTCAGCACTTTCATGCGGGTGCGGCCCTCGCCGCCGTTGTAGCAGCGGCACTCCATGGCGGTGGCAAGCTCGTCCGCCCGCCGGAAGGAGGACACGAACAGAGGAATGAGCAGCGGCAGCAGCGCCTTCGCCCGCTGGATGAGACCACCTGTTTCCAAATCCGCGCCCCGGGCCTTCTGGGCGGACATGATCCGGTCCGTCTCCTCGATGAGGGTGGGGATGAACCGCAGGGCGATGGACATCATAAGACTCAGCTCATACACCGGGACCTTGATCTTTTTCAGCGGGGACAGCAGGGATTCCAGCCCGTCCGTAATGGCGAGAGGGGACGTCGTGTAGGTCAGAAGAAACGTTCCCGACACCAGCAGCATCACCCGCACCAGCATGGCGGCGGCGTTCCGCAGGCCGGTCCAGGTCATGCGGATGGCCCGCCAGTGGAAGATGTAGTCCTCGCCGGGGGTAAAAAAGAGGTTCAGAATGGCGGTGAAGATCATGATGAACACGAGAGGCTTGAGGCCCCGGACCATCGCCCGCGGGGGAATCTTCCCGAGGGCCGCGGATGCCGCCAGCGCCGCAAACACCAGGACATAGCCCAGGAAGGTGTTCGCCGTGAAGAGAGCCGCGATATAGACGATGGTGAGGATGAGCTTCGTGCGGGGGTCCAGGCGGTGGACAATAGTATCCCCGGGGAAGTACTGACCGAGGGTGATGTCCTTCAGCATGAGGCTCCCTCCTTCCCCGCCAGGGCGAGAACGGCGTCCCGGAGCTGGGCCACGGTGTAGATGTCCTCCGGCAGAGAGAGGCCCTTCTCCCGGAGCAGCAGGGCGATGTGGGCCGCCTCGGGCAGGTCGAGGCCCAAGTCCCGAAGCATACCGGCATGGGAGAAGACCTCCCCCGGCGTCCCCTGCAGGACCACCCGGCCCCGGTCCAGGACCACCAGCTCGTCGCACCGGGCGGCGGCGTTCATGTCGTGGGTGACGAAAAGGATCGTGGCGTTCCGCGTCTCGCGCCAGGCAAAGAGCTTCTGCATGAGGTCCTCCCGTCCGGCGGGGTCCAGGCCCGCGCTGGGCTCGTCCAGAATGAGGAGCTCCGGCTCCATGGCCAGCACGCCCGCGATGGCCACCCGGCGCTTCTGTCCGCCGGAGAGGTCCAGGGGGGATTTTTCATATACGTCCTCGGGCAGGCCCACGAAAGACGCGGCCTCCCGCACCCGGCGGTCCACCTCGGCGGCGTCGAGCTTCTGGTTTTTCGGTCCGAAGGCGATGTCCGCAAAGACGGTCTCCTCGAAAAGCTGGTACTCGGGGTACTGGAACACCAGGCCCACCCGGAAGCGCACGTCCCGCATGGATTCCTTGGAGGCGAAGATGTCCTCCCCCCGGAACAGCACCGCCCCCCCCGTAGGTTTCAAAAGGGCGTTCATGTGCTGGATGAGGGTGGATTTGCCGCTGCCGGTGTGACCGATGAGGCCGATGGCCTTTCCCTCCTCCAGGGTGAGGTCCAGGCTGTCCACCGCGATCTTTTCAAAGGGTGTCCCGGCGCTGTAGGTATGCGTCAGGGATCGAATTTCCATCAGCGGCATAGAGCACCTCCGATCGCCTCCGCGCATTCGGCGGGGGTGAGGATGTCCGCGGGCAGGTCCATGCCGGCGGCGTTCAGTTCCCGGACAAGCTCCGTCGCCTCCGGGACATCCAGCGCCAGGGCGTGCAGACGCTCCGCCTGGGGGAAAATCTCCCGGGGGGTGCCGTCCATGACGACATGACCCCGCTCCATGACCACCACCCGGTCCGCCCGGGCGGCCTCGTCCATGTGGTGGGTGATGAGGACGACGGTGATGCCGTCGCTGCGGCAGAGGGCCTCGACGGTATCCAAAACCTCCCGGCGGCCCCGGGGGTCCAGCATGGCGGTGGGCTCGTCCAGCACCAGGACCTCCGGCTGCATGGCCAGGACCCCGGCGATGGCGACCCGCTGCTTCTGTCCGCCGGAGAGCAGATGCGGCGCGTGCAGGCGGAAGTCGTACATGCCCACATGCCGCAGCGCACCGTCCACCCGGGCGCGTATCTCCTCCGGGGCGACGCCGAGATTCTCCGGGGCAAAGGCCACGTCGTCCTCCACCACGTTCGCGACGATCTGGTTGTCCGGGTTCTGGAATACCATGCCCACCCGGCGGCGGATGGGCATAAGGTCCTCCGGCTTCCGGGTGTCGAGGTCGTGGATGCGGACCTCCCCCTCCGAGGGGCGGAGGATGGCGTTCAGGTGCTTTGCCAGGGTGGATTTCCCGCTGCCGTTGGCGCCCAGGATGGCGACGAAGCTCCCGGGCTCGATGTCCAGGGTCACGCCGTCCAGCGCCGGACGGGGGGCGTCGGGATAGGAAAAACGCAGGTCGCGTATGCGAATCACAGGTTCCATTTGGTTCCTCGCAGGCGGCGGATGGGTCTGCGCCGCCATTATATAAAGTGTCAACGTATAGGATAGCACAAAATCCGGCGTTTGTCACCCACAAACCGCGGTCAAAGCGCAAAAAAGGACCGCCCGGCATCGGCCAACGCCATTAAGATAAGAGTATAGCCCAACGGAGGACTACTCACGAGAACGAGTCCGGATCACTCGGATCGGAAGCGGTCAGCGGAACGGCCGCACAGTTTGCCCTCTTTGTCAAGCCCTTTCCCTAAAAAATTTCAAAAAAAATACCCCGCACCCTTTTTCGCGTGCGAGGTATTCCTTTGTGTCAGCCTATCTTAATGACATTGGGGAGCGGGGCAGAGACCCTTTCCTCGGGCGATGCTCCTTATTCTTTTTACAGGCAGGTCTCGCAGTAGGTCAGCGCGTCGAATGCGTCCAGCCTGCTGTCCTTCCGCAGGTACAGCGGGTGGTGGGGATGGCCCTTCACGGAGCGCTTTCCGGCGGTGTACCACGCCGCGCCGTATCTCGCGCCCAGGTCGATCATGTCCAGCACACAGTCCTTCAGATAAGGCCGCATCTCGATGATATTTCCCCACGCCGCCCACACCGCAGGATGCTCCCCGGCGTTTTGGAGGACGTACTCGAAGGCCGCGAGGTTCTCCCGGTGGAGGGCGTCGTTGCGGGTTGTTTCCATGTCCTGGGGGCGGGTGGCCCGCTGGGCATAGACGTTGAACATGAGGAAGCTGTCAAAGCCGTTGCCGTCGGCGATGCGCCAGACGGATTTGAGTGTGTTGTCCAGATCGTCCGGCGCGGCGGTGGAGGGATTTACCCCCACGCAGATGAGGGGCTTTTCGCCCCGGGTGCCCAGGATGTAACGGTATTCGGTGTAAAAATCCGGAACATAGAGCCATTTTTCCGGATCATAGCCGCCGGAGCGGCCGGACCGGGCCAGGGCCTCGTGGAAGGTCAAAAGCGCCACGTCCGCCGTGGGCGCGGAGGGGATGTGCATCTTGTATGCCTCCTCTTTTTTGTTCCATTATAATTGACGCGGGGAGGAAAGGGAAGTAAAATCGTACCAGAAAACGATGGAAAAGGAGGGACGACCCATGGAGCATCCGGCGATCCTCGCGCCGGTGGGCGGGGAGGAACAGCTTCTCGCGGCGGTGCGCTGCGGGACGGACGCGGTGTATCTCGGCCTTGGTGACTTCAACGCCCGCCGGAACGCCGCGAACTTCGGCGGCGACGGCGATCTTGCCCGGGCGGTAGCCTACTGCCACGCCCGGAACGTGGCGCTGTACGTCACGGTGAACACCATGCTCCTGGACCGGGAGCTTCCCGCCCTGGAAAACACCGCGGACATCATTGCCTCCGCCGGCGCGGACGGTGTGATCCTGCAGGACATGGCGGCGGCGGAGCTGTTCTCCCGGCGGCATCCCGGCATCCACCGGGTCGCCTCCACCCAGACGGCGGTCCACAATCTGGACGGCGTTCGCCTTCTGGAGGACGCGGGCTTCGAGAGCTTTGTCCTTGCCCGGGAGCTGAGCCTCGACGAGATGGCATACATCCTCGCCCGGACGGAGCTTCCCGCGGAGGCTTTCGTCCACGGGGCTCACTGCGTCTGCGTGTCCGGCATGTGCACCCTTTCCTCCATGCTGGGGGGACGCAGCGGCAACCGGGGCCTCTGTGCCCAGCCCTGCCGCCTGCCCTGGACCTGCGGCGGCGGGGACCACGCCCTGTCCATGAAGGATATGTCCCTCCTGACCCACATCCGTGCCCTGGCGGACATCGGCGTGGACACCCTCAAGATCGAGGGCCGGATGAAGCGCCCGGAATACGTCGCCGCGGCGGTCACCGCCGCCCGGGCCGCCCGGGACGGGGAAGCCTACGACGCGGTCACCCTCCGGGCGGTGTTCTCCCGCAGCGGCTTCACGGACGGATACCTCGCGGGGCATCCCGACGGGACTATGTTCGGCACCCGGACCCGGGAGGATGTGCAGGAGGCGGAAAGCGTTTTGAGATCCCTGCGGAATCTCTATGCCCGGGAGCGGCAAAGCGTGCCGCTGGCGCTGAGCTTTTCCATGGACGAGACTGGCTCACGGCTCACGGCCTCGGACGGGACCCATGCCGTCGAGATTTCCGGACCCGTCCCGGAGCCGGCCCGGACCCGCCCGCTGGATGCGGCGTCGGCGGAGAAAAGCCTGGGCAAGACCGGCGGGACAATATATTATGTAAACCAATTTGATGCGAACATCCAGGAAGGCTGCACCTTGCCTGCTTCGGCGCTGAACGAGCTGCGGCGGCAGGCGGTGGCGGCGCTGGACGCGGAACGTGCGCATCTCACCCCGGCGGAGCGTATGGACTGGACATGGCCGACGCTCCCGCCCCACAGGGCCTCGTCGCCGTCGCCGCTCTGGGCGCGGTACGCCTCCGCGGCCCAGGCGGAGGGTTCCGGAGCGGACCGGGTGATCCTGCCGGTGAGCGAGCTGGGCGATGCCCTTGTGCATCGGCTGGGGGAGAGGCTTGCCGCGGAGCTTCCGGCGGTGTGCTTCGAGCCCGCCGCAGCGGAGGCGCTGGAGGCAAAGCTCGCGGCCCTGCGGAAGGCGGGCCTTGCGGCGGTGTGGACGGAAAACATCTACGGCATCTCCCTCGGAAAGCGTCTGGGCCTTGCGGTCCTGGGCGGCTTCGGGCTGAACATCGCCAATGCCCGGTCCCTGGCCTTTTACGAGGGCCTGGGCCTCGCGGCGGCGACAGTGTCCTTCGAGCTGCCCATGGCGGCGGTCCGGGCCCTGAGCGGGAGCCTGCCCCGGGGCCTCGCGGCTTATGGACGGCTGCCCCTCATGCGGTATCGGAACTGCCCGGTCCGGGCGGGCATCGGCTGCGCTCGCTGCGGCGGGCATGGGGAGCTCACGGACCGCAGGGGCATCGCCTTTCCTGTGGAATGCGGCGAAAAACGCTATTCGACCCTTCTCAACAGCGTGCCGCTCGACATCGCCGGACGGGACGATCCTGCGGATTTCCGGCTCCTGTGGTTCACGCGGGAGACGCGGTCGGAATGCGCGGCGGTGCTGGTGCGCTTCCGACGAAACGAGCCGTCGAACGCACCCCATACCGGGGGACTGTACTACCGAACGCTGCTATAAAAAACGACCCGGACGTGGATGTCCGGGTCGTTTTGTGTGCTTGGGGGATCAGTCCACGTCGTCGTCGAAGAAAAACTTGCAGGAGCACTGATAGCAGATGGAGCGGTTCGACTTCTGGACGGTGCCGCAGACGGGGCAGATGACCTCGAAGGGCGGGCGCAGGGGGAAGTGAGCGACTTTATTTTCCCGGTCGGCGTCGATGGCGACGCCGGGGAGGGGCTTGCCCTCGGGGAACTGGTCGGGAGCGTTGCGGAAGTCCGGTGCGCCAAGCTCGTCCTCCAGGCTTGCGCGTTCTTTTTCCAGGCGGGCTTTGCGCTCACGGATGGTCTGGGCATAGCTGTCGTGGACCATGCCGGTGGCCTCGAAGGACAGGACCCAATCGTAGAAAATGGCGAGGTTCCCGGCGTTGTGCAGGCGGCGCAGCTTCATGGCGCCGTTTCCGTCCAGCAGGCGGTCCAGGTACTCGCTGATCATGATGATCCCGGAGAGGTAGTTGATGAGGGGAATGTACATGTCCTCCAGGGTGAGGCCCTGGGGACGGGAGACGGACCAGGTGTGGAAGAACAGCGGCGTGGGCGCCTTGCGGTTTTCGTGGCGGGCGATGCTGTTGTAGACGCGGGTCAGCTCGTTGTACTTGATGCTCGTGAGGTTAATGAGTTCGAAGGAGATGCGGTCGAGGAATTCCGCCTCGTCCCCGCCGACGCGGCGGCAGATCTTCAGGGCGTCCTCGGTGCTGTCGATGAGGGCATACGGGTCTCCGACGAGCAGACTGCTCTGCCAGGTGTGGGCGACGCCGCGGCCATGGAGCGCGCGGTAGACGTCGGGGTCTGCCTCCAGGACCTTCGCGTATTCCGCCTCGGCAAAGGCGAAGCGTCCGGCGGCGAGGTCGCGGTCGGCAAGCTGGAGAAGGTTTTCGAGCGCAGGAGTCATGGCGTTATCCTCCATTGGTAATAGTTTTATTGTCCTCTATTCTATCCCGAATTCTTCTCAAAATCAAGGCCCCCGGACGGATTTGCGCGGGATTTGCAAAAGCGCGGGAACTGTGGTATGGTAGGAGCGCTATGAAAACAAAGATTTTGACGATTTTTGCGCTGGCGGCGATCCTGCTCGGGCTTTTCTCCGGGTGCGGGATCGGCACGCCCGAACCCACTCCGGAGCCCACCGCCACTCCCGATCCCCACGAGGGCATGGTGGAGGTCACGAACGGCTCCGGCGGCACCTTCTGGATCGACGAGGCGGAGGACCTCACGTCCTTCTCCCTGGACCGGTATGCCTTCTCGGTGGAAAACGGCGTCGTTTCCTACCACGGCGACGGCTGCGAGCTTCGCCGGGGCATCGACGTCTCGGACCATCAAGGCGAGATCGACTGGACCGCCGTGGCGGCCTCCGGCATTGACTTCGCCATGATCCGCATCGGCTGGCGGGGATACGGGCAGGGCACGCTGAACGAGGATAACCGCTTCCGGGAAAACATCGAGGGAGCGCAGGCCGCGGGCCTTGACGTGGGCGTGTACTTCTTCTCCCAGGCCGTCAGCGTCCTGGAGGCGGCGGAGGAGGCGGTCTACACCGCCAAGCTCCTGGAGGGATATACGCTGGAGCTTCCCGTCTTTTTCGACTGGGAGTTCATCGGCGTCGAACCCGCCCGGACGGACGACACCGACACCGCCACCATCTCCGCCGCCTGCGTGGAGTTCTGCGAGCTCCTGGCGGGAGAGGGCTACACTCCCGGCGTCTATACCTACATACCCGCGGTGTATAGCCACTACGACCTGAACGCCCTGGCGGGGCTGTCCGTATGGATGGGGGATATCGGCACCTGGCCGGAGTTTTACTACGAGCACGATTTCTGGCAGTACTCCATCACGGGCTCCGTCCCGGGCATCGAAGGGGATGTGGACCTGGACGTGATGTACGTCCGCAGGGAGACGAACGAAACGGAGATGAGCGAATGATCATTCTAAAACCGGAGGACCTGCGGGACCAGGCGGGCATGGAGCGGGCGTTCCGCGGATATTTCGTGGACGCGGCCGAGGCCTACGACGGCACCTTCAACGTCATGCTGGCCTGCGAGCTGGCGGCGTGCAGCTATGAACACAGCTCCGTCACCCTCTGCCTCACGCCGAAGCCCTGGATGGCAAACCCCATGGAGATACTCCACGGCGGCATCACGGCGTCGCTTCTCGATATGACCATGGGCCTTCTCTGCCGGTACTGCTCCGGCGGACACATGACCCCCACCGTCAGCATGGACGTGCAGTACCTCCGTCCCGGCCCTCTGGACAAACGGCTGTATATCCGGGCGGACCTCACCAAACGCGGCTTCAGCGTCTGCTATGCCACGGGACGCATGTGGGCCGAGGACCCGGGGGAGGACAAGCCCATCGCCACCTCCTCCGGCGCGTATTTTGTCGCCGGACCTCCGAAAAAATAGTTTTCTGACCCCGGTTTTTTCTCCGCGCGAGCCGAAAGGATTCCCAGCAAGGGGAGGTGAGGCGCGTGACGGAGATCATCCCTTTCGGCGGGACCGGAAGCACCATGGAGTACAGCGGTATGTTTTTTGCCATCGACACCGACACGGATCGAAATACCGAAGCTATGCGGGCAAAGTCCGATTCCGCGTTTTTGGAGGACTTCATCCGCCGAAACCGCCGGTTCATCCTGGGCTGCGCCTACAAGACGGCCCACCGCTTCATCACGGAGAGCGACGACGAGTATTCCATTGCCCTCATCGCCTTCCATGAGGCGGTCATGACCTACGACGCCGGCAAGGGCAGCTTCAAGTCCTTCGCGGGCCTGGTCATCAAGCGGCGGCTGCTGGACTGGTTCGACAGCCAGGGCAAGTACCGCCGGGAGGTCAGTGTGGACCTGGGCGGTACGGAAACGTCGGAGGACGACATGCTCCAACCCGTCCAGATGGAGGCCCGGAACGCCGTGGCCCGGCAGTCCATGGAGGCAGACAGCTCCGAGGCGGCCATGCGGGACGAGATCGAGGGGGTGAGCGACGTTCTGCGGGCCTATGACATCTCCTTTTTCGATCTCGCGGACTGCTCGCCCAAGGCCCAGAAGACGAAGGATGCCTGCGGGAAGGTCCTGCGGGCCCTGCTGGCGGACGGGGAGCTTCTCGAGCGTCTGCGCCGGACGAAGACCCTGCCCTCCGCGGCCCTGTGCCGGGCGGCGGGGGTGCCGAAAAAGATTTTGGAAAACCACCGCAAATACATCATCGCAGCGGCGGAGATCCTGGACGGGGACTACCCCGGCCTCGCGGAATATCTCTGCTTTGTCAGGAAAGGAAGTGATGGCTCATGAAGGCGGTCGTACTGGAGGTGCGGGACGGCGTGGCGGCAGTCCTGCGGGAGGACGGTGCCGTGGAGAAGCTCCGCCGGGATTGCCGCGTGGGAGAGACCATCGAGATCGAGGAAGGCGGGAAGCTCCTTCGCTTCCCCGGCCGGACGGCGAAATTCGTCGCGGCGGCGGCTGCGGCGCTGATCGTCCTCGGCGCGGGCGGGTCCTACGGCTACAACAACGCCTATGCCTACTCCTATGTCACCATGGACGCGAACCCCTCCGTGGAGTACGTTCTGAACCGCCGGGGCAAGGTGCTCCGGGTGGACGCGCTGAATGAGGACGGAGAGACCCTCGCGGCGGAGCTCTCCTCCGCCGGGGTAAAAAACGCCAGCCTCTCCGACGCCATCGACGAGACGACCCGCCTGCTGTACGAGGAAAACATCCTCGGCAGCGAGGAGGATTACCTCCTGTTCAACGTTACCTCCCGGGGGGAGGCCCAGGAGCAGAGCCTTCTGGAGGAGATCGACGCCTATTTCCGCGACCGGTCCGATGAGACGCTGAATGTCCTCGTCACCAACGCGGACGAGGCGGACCGGACGGAAGCCCGGGCCCTGGGCGTCAGCACCGGACGATACGTGGTCATCCGGGACATCGAGGGCAAGAACGCTCCCGAGAGCGAGCCCATGACCCGGGAGGATATTGACCGCTTTGCGGAGGACAGCGTCGGCGGCCTCCTGGAGCGGGAGGGTGAGCGCTTCTCGGAGCGGAACGCCGGTCCCGGCGAGACGCCGCAGGACGGCGAGCCGATGGGCCGGGGCCCCGGCGGACAGGCTGCGCCGGGACGGACGACGGAGGGAACCGCCCCGGACACCCAACTGACGGCGGGTGAGATGCCCGCCGCCGACAGCGGCAGTGCCTCCGGCGAACCCTCGTAAAAACAAAACGAAGCGCGGATGTGAGCGATCACATCCGCGCGGTATTTTTGTCCTCCGCGGCCTGGGCCAGCAGAGATTCCCGGTGATTTTTTCCCGGGTCGTCCAGTACGAGGGCCAGAAGCCGCTGCAGCTCCGCGCCCAGGTCCGGTCCCGGGGCGTATCCCAGGGCCATGAGGTCCCGGCCGTTCACGGCAAGACGGGCGAGGTTCGTGCATTCGTCCTCGGCCTCGATCTCGTCCGCCAGGGACCGCAGGGTCTCCAGCTCCCGCAGCCGGGCTTCGGCAAGCTCCGGGGCCTGGGCGAGGTTATCCGCCCGCTTCACCGCGAGAAGCTCGTCGAACCGCTCCCGTCCCATGCGGCCCAGCAGCCGCCGGAGGATTTTTTTCTCCGGGGAAATGTCCCCGTCGTGCCGCCGCACCAGCTCCGTGACGGCGGAGATTTCGTCGTTTGAAAACCGCAGCCGCCACCCAATGGCCTCGGCGTATTCCGCGGAGAGCTTTGCGTGTCCGTAAAAATGTCCGCTGCCGTCCTCGCCCCGCGTGAAGCACGCGGGTTTTCCCAGGTCGTGCAGAAGCATCGTCCAGCGCAGGACCGGGGTTTTCGGCGCGTTTTCCACCGCCCGGACCGTATGCTCCCAAACGTCGTACACATGCCAGGGGCTGTGCTGCTGAAAGCCCACGCAGGGTCCGATCTCCGGCAGCGGCACGGCCAGGACCTCCGGGTAGGAGCGCAGGACCTCCCCCGCATGTTCGGCGCAGAGGATGCCGTCCAGCTCGGATTTTATCCGCTCCGGCGCAATGGCGGACAGAGTGGGCGCGAGGGCACGGAGGGCGGCGTCGGTGCGGGGCTCGATGCGGTACCCAAACCGGGCGGAAAACCGCAGGGCCCGCAGGATGCGCAGGGCGTCCTCGGCAAAGCGTTCCGCCGGCTCGCCCACGCAGCGGATCACTCCGGCGGCCAGGTCATTTTGTCCGCCGAAGGGGTCCGCGATGCCGGACATCGGACCATAGGCCATGGCGTTGATGGTGAAATCCCGCCGGGCCAGGTCCTCCTCCAGCCGGTCCGTGAAGGCCACGGCGTCCGGGCGGCGGTGGTCGGAGTAGGCCCCGTCCACTCGAAAGGTGGTGATCTCATAGGGGCGGCCATCCTTCACCAGGGTGACGGTGCCGTGCCGCAGGCCGGTGTCCCGGACGTCCTCCGCCGCGAACAGGGCGTGGACCTCCTCCGGCCGGGCGGCGGTGCAGATGTCCCAGTCGTGGGGCGTGCGTCCGGCGAGGGAATCCCGCACGCAGCCGCCGACGGCGTAGGCGGCAAAGCCCGCGCCGTTCAGCCGGGCGAGGATGGATTCGATTGTCTCCGGCAGGCGCATGGCGGCGGCTCCTTTCGCGGGATGGACTCCAGTGTATCATGTCAGGGACGCGGAAGCAATAAAAAAACTCCTCCGCCGAAGCGGAGGAGTCCCTGTAACAGGGATGAGTTATCGATCAGGCGTTGGCCTTGGCCTTTTTGGAGAAGATCGTCTGGAAGCCCTCGATGACGAGGATGATCGCCAGAACCACCATGGCGGCGGCGAAGATCAACTGGAACCAGTCGCCCCAGGCGGCGAGACCGCCCGGAGAGAGCTTCTTGATGATGGTGATGACGAGCTGGCAGAGAGTGGCGCACAGCATGAACACCATGGGGATGTAGAACATCTTGTTGTTCTTGCCGACGTTGCCGAGCCAAGCGCAGACAGCCATCAGGGCAATACCGGCGAGCAGTTGGTTGGCGGAGCCGAACAGAGCCCAGATCTGGCTGAGGGACAGACCGCCCAGGACGCAGCCAATGACGACCATGATGAGGGTGCCGGTCAGGGGATGGCAGAGGAACTTGCGGAAGCCGGAAGCGTCCTTCCAGGTGGCCTCGCCTTCCTTCAGGAAGAGCTCGGAGAACATGAAGCGGCTCAGACGGGTGGCGGTGTCCAGAGAGGTTAGAGCGAAGACGGACACGGCCAGGGTCAGCAGGGCGTGGATGACGCCGCTGCCGCCGAACATGGCGGCGATACCGGAGGCGAACGCCACGGCGGGAGAGCCGAAGGCGCCGTCAACATACTGGTTGTAGACCATGCCGACAGCGAGCAGGGAGATGACGCCCAGGGCGGACTCGACCAGCATGGCGCCATAGCCGATGGGCTTGGCGTCGCGCTCGTTGGAGAGCTGCTTGGAGGTGGTGCCGGAGGCGACCAGGCTGTGGAAGCCGGAGCAGGCGCCGCAGGCAACGGTGATGAACAGGGCGGGGAACAGGCCGCCGAGCTTGGTGGTCCAGCCGGTGAAAGCGGGAACCTCGAGCTTCATGCCGCTGAAGGTGGAAACGATGATGCCGATGATGGCCACGGCCATCATGCCGTACAGCAGGAAGCTGGACAGATAGTCACGGGGCTGCAGCAGGATCCACACGGGAACCAGCGAGGCCACGGCGATGTACACACCGATGAAGACGATCCAGAAGGTGCGGCTGGCAACCAGACCGACATTGAGGCCCAGGAACAGGAAGGCAAGGATGCAGACGATGCCGAGGATGGTGGCGGGAAGGGTCTTCATGCCGGCCTTGTTGGTCAACAGGCCGTAGGCGACGGCCAGGACGATGAACAGCATGGAGACCATCGCGGTGGTCTCGTTCGCGGTCGGCGTGGTGTTGAACAGGTAGCCGTTGCCCGTGTTGTCGGACATGAAGGTGCCGGCCACGACGTTCACGAAGGACGCGACGACCAGAACGAGCACCAGCAGGGCGAAGATCAGGAAGAGCTTATGAGCGCGCTTGCCCATGGAGTCCTTGATAACGTCACCGATGGACTTGCCGCCATGACGGACGGAGGCGAACAGAGAACCGAAGTCGTGCAGGCCGCCGAAGAAGATGCCGCCGATGACACACCACAGGAACACGGGGACCCAGCCGAAAACGGAAGCCTGAACAGGTCCGTTGATGGGGCCGGCGCCTGCGATGGAGGAGAAGTGGTGACCCATCAGAACGACGGGCTTCGCGGCGACGTAGTCAACGCCGTCGTCCAGCTCGACCGCGGGGGTCTTGCGAGAGGGGTCAACACCCCACTGCTTTGCCAGCCAGGAGCCATAGAAAACATAGCCCAGGACCAGCAGGACGATTGCTGCCAGGATGATCAGTAGTGCCATGACAAATCTCCTACTCTAAAAAATTTATATTGCTGAAGAGGCTTCTGAGGTTTTTGCCCATGCGGTTGCAGGACATTTCGCCGGAAGAGGTCTCTATGGCAATCACGCGGTAGTTGCTGTAGCCGTGGAGCAGGAACATATAGCTCTTGCTGCGGCGCAGCGTTTTGATGTAATCCGCAGCGTCGGCATCGACCTTGTCCGCCAGGAGGACGAGGCTTATGTCGGTGCTGCGGTGGATGGAGCTGGGCTTCACCCGGGAGAGGCCCTCCGCCCAGGCGATCTCGTCCAGCCGCTGGGCATCCGAAAGGGTCAGGCGGTCCAGGGCGTGGAAGAAGACGTACTCATGGGCGTCGCACTCGGTGTACTTCGCGGATTTCAGGAGGAAATACTGTTCCTCATGGGAGTGGAAAGCGGCCTCGGCCAGGAAGGGAGCGACAGGGTTTTCACGCTCGATGTCGTAGTAGACCTGGAACAGAGGCAGGACATATTCGAGCGCGGCGGCAGAGGTCATGGCAGTTCTCCCGGAAATTTGAACAAAATGTGAATTCGTACGAAGTCATTTTAATGCGTCTTTCGCAAAATGACAAGAGTTTTGTGGCATTTTTCGTAAAAAAATGCAGAATTTTTTTACGATTCCGCCTCCGGCGCGGCGGGTTTTCCGAAGGATGCCTCGGGAATACGGGCTTCCAGCTCGGTCATGAGTATCTTTGCGGCCTTTGTGCCGGGGAGCTGGACCTGGATGAGCTCCGCATCTCCCTCGCCGCAGACGACGAGGTTTTCCACCTCCAGATCGCCCCGGCCGCAGCACATCTTCGCCGGGACCAGCTCCACCCGGCGGAAGCACCGGCGCACGTCCCGATAGGGGATATAATACGTCCGCAGACCCGCCCGGCAGAAGAGCCGCAGCTCTCCCAGACGGACTTTCCCGATCTCCCGGGCGGATTTGTATTCCGAGGTCAGCTCGGATTCGTTTTCGACGGCCTCGGTGAGGGGATAGAATTTCATACGCGCTCCTCGCTTTCGGAAGGAAAGATGATTTGAAGTAATTATGTTAACACAACTATGGTCAATATAGCACGGTTCGACGTGGTTGTCCACGGTTTTTCGCGGTAAGATCGCGTTTGGTCACGTTTTTTTGCGAGCCACCCAAACCCCCGGCGCGAACAGCAGCAGCACCGGGAAGAATTCCAGCCGTCCCAGCAGCATGCACAGGCATAAAAGCAGCTTCGAGGGACCGCTCCAGATGCCGAAGTTTCCCATGGGTCCCACGAGGCCCAGGCCCGGGCCGATGTTCGAAAGGCAGGAGATGACGCTCGTGAGGGTGGTCTCCGTGTCGTGGCCCTCCAGGGACAGCAGCAGCCCCGCCAGCATGGTGGTGAGGGCGTACAGCAGACAGTAGACCATGGTGGTGTGGATGACGGGAGCGTCCAGCCGCTGCCCGTCCATGGAAAGCCGCGCCACGGACCGGGGGAAGAGCTGCCGCCGGACCTCGCTGAAGCTGGCCTTCACGGCGATGACCACCCGGGAGACCTTCACACCGCCGCCGGTGGAGCCGGCGCAGGCGCCTACGATCATGAGCAGCAGCAAAATCGTCCGGGCGTAGGGCGGCCAGAGGTTAAAGTCCGCCGTGCCGTAGCCCGTGGAGGTCATGAGGGACACTACCTGGAAGAAGGCGTACCGCAGGCCTTGCAGAAGACCGCCGACGGAGCCCGCGATGCCCGCGGCGATGGCGGCGGTGGCAAAGGCGATGACGCCGAGATACCAGCCCAGCTCCTCGCTTTTGAAGCCTCCCAGGGAGCGTTTGAGCAGGACGATATAGTACAGGTTAAAGTTTATGCCGGACAGCAGCATAAATACCGCCACCACCATCTCCACATAGGCGCTGTGGTATCCGCCGATGCTGAGGTCCTTTAGGCCGAAGCCGCCGGTGGCGGTGGTGCCGAAGGCGGTGAGCAGGCTGTCGTACAGGGGCAGACCCCCGGCGAGAAGAAAGACCGTCTCCGCCAGGGTGAGGCCGATATATATAAGATATAGGATCCGGGCGGTGACCCGCATGCGGGGCACGAGCTTGCCCTTCACGGGACCGGGGACCTCCGCCCGCATGAGATGCAGGGAGTGGCGGTCATCCATGGGTAGCACCGCCATCATGAAAACGAGAACGCCCATGCCGCCGATGAAGTGGGAAAAGCTCCGCCAGAACAATATGCCCCGAGGCAGACGCTCCACCCCCGGCAGTACGGAAGCGCCGGTGGTGGTGAGGCCGGAGACGGTTTCGAACAGGGCGTCGATGTAGTTCGGCATCACGCCGGAAAACACGAAGGGAAGCGCCCCGAACAGGCTCAGAACGATCCAGCTCAGAGCGACGGAGATGAAGCCCTCCCGGGCCCGGAGACTGTCCTCGGCATTGCGGCCGGCGTACATCAGTCCGCCGGCCGCGAAGAGGACAAGGCCGATGGTCCGCAGAAAGGGGAGAAGGGGTTCGCGATACAGAGCGGCGGTGATGAGGGGAGCGCACAGCAGCGCTGCCTCGATGAGCAGGATGCGGCCCAGGATCTTCCATACGATACGGTAATTCATGGGCTTACCTCAGGATGTCCTCGAGGCAGGTCATGCCCTCCCGGTTCGTGACGGCGAGGACGCTGTCCCCCGGACGGATCTCGTCGCTGCCGCGGGGGATGAGGCATTTCCCGTCCCGGATGATGGATGCCACCAGAACGTCGTCCCGGATGGGAAGCTCCATGAGGGTCCTTCCGGCGCAGGCGGAGGCGGCGGAGGCCCGGAACTCCAGGACCTCCAGGCGTCCGTCCTGTACTTGACGCAGACTCTCCACGCCGCTGGCCTCCGCGGAGTTTTCCATGGCCCGGACGTATTGCAGCACATCCTGGGCCACGATGGACCGGGGCTGCACCGGCGGCTCCAGGCCAAAGGATGCCGCCAGGGGAACATAGTGTTCCTCGTTTACCTTGGCGATGATCTTCTCCACCCCGGCGCGTTTGGCGTAGGTGGAAACGATGAGGTTGATTTCGTCCGCGCCGGTCAGCACCACCAGAGCGTCGAAGGCGGGCATGCCTTCCTCGTCCAGCACGTCCGGATGGGAGCCGTCGCAGACCACGATCTCCGCTTTGGGGAGCAGGTCCTTCAGCCGCTCGGCCTTGGCGGCGTTTTTCTCGATGAGCTTTACGTGCATGCCCATGGAGAGAAGCTGCTTGGCCAGATAGTACGCGGTGCGGCTGCCCCCCACGAGAAGGACGTACCGTGCGCTCTTTTTCAGGATGGCGAGGGACTTGAAAAGGGCGTGGATATGGGCCGGCGCCCCGACGACGGTGACGGTGTCCCCCTCCCGCAGCACGAAATCGCCGCCGGGGATAAATACGTCGTCCCCCCGGCGGACGGCGCAGATCAGCGTGCCGTCGCCGAAGCGGCTGTGATAGCTTTTGAGCTCGGTGCCGCAGAGGGGATTTTCCGGGCCGAGGAAGATCTCCACCAGCTCCGCCTGTCCCTTGGCGATGGTGTCCACCCGTCCGGCCACGGGGAAGCGCAGCACGCGGCTGATCTCCATGGCGGCGGCGTGGTCGGGGTTTATGGTGAGGGAGAGGCCCAGCTCCTCCCGCAGGAGGATGACCTCCCGGTAGTGGGCCTCCTGCCGGACCCGGGCGATGGTGTGGGCGACGCCCAGCTTCCGGGCCACCATGCAGCAGAGGATGTTCGCCTCGTCCGAATCCGTGGCGGCGATGAGAAGCTCTGCCTTCTCCGTTCCGGCCAGACGCATGAGGTCCAGGTCCACCTCGCCGCAGACGGTCATGACATCCAGCTCCGCATTCACAAGGGCGATGCGCTCCTCGCTGCGGTCGATGACCGTGACGCTGTGGCCTTCGTTTGTCAAGGCGCGGGTCAGGGTGAAGCCCACCTTGCCGGCGCCGACGAGAATAATATTCATGACAGATTTCGCTCTCTTAATGGGGATAGATACATTTAAATTTAACACCCCGGGGCCGCCGCGTCAAGTTTTGGCCCGGAAGGCCGAAAATATAAAAGTTTTGTAAATCGCGTCGATTTCGGATTTACTTTTTTCGGATGCAAGACTATAATGTACCCGCATGATAAACTGATCACATCGAGGAGAACGTCATGAAAAAACTATTTGCGCTGCTTCTGGCGCTGTGCATCGTCCTGTCCATGCTGTCCGGCTGCGGACAGAAAACCGAGGCCGAAGAGGTTCCCGCGGCGGAGACCGGGGAGACCGTCGTTTCCGATGCGGCGGCAGACCCCGACGCTCCCGCCGGCATCGCCCTGGGCGGCACGGGCTATGCGGCCTATCCCGGCGAAACGGTGGTCGCCACCGTGAACGGCACCGACGTCACGTGGACGGAATACTTCTACTGGCTGCGGTACTTCACCCTGTATATCCAGCAACTGGCCGGTCAGTACGGCTTCGTGCTGGACGGCTGGGACGCCTACGACCTCTCCGGCGACAATACCAACGCCCAGGTCGTCCTCATGAACGCCCAGTCCACCCTTACCCAGGACCACGCTCTCCGCACGGAGCTTGAAAAGCTCGGTGTGGAGCTGACGGAGGAGGACGAGGCAGAGCTGGAGTCCATCTTCGACCAGAACGCTGACCAGGCTACCGGCAACGCCGACGGCGAAACCACGGACGAAGAGCGTGCGGCTTTCGAGGCGTATCTTGCCTCGGAGATGTTCATGGACAAGGACTTCTTCAACGCCTTTAACGCCGTCTCTCTTCTGAGCCAGCGCGGATTTGAAGTGAAATACGGCGCGAACGGCGAGAACCTCTCCGAAGAGGACACCCTGGCTTTCGCCGAGGAAAACGGCCTGCTGGCCGCAAAGCACATCCTGCTCCTGACGGTGGACGAGACCACCCGCGAGCCTCTCTCCGAGGAGGAGATCGCGGAAAAGCACCAGCGTGCCGAGGACATCTACGCGCAGCTTTCCGCCGTGCAGGACGACCCCGCCGCCCTGGAGGCTCTCTTTGACGAGCTGACCGCGGAGTACACCGAGGACACCGGCTACGCCTATTACCCCGACGGCTATGTCTTCGGCGCCGGCGAGATGGTCCAGGCCTTTGAAAACGCCGTCAAGTCCCTGGAGATCGGCGGACTGTCCGAGATCGTGGAGTCTGAGTACGGCTACCACATCATCCTCCGCATCCCCGTGGATCCCAACGCCATCATCGGCACGGACGCCAACGGCAACAACATCTCCCTGCGCTACGCCGCGGCGACCCAGCTCTACAGCAGCGATCTTGCCGCCTGGACCGAGGCGGCGGAGGTGGCCTGGAACGAGGGCTTCGAGACCCCGGACCTTGCCGCTATCTTCGGCTGATACCAGCGCGTTTTCATGACCGCCTTCCTGCGGGAGGGAGGCCGTCATCCTGGACGCCCCGCCGGCTGAGAACGCGCGGAAGCGCGTAAAGCTCGTCGCCGGCCAGGACCCGGCCCTCACCCGCAAGGCGGAGTGAGACCAAAGCATACTTCACAACACAAGACTGAACCGACTCCTTCGGGAGTCGGTTCATTTATAATTCCAGCCAGTATTTTCCGCAGGCGTTCACGACGGTGGTATCCCCATGCCGCAGGGTGCGCGGACGGCCGGGGGTGTAGCGGGTGTGGACGTGGCCGTGGACGAAATAGGCGGGGCGGTAGCGGTCGATGAGGTCCCGGAAGGCCTGGAAGCCCCGGTGGACCCGGTCCTCCTGATCCCCCAGGTCCCGGGCGGGGGCGTGGGTGAGGACGATGTCCACCCCGCCGGCCCGGTACAGCGCGAGCCGCATACGTCGGATGCGCTGCTGCATATCCCGCTCGGCGTATTGGTGCGGTCCGCCGTTGTAGCGGGGGCTCCCCCCGAGACCGAGGATCCGCAGGCCGTTCACCGTCACGAGCCGGTCTTCCGCGCAGACACACCCCTCCGGGGGATGCTCGGCGTAGCGTCCGTCGTGGTTTCCGTGGACGTACAGCAGCGGACAGCCCGCCATGGTGACGAGAAAGCTCAGATAATCCGCCGAAAGGTCCCCGGCGGAAAGGATCATGTCCGTCCCGTCGAGACAGCCGGGTTTGTAGCAGTCCCAGAGGAAGCGATCCTCCTCGTCAGCCACCAGCAAAAGCCTCATAGCTGCTTCGCCTCCGTTTCCGGGGGGAGCTCGTCCCGGTAAAGCCCCAGCACCCGGACCAGCTCCCGGGACACCGGACGCAGCTCGTCGAAGGCGGGGATGCGTCCCTCCACATTCCGGCAGAACCAGTCCATGGTCATGAGCTCCTCCGGCGTGAAATCCCGGCTGCCGTCGTTTCGCAGAACGCCGTTCTGGTCCAGGATGCGGGTGCGGAAGGGCTCGATGCTCCGTCCGGCGATGCCATCCTTCAGAAGCTGGCCCAGGGTGTGCATCCCGTCCGGCAGGGAGGGGTCGAGCTGCACGTCCAGCACGCCGCTGTCCAGGCCCCACCAGTAGTTGATGGCGCGGCTGCGGGAGATGTCCTCCCACACGCCGGAGAACACGCTCTCCACGATGCGCTCATACAGCCGGCCCCAGTTCCACACCGGCACGGCCAGGGGCTGGAGGGAGCCGTCCCCCAGGAGCTTGTAGGTCCCGATCTCGAAGGGGTGGCGCAGGGCGCTGGGGCTTTCCGCCTCCCGGTTGGAGATGACCGTCGCCCCGCGGTCAATGAGGTCCTGCACCGGGTCGCCGGGAACGCAGGACCAGGAGACGAGGACCTTCGCCCGGGGATTGGTGAGCCGCGCCCCGAGGGCGAAGGCGTTGACGCTGGCGGGCAGGCCCACGATGGGGTAGTTCGCGACATAGCCGAGGATGCCGTCCTCCGCCATGGCACCGGCGACGGCCCCGGTGATGAATTTGCACTCGTACAGGCGGCTGTAGTACATCCGCACGCCGGTATAGGGCTGGGAGAGGCCGCAGTCCAGGATGCGGAGCTTCGGATGCCGGACCGCTGCCCGGCGGCAGGCCCCGATCATGTCCGGGGTGGTGGCGAAGAGAAGCTCCGCTCCGTCCGCCACGGCGGCGTCGATGGCGGCGGCGTAGTCGCGGTCCGCGGCAAGATAGGTGCGGATGCTGACCCGGGAGCCCAGACGCTGGGCAAGATACGCCCGGCCCTCGTCGTGGGCCCGGGTCCAGACGCTGTTTTCCGGGGAGAAGGCATAGAGAAAGGCGATGGCGAGGCTGCCGCTGTGACCGGTGCCGATGATGCGGTCCAGGAGGGACTTGTCCTTCTCCGTGGGAGCGGTGTTCAGGTCGATGGCCTCCGCTCCGGCGTTGGCCTCCACATCGGGCCAGACGGCGTCGAGCTTTTTTGAAAGCTCCGGCAGGGGCAGGGATTTTATCTCGGCAAAGTCGTACACCTGCAGCCACACCAGCAGGGCCTCCGCCGGGGTGACGACTGCCTCCCCCGGGCGCAGACGATGGAAGGCATCGCAGAACCGGGAGAACCCCGCCCGGAAGCTCCGGCGCTCGTCCTCGGTCCAGATATGGTCCGGCTCGAAGCCCAGGGCGGCCTGGAGGCGGGCATAGCCTCCCCGGTGGCGGAAGTCCACGCCGTACTGCCCCGAGAGGGCGTGGAAGTCCATGAATTCGTAATAGAGCTGGATGTCATGGTCCTCGGACCAGCGGGGGATGGCCCGGGTGACCACGGCGGGGACGGTGGGAGCGGCGTAGCTCATGAGGACGCTGGCCCGTTTGTTGCCCTCCGCCACGTAGAATCGGCCCAGGTACTCGTAGCAGCGGATGGCGTCCCGGATGCCCTCGTCGCCGAGATGGGCGTCGCAGAGGTTCATCCATTTCGTCGCAAACTCGCTGTCCGTGTCGAGAAGGGGCATGAAATTCCCCGCGAGAGCAGCGCTGCGTCCGGCAGTCTTGGTGCCGACGATGCGGTCTGTGGGGATGTTCTCGAGGCCTAGCTCCGCGTACCCCGCCAGGGCGGCGGAGGAGACGATGTCGTCCAGCGCCAGGGGATAGGGGTATGCCCCCCGGCTGACGGCGGTTTTATAGTATTTCTGCCCGGATTTCAGGGCTTTGACGTATTGTTCGTGTGCTTCGGGCTTCATGCGGCAGTCCTTTCGGCGGGATTTTCCCCATTATAGCGGAAGCCCCGCCCGGTGGCAAGGGTCCGGGGAAGAAAAACGCTCGCTGCCGTCTTTTCATTCGGGGCGGGATATGGTATAGTAGTTCCAATCATTGACACAACAGGAGTGACGGACCATGAGCAAAGCGGACGAAATCTTCATCCAAAACTGCAGGGACATCCTGCAAAACGGCATCTGGGACACGGATCGGGAGGTCCGGCCCCGCTGGGAGGACGGTACCCCCGCCCACACCATCAAAAAATTCGGCATCGTGAACCGCTATGACCTCAGCCGGGAATTCCCCATCCTCACCATCCGCCGGACCTTCTGGAAATCCGCCATCGACGAGCTTCTGTGGATCTGGCAGGCGAAGAGCAACAACGTGCACGAGCTCCGCACCCGGGTCTGGGACGCCTGGGCGGACGAAAACGGCTCCATAGGCAAGGCCTACGGCTACCAGCTCGGCGTGAAGCACCACTACCCCGAGGGGGACATGGACCAGGTGGACAAGGTCCTCTGGGACCTCAAGCACAACCCCGCCTCCCGCCGGATCATGACGAACATCTACACCTTTGCGGACCTCTCGGAGATGGCCCTGTACCCCTGCGCGTATTCCATGACCTTCAACGTCTCCGGGAACAAGCTCAACGCGATTTTGAACCAGCGATCCCAGGATATGCTGGCCGCCAACAACTGGAACGTGGTGCAGTACTCCGTCCTGACCATGATGATGGCCCAGGTGTCCGGTCTGGAGCCGGGAGAGTTCGTCCACGTCATCGCGGATGCCCACATCTACGACCGGCATGTGCCCGCCATCGAGGAGATCATTAAAAACCAGCCGAAGCCGGCACCGAGGTTTATCATGGACCCGACGGTGGACGACTTCTATAAGTTCACCCGGGACAGCTTCCGGGTGGAGGGGTACGAATACTCCGAGTTTACCGGGAAAATCCCGGTGGCGGTGTGACTGTGAACGCCATCGTGGCGGTCTATGCCGACGGCGGCATCGGTGCGGACGGGACCCAGCCGGTGACCCTCCGGGCGGACCGAAAGCGCTTCCGGGAGGCCACCATGGGAGCGGCGGTGATCGTGGGACGCAAGACCCTGGCGGACTTCCCCGGGGGAAAACCCCTGCCGGGACGGGAGAACATCATCCTCACCGCGCAGGACATCGCCATCCCCGGCGCGGAGGTCGTGCACTCCGTTTCGGAGGCTGTGACCGCCGCAGAAAAGCATGAACGCTGCTTCGTCATTGGCGGGGCCGGCGTGTATCAGGCGATGCTGCCGTACATCCACCGAGTCCTCGTGACCCACATCGACCTCACCCCCGCGTCGGACAGCTTCTTTCCCGATCTTGCCGCGGACCCCGGCTGGGAATGCGCCGAGGACGGTCCCTGGCAGGAGGAAAACGGCATCCGTTACCGCTTCTGCGAGTACCGCCGCCGTCCGTAACACATCCATGCCCGTTTCCCTCCGGGGAGGCGGCACGGCTTACGCATGAACGGAATTCATGACATCGGCAAAGAAGGCGTCGTCGTAG
>CAYNZM010000017.1:0-26163 GCA_964401725.1 uncultured Oscillospiraceae bacterium
GATGTACCGTCCGGCACCTCTGATTCGGGCCTATTGTCTGGAAAAATACCTGGATACGCCGGCACACATCTACTATAAATTTGAGGGAAACAACACTTCGGGAAGTCATAAGCTGAATTCCGCCATTGCTCAGGCTTATTACGCCAGGGAGCAGGGGCTGAAGGGCGTTACCACGGAAACCGGCGCGGGGCAGTGGGGGACCGCTCTGAGCATGGCCTGTGCAGATCTGGGCCTGGAATGCCGGGTATATATGGTCAAGGTCAGCTATGAGCAGAAGCCCTTCCGCCGGGAGGTCATGCGCACCTACGGAGCCTCCGTGACGCCGTCTCCCTCCAACACCACGAACATCGGCCGAAAGATCCTGGAGGAGTTCCCCGGCACCACCGGGTCCCTGGGCTGCGCCATCTCCGAGGCGGTGGAGGTCGCCGTCTCCAACCCCGGCTACCGTTACGTCCTGGGCAGCGTGCTGAACCAAGTCCTGCTGCATCAGTCCGTCATCGGCCTGGAGGCCAAGGCCGCCCTGGACAAATACGGCGTGAAGCCCGACATTATCATCGGCTGCGCCGGCGGCGGCTCGAACCTGGGCGGTCTCATCGCCCCCTTCATGGGCGAGAAGCTGCGCGGCGAGGCGGACTACCGCATCATCGCCGTGGAGCCTGCCTCCTGCCCCAGCTTCACCCGGGGCAAATTCGCCTACGACTTCTGCGATACCGGCATGATCTGCCCCCTGGCAAAGATGTATACCCTGGGCAGCTCCTTCATCCCCTCCGCGAACCACGCCGGCGGCCTGCGGTTCCATGGCATGTCCAGCATCCTCAGCCAGCTTTACCACGACGGGTACATGGAGGCCCGGGCCGTGGAGCAGACCTCCGTATTCGAGGCCGCCCAGCAGTTTGCCCGGGTGGAGGGCATCCTGCCCGCGCCGGAGTCCAGCCACGCCATCCGCGCCGCCATCGACGAGGCTCTGGAATGCAAGAAGACCGGGGAGGCAAAGACCATCCTCTTCGGCCTCACCGGCACGGGGTATTTCGATCTCACCGCCTACCAGAAATTCAACGACGGCGAGATGGGCGACTACATCCCCACGGACGAGGAACTGGCAAAGTCCATCGCGGCCCTGCCGAAGGTCCCCGGACAGGACTGAACCCCCGAAAACAAAAGAGATCCGCTGCCCAAACAGGCAGCGGATCTCACGCTGGAGCTAGTGATGTGACTCGAACACACGACCTGCTGATTACGAATCAGCTGCTCTACCGACTGAGCTACACTAGCAAGCTAAAATATAATAGCACAGCGGCTATGTGAAGTCAACAAAAAAATCCTGGAGCTTGCCGGATATTACGATCAGTAATATCCCGTGCTTCCTGCATCATCCTGCCCATTTTCTTCCGAATTACGCCGCATTTCTCCCAGCTTTTCCCAAGAATCGTTTCCCCATTTTTCCCGGTATTTCGGCAAAAATCCAGGGCCTTTCCCGGATGGGACGGCCCTGGATTTGCTTTACATAATTTTATAGTATCAAAAGTATGCAAGGAGTTATCGACATTTTCAACAGATGTTTCAACACATTTGAACTCCTTGGTATTCCCGCATTATTTCCTATTTTTCCAAAATCTTCAAATTCTTCAATCGTGTCCAGAAACAAATAGTATCAATTTTTTCATTTACATAATGTCTTACTTACAAGCCTTTTTCGGAGCAGCAGTCGAATTTTGCAGGAAATCGCCCGTCAAACGCAGATATCCGCTGTCCGCGAGGGAGACAAAATCGTCCCCTCCCACAATGATATGGTCAACAAGCTCCACCTCCACCAGCCTCAGCGCCTGCTGCAGATTCTTCGTGGCGTGGATATCCTCGACCGACGGCAGGGCGATGCCGGCGACGTGGTTGTGGGCCAGGATGACGCTGGTGGCGTTTTGGAGCAGGGCGATGCGAATGATCTCGCGGTTACTGAAATTTGCGTAATTGATGCCCCCCTGCCCCACCTGCCGACAGTCCAGCACCTGGCCCTTCGCATCCAGGCAGAGCAGCATGACGATCTCCGTCTGGCAATGCCGAAACCGCGGCAGGAGATACCGTCCGGCTGTGTCGGCATCCGTGATGATGCTTTCCATGCGGCTGTGCACCACGGCATAGCGCTTTCCCGCCTCCGGCACGAGCCGCAGAAGCACGGCCGCATTCTCCCCGACGCCCTTCACAGTCATGAGCTCCTCGGGGGAGGCGTCGAACACCCGGTCGATGCTCCCGAAGGTATCCAGCAGGGCATGAGACAGCTCGTTGGTGTCCTGGCGGGGCAGGGCATAAAACAGCAGAAGCTCCAGCACATTGTGGTCGTCGAAGTTGTCCAGTCCATGCTGCAGGAACCGTTTTTTCATCCTCTCGCGATGTCCGTCGTGTACCGGCATGGTTGCGTTACCTCTCTCTTTATGTTACAATGAGGCGGTTCCCATGAGACCGCAGTCTTATTGTATCACATTCGGGCGAAAGGAGAAAGTAGCTTGAAGCCGAAACTTTCCGACCTCCGCGCGTTTCTCTCCCGGGCGGACTTTCTGCTCTTCGCGCTGTGCCTCACGGCGTCGGTGCTGGGCATCGTCATCATCTCCAGCGCCACCCGCAGCTACAACAGCTCCTCCTACGTCTACGTCCAGATCGCCGCGCTCATCATCGGCGTCGCCCTGTACTTCCTCTTCACCGTCATCGACACCGACATCATCGCGGATCAGTGGCCCCTGCTGCTGGTGGCGGAGATCGGGCTTCTGCTCCTGCTCATTCCCTTTGGCTCCGGCCTCGAGGACACCGGCAACCGCAGCTGGATCCGCTTTTTCGGCATCGGCATCCAGCCCTCGGAGATCGTGAAGGTCATCTACATCGTCCTCTCCGCGAAGCACATCTCCTATCTGCGGGACTACCGGAACCTCAGCTCGCCGCTTTCCGTCTTTCAGATCGCCGCCCATTTCGGCGTTTTGTTTGTGCTGATCCTCGGCATCTCCAGCGACCTGGGAAACGCGCTGATCTTCTTTTTCATCTTCTTTGTGATGATGTTCGTCTCCGGCCTGCGGCTGTACTGGTTCCTCTTCGGCGGCGCGGCCCTGGCTGTGATGGTGCCGCTGGCGTGGAACCACGTCCTCTCCACCCGGCAGAAGGAGCGCATCCTCGCGCCCTACGACCCCACCATCGACCCGGAGGGGTACGGCGTCAACTGGGAACCGCAGCAGGCGAAGCTGGCCCTGTCCTCCGGACGGCTGACGGGCCAGGGCCTCTATCACGGCACCCAGACCCAGTCCAACGAGTCCATCGACTCGAAGCACGCGGACTATATTTTCGCCGCCATCGGCGAGGAATGGGGCATGATCGGCTGCGTCCTCGTGATTTTGCTGCTGACAGCCATCATCCTGCGCTGCGTGTACGTCGGGCTGCACAGCCGGTCCACCTTCGGCATGCTGGTGTGCTTCGGCGTGGCGGCGGCCTTCTCCTTCCAGACCTTTGTGAACATCGGCATGTGCCTCGGCCTCACGCCGGTCATCGGCGTGGCGCTGCCCTTTTTCAGCTACGGCGGCTCCTCCCTCTTCACCTCCTTCGCCGCCATGGGCCTCGTCTCCGGCATACGCTACAAGCCGAAACCATCCCAATACACTTCCTTTGCGGACTACTGAAAAGCCTCCCGTCTGCTGCGGCAGACGGGAGGCTTTTGCGTTTGGATGAACGATCAGAAGATGGGGACGACCGCGCCGTCGTAGGTGGCGTTAATGAAGTCCGCGACCTCCTGGGACTGGAGAGCCTCCACCAGCGCAACGATGGCGGGATCGCTCTCGCGGCCGGCCTTCACGCCGATGAGGTTCGCGAAGGTCTGGGCGGCGTCGCCGGAAGCGTCCTCGATGGCGAGGGCATCGGTGGCGGGGTTCAGACCGGCGTCCAGGGCGTAGTTTCCGTTGATGACCGCCAGGTCAACGTCCTCCAGGGACAGGGGGAGCTGGGCGGCTTCCATCTCGATGATCTGGACGTTCTTGGGGTTGTCCACGATGTCATACACGGTGGCCTCGATGCCGACGCCTTCCTTCAGGGTGATGATGCCCTCCTGCTCAAGGAGGAGCAGAGCGCGAGCGCCGTTCGTGGCGTCGTTGGGGATGCTGATCTGGGCGCCGTCGGCCAGCTCCTCGATGGAAGCGGTCTTGCCGGCAAAGATGCCGAAGGGCTCATAGTGGATGAGACCGGCGGACACGATGTCCGTGTCGTTCTCGGCGTTGAAGCTGTCCATGTAGGGCGCGTGCTGGAAGTAGTTGGCGTCCAGCTCACCGCTGTCCACCACCAGGTTCGGCTGGACATAGTCGGTGTACTCGATGATCTCGAGGTCAATGCCCTGGGCGGCGAGGATGTCCTTCGCGACGGCCAGGATCTCGGCGTGGGGCGTGGGAGAGGCGGCGATGCGAAGGGTCACGGCCTCGGCAGGCTCTTCGGCAGGCTCTTCGGTCTCGGTCTCGACGACCGCGGCTTCCTCCGCGGCGGGTTCCTCCTGGGCGACGGTCTCCGTCTTGGCGGAGGAACCGCACGCGGCCAGGGCCAGGACCAGCGTCAGGGCAAGAAGCAGTGCGAGGATCTTTTTCATGGTTGCTTTCTCCTTTTGATAAAAGATTTTGATATGTAAAAGGATTTACGGATGTAAATCGAATTACCGGATGCGTTTGTCGGAGCGCTTCGTGACAGCGTTTCCGACGCTCTGGAAGAGCTGGACCAGCAGGATCAGTACGATCACCGCACAGTAGAGAACCAGCTCCCGGCGGCGATAGTAGCCGTAGTTGATGGCAATGGCGCCGATGCCGCCGCCGCCAACGATGCCCGCCATGGCACCGTAGCCGAAGATGGTGATGAGAGCCACGGTGAAATTGGAGATGAGGGCGGGTTTCGCCTCGGGGACGAGGACCTTCCACACGATCTGGAAGGGGCTGGCTCCCATGGCCTGTGCCGCCTCCACGACGCCCTTGTCCACCTCCCGGATGGAGGTCTCCACCAGCCGGGCGATGAAGGGAAACGCGGCGATGGCGAGGGGGATGATGATGGCCGGCGTTCCCACCGTGGTGCCGATGATGAAGCGGGAGATGGGCAGCACCACCACCAGCAGAATGAGAAACGGCACGGATCGCAGAAGGTTGATGATGACGTTCAAAACCTTCATCAGCACCTTCGGCAGGGGGCGGATGCCGCCTTCCTCGCCGGTGACCAGGAGGATGCCGAGGGGCAGACCGATGACGAACGCGAGGATCGTCGGCAGGAAGGTCATGTAGATCGTCTGCCACAGGGCGGAGGCAAGATCGCTCCGCACGATGTTCATCAAGAGCTCCACATTGGCTTCACTGAACATATCCCGTCACCTCCTCCGCGGTCACCCCGGAAATCTCCCGGAGATAGATCAGCGCTCTTGCCGCCTCGGTCTCGTCCTCCGGCAGGCCCAGGACCATGCTTCCGAAGGTCTTCTCTCCGATGGAGCGGGTGTCCGCCTCCAGGACGCTGAGCTTGATGCCCTGCTCGATGGCGAGGGTGGATATGATCGGCAGGCTGGCGGACGCGCCGTTGAACACCAGGCGCACCAGGCGATTCTGGGGCAGGACGTGGATTTTGTCCCCGTCCGGCAGGACCAGCCGCCGTCCGGCCTCGGTGCGCGGGTTCGAGAATACGTCCGACACAAGGCCTGTCTCCTGGATGACGCCGCCGTCCAAAATGGCGACGCGGTTGCAGATCTGCTCCACGACGCGCATCTCGTGGGTGATGACCACCACCGTGACCCCCAGCTCCCGGTTGAGCTTCTTCAGCAGGTCCAGGATGGACTGGGTGGTCTTGGGGTCGAGAGCGCTGGTGGCCTCGTCGCAGAGGATGACCTCCGGATCGCTGGCGAGAGCCCGGGCGATGGCGATGCGCTGCTTCTGTCCGCCGGAGAGCTGGACGGGATAGGCATCCGCCTTGTCCGGCAGGTCCACGATCTCCAGCAGCTCCCGGGCTTTCTTCCGGGCCTCCTCCCGCTTGACGCCCGCAAGCTCCAGCGGGAAGCAGATGTTTTCCAGGCTCGTGCGCTGCATGAGCAGGTTGAAGCCCTGGAAGATCATGCTGATCTTCTGACGCTCCCGGCGCAGCTCCCGGTCGTTCATCGCCATGAGATCCCGACCGTTCACCACGACCCGGCCGGTGGTGGGCTTCTCCAAAAGGTTCATGCACCGGACCAGCGTACTCTTGCCCGCGCCGGAGAGACCGATGATGCCGAAGATGTCTCCCCGCTCGACGGTGAGGTCGATGTTTCTCAGCGCTTCTACCGCGCCGCCCCCCGCGCCGAAGGTCTTGCAGAGACCGTCGATGCGGATAATGGGTTCTCCCATAATTCTCCTCCCAATAACAAAAATCGCCCTTGAATGCTCAAGGACGAACGCATTGCGCCGTGGTACCACCTTGCTTCACCCATACCTCGCGATACGGGCCTTGCGGAGTCCCATCAGACTCCCGCGCTGTGACGGGCGCTCCCGTCGCGGACTAACGATCGCTCGCCCGCGCGGCTCCAAGACCATGTTCAGCAGGCCTTTCGCACCCCTTCGCAGCTCCCGGGGCTCTCTGCGGCGTATCTCCTGCGTACTCTTCTCTTCCCAGCCTTTGGTGATATTCAGTTGCTTCCCAAATGGAAGTTGCGTTTATTATAGTCCCGCGCCATGGCATTTGTCAACGATAAAAAACGACGCAATTTCCACGGAAATCGCGGTCCTTTTTATACAAAACCCATAAACCCTATCATATTAGTATGTTTTTCTGTGAAAGCTGCGGCGCGGAGATGCTCCGCGCCGCCGGAGGGTATGCGGTTCATTCGTCGTAGGCGACCGCCCGGTCAAACAGGTCCTCGACGTCCTTGCCGGGCGCCTTCGAGAGCTTTGCGGCGATCACGGCGGCGACGAGACCACAGATGGTGCCGGGAATGATCTCGTAGATGCCGGTGGACGACAGGAACGCGAGCCACAGGATGTCCACCGCCGCGCCGACCACGATGCCTGCCGCCGCGCCGGAGAAGGTGAAGCGCTTCCAGAACAGGCTCAGCATGATCACCGGACCGAAGGCCGCGCCGAACACGCCCCAGGCATTCGAGACGAGGCTCATAATGGAACCGGCGTTGGGGGCTGAAGCAATGATGAGCGCGACGACCGCGATAATGAGTACCACCACGCGCCCGGCCCAGAGCATCTCCCGGTCGCCCGCCCGGTTCTTGCGGAAGATGGGCTTGTAAACGTCGCTTGCGAAGGCAGACGCAGCCGCGAGAAGCTGGCTGTCCGCCGTGGACATAGCCGCCGCGAGGATCGCGGAGAGCAGCAGTCCCGAAAGGACGCCGGGGAAGATTTTGCGGACCATGGTGATGAACACGAGGGAGTTTTCGTCGATCACGGCGTCGTAGCCGAGGAAGAGCCGTCCCACGATGCCGACGATCGCGGCGAAGACCACAATGAGGATGGTCCAGGTGATGCCGATCTTCGCGGATTTTTTCAGAGATTTCTGGCTCTCGACAGACATGAAGCGAATGATGATGTGCGGCATGCCAAAGTAGCCCAGACCCCAGCCGAGGCCGGAGACAATGTCCTTCCAGCTCGCGAAAGCGTTCCAGTAACCCGGCGTTTCCTGCGCGATCTGCGCAGCGGTGGACACACCTTCGCTGCCGAGCATGAACGACGCGAAGATGGGCGCGATAAGCAGCGCGCCGAGCATGAGCAGGCCCTGGAAAAAGTCCGTCCAGCACACAGCGGAAAAGCCGCCGAGGAAGGTGTAGCCGATGATGATGACCGCGGCGAGGTACATGGCGGCGGTGGCGTTCATGCCGATAACGGTGTTAAAGAGCGTGCCGCAGGCCTTGATGCTCGAGGCGGCATAGATGGTATACGCCACAAGGAAAATGACCGCGCAGATGACCTGGACGGCCTTGGAGCTCGAGAGGAAGCGGTTCGTCAAATACTGGGGGATCGTGATGGAGTCGTTCGCCACGATGGAGAAGCTGCGCAGCCGGGGCGCTTCCACGATCCAGCTCACCGCGTAGCCGATGGCGAGGCCGATGGCGATCCACACCTGACCAACGCCCAGCGCGTAGATCGAGGCGGGCAGGCCCATCAGAACCCAAGCGCTCATATCCGACGCGCCCGCGGACAGCGCAGACACCCAGGGGCCCATCTGCCGTCCGCCGAGGAAGTAGTCCTTCTCCCCGGCGTTTTTGTTTTTGAGGAAGAAATACACGCCGATACCGATCATAAAGATAAGATACAGCGCAAATACAATCAGCTCCGAAATTTTCATGGTGATGCTCCTAACTTATTTTCTGTGAGCATTATACCAGAATAAAAACAAGACGTAAATACAGAATGCAGTATAGACTAAATTCTATACTGCATAGCAATAATTTTATAAAAATCCACTTATTTCACACGTTTTAATGCCGTACGATTATAATACTATAAACAATACGGTTATTAATTTATTTTTTAACGCGATAGCCCTCCAGCAAAATCGGAAGCATATCCGCCGCGTATTTCGACAGGGCGTAAGCGCCGTTATTGAGGCACCAGTCGTACATCAGTGCCCGCTCGAACATGGCGTAGGCGGAGACGATCTCGTTGGCGGTGCGGTCGGCGCGGAGCTCTCCCCGCTCCTGCCCGTGCTTGACGATCCGGTGCAGGAGCTTGAAATACGTCCGGTTCCGGTCCAGCAGATGCCGTTCGCCCCGGGTCACAAGCTGGCTCGACAGCAGCCGCGCCAAAAGCTCGATGGAGACGCTGCTGTCGATCATGGCGAACAGCTCCCGGTTGAGGTACAGCAGGGCATCCACGGCGTCCATGTCCGGGTCCATGGTATCCCGCAGCTCCTCGTATTTCTCGTCGAACAGCATCGAGAGGGAACCCAGCAGCGCGTCCTTCCCCTCGAAGTAGTGGTAGAACGAGCCCTTGGAGGTCTCGGACTCGAAGATGATGTCCTCCACGGTGGTGTCGTCGTAGCCCTGCTCGTAGAACAGCTTCCACGCCGCCGCCACGATCCGGCCCTTGGTATTGCGTCCACTCTTCCTCGGCACGGTAATCCTCCGCCTTTCTGGTTTGTTCTCGCCGCCATTATACCCCCAAAGGCGGGGAAAAAGCAATCCCGCCCCCGGTATATCCGGGAGCGGGACCTTCCGCCATAGGACCGCGTGGGTCACTTGAGATTGTTCTTGTCGGAAAAATGCTCCTTCGTCGCCTGGATGACCACGCCGGACAGACCCAGCAGGGCGATGAGGTTCGGGATCGCCATGAAGCCGTTCAGCGTATCCGCGATGTCCCAGACGATGCTGAGCTTCAGCGTCGCGCCAATGACGACGACGATCACGAACACGATCTTGTAGATCATGGATGCCTTGACGCCGAAGAGATACTCGAAGCAGCGTACGCCGTACAGGGACCAGCTCAGCAGCGTGGACAGGGCAAACAGGGTGATGCCCACCGCCACGATGAGGGAGCCGAGCTTGCTGCCGAGGACGCCGCCGAAGGCGCCGGAGACAAGCTCCGTGCCGCCGGAACCGGCCCAGTCGGGGGCGATGGCGCCGGAGCAGTAGCCCAGCAGGACGACGAGAGCCGTCAGCGTGCAGATGACGATGGTGTCCATGAACACCTCGAAGATGCCGTACATGCCCTGCTTGACGGGGTTCGACTCGGAGGAAGCCGCGTGGGCGATGGGGGCGGAGCCGAGACCGGCTTCGTTGGAGAAAACGCCCCGGGCGACGCCCTTCTGAACGACGGTCTTGAAGGCGACGCCCACCGCGCCGCCGAAGGCCGCCTGGACGGTGAAAGCGTTGCCGAAGATCATGCCGAAGGCCTGGCCGAGGTACTTGATGTTGACGATCAGCACGATGATCGACGCGAGGATGTAGATGACCGCCATGATCGGCACGAGCTTTTCCGTGACCTGGCCGATGCGCTTCAGGCCGCCGATGAGGACGAGGGCCACAATGACGGCGGCGATGACGCCGATGACGATGCTGGAGACGGGCACGGTCTGCCCGAACATCTGAACGGAGCTTGCCTCCACGTTGCCGCCGAAGGCGTCGATGGCCGTGTTGATGGAGGAGGCGATGGTGTTGATCTGGGTCATGTTGCCGATGCCGAAGGCGGCCAGAGCGCCCAGGACGCAGAACACGCTGCCGAGCCAGGCCCAGCTCTTGCCGAGGCCGTTTTTGATGTAGTACATCGGTCCGCCGACCCAGTCGCCATGCTCATTGCGCTCGCGGTACTTCACAGAAAGCAGAACCTCGGCGTATTTCGTGACCATGCCGAAGAGGGCCGAGACCCACATCCAGAACACAGCGCCGGGACCGCCCGCCACGATCGCGCCGGTGACGCCGGCGATGTTGCCGGTGCCGACGGTGGCGGCCAGGGCCGTGGTAACGGCCTGGAGGGGAGTGACCTCACCGCTGCCGGCTTCCTGCTTTTTGAAAATCTTTCCGAAGGTGTTCCGCATCCAGTAGCCCAGGCGGCTGAACTGGATGAAGCCCACGCGGACGCTCAGATACACGCCCGTGCCCACCAGCAGGACCAGCATGATGGGACCCCAGGCGAAGCTGTCGAGTTTTCCAACGATCTCCGCAAATGTCATTACGTTCATTCCCTTTCCATGTATTATCCGAGCGGTCTCCCGCTGCGCGATACGAAACAAAAAGAGCGTACCGGGTCGGTATGCTCAGGCAAATCGAAGCCTCCCCTGCCGGGAAGCCACGCTTTCTGTCCTTTTGCCTGAGAGATTAAACGGGAGGCTCCCGTCTTGCCCCTTCGGCCTCCGCAAATGCGGACGTCTCCAGAATGCGATCGGCCTGCAGTCTGCTTTGCCTGATAATGTTATTCCTTCGGCGGCGTCGCATAAGACGCTCTTTTCTGCAGGCTTCCACTCGCCCATATTTGGTTTTCTTCTGTTTTTCGCAAGAATTACTTATATTATAGGGGGCAACCCGCCGCATTGCAATTAGAAATATCTTAGGAGAATTCCAAAAATTTCTGGTTTTCCTTGTGCAAATTCACAAATCGTTCACATTTTCACAGGCAGAGGCCACGCCCGGGTCTTTGACATATTCCCACCAATAGGGTATGATAGGGATAGCTAACAAACCAAGGAGCTATCCGATGGAACAATATAATATCACCGGCATGAGCTGCGCCGCCTGCTCTGCCCGGGTGGAAAAAGCGGTCTCCGCGGTGCCGGGGGTCACCTCCTGCTCCGTGAGCCTGCTGACAAACTCCATGGGTGTGGAGGGCTCCGCCTCCGCCGCGGACATCATAAAGGCCGTGACGGACGCGGGCTACGGCGCCTCCCCCAAGGGAGCGGTCTCCCCCGCCACGCCGGAGGCGGACTCCCTCACGGACCGGGAGACGCCGGCCCTAAAAAAACGTCTTATGGCGTCGCTCCTTTTCCTCGCGGCGCTGATGTACTTCTCCATGGGCCACACCATGTGGGGCTGGCCTCTGCCGCCGCTGTTTGACGGCAACCATGTCGCCGTTGGCATCGTGCAGATGCTTCTCGCGGCGATCCTCATGGTCATCAACCAGAAATTTTTCGTCAGCGGCGTGAAAAGCGTCCTCCACGGCGCACCCAACATGGATACTCTCGTGGCCATGGGCTCCGGCGTGTCCTTCCTGTGGAGCGTGTACGTCCTCCTCGCCATGACCCGGGCCCAGGCGGACGGAAACGCCGCCGCGGTCATGGAGGGCATGATGGACCTCTACTTCGAATCCGCGGGCATGATCGTGACCCTCATCACCGTGGGCAAGATGCTGGAGGCCCGGTCCAAGGGCAAGACCACCGATGCCCTGAAATCCCTTATGAAGCTGGCGCCCCAGACCGCTGTTCTCCGGCGGGACGGCGCGGAGACCACCGTTCCCGTGGAGCAGGTCGCCGTGGGAGATGTGTTCGTGGTGCGTCCCGGGGAGAGCATCCCCGTGGACGGCGTGATCCTGGAGGGTACCACCGCCGTGAACGAATCCGCCCTCACCGGCGAGAGCATCCCCGTGGACAAAGCCCCCGGCGACACCGTTTCCGCCGCCACGGGAAACGTCTCGGGCTTCATCGTCTGCCGCGCCGCCCGGGTCGGCCAGGACACCACCCTCTCCCAGATCATCCGCATGGTCAGCGACGCCGCCGCCACGAAAGCTCCCATCGCGAAGCTGGCGGACCGGGTCTCCGGCGTGTTCGTCCCGGCGGTCATCGGCATCGCCGCCGTGACCTTCCTCGTCTGGCTCCTGGTTGGGCAGACGGCGGGCTACGCCCTTGCGCGGGGCATCAGCGTCCTCGTCATCAGCTGTCCCTGCGCACTGGGTCTTGCCACCCCCGTGGCCATCATGGTGGGAAACGGCCTGGGAGCTCGAAACGGCATCCTATTCAAAACCGCCGTCTCCTTGGAGCAGACCGGCAAGGTAAAGCTCGTCGCCCTGGACAAGACCGGCACCCTCACCGCCGGGGACCCCCGGGTGACGGATGTCCTCCCCTCCCCCGGCACCACGGAGGCGGAGTTAATGCGCCTGGCCTGCGCCGCGGAAGAGCGCAGCGAGCATCCCCTGGCGAAGGCCGTGGTCCGCTATGGCACGGAGACCGGCGTCGACGCTCCCGAAGCCTCCGGCTTCACGGCCCACCCCGGCAGCGGCCTCACCGCCGTGGTGGAGGGGGCGTCCATCGCCGCCGGAAACCGCCAATTCATCGAGACCGTTACTACCCTCCCCGCCGAGGCCGTCATCGCTGCGGAACGTCTCGCCGAGGAAGGGAAAACCCCTCTGTTCTTCTGCCGGGAGGGCGTTCTCCTCGGCACCATCGCCGTGGCGGACGTGCTGAAGGAGGACAGCGTCCAGGCCGTCCGGGAACTCCGGGGCATGGGTATCCGTGTTGTTATGTTAACCGGCGACAACGAGCGCACCGCCCGGGCCATCGGCGCCCAGGCCGGGGTGGATGACGTGGTAGCCGGGGTCCTGCCAGACGGCAAGGCGGAGGTCGTCCGGCGTCTCGGGGCGCTTGGTCCCGTGGCCATGGTTGGCGACGGGATCAACGACGCTCCCGCCCTCACCGCTGCGGACGTGGGCATCGCCATCGGCGCGGGTACGGACGCAGCCATCGACGCCGCGGACGTGGTCCTCATGAACAGCCGCGCGGCGGACATCCCCGCCGCCATCCGCCTGAGCCGCGCCGTTCTGCGGAACATCCGGGAGAATCTGTTCTGGGCGTTTTTCTATAACGCCATCGGCATCCCCCTCGCCGCAGGCGTTTTCGTCTCCCTGCTGGGCTGGGAGCTGAACCCCATGTTCGGCGCGGCGGCCATGAGCCTTTCGAGCTTCTGCGTCGTGACGAACGCCCTGCGTCTGAACCTGTTCCGCGTCCATGACGCCGGACGGGACAAACCCATGAAATCGCCGGTCCTCTCCCTTGGAGAGCTCACGGCCCCAAATATCGAACCGGAGGAAAAAACCATGGTAAAGACAATGAAGATCGAAGGCATGATGTGCATGCACTGCGAGGCCCGGGTCAAAAAAGCGCTGGAGGCCGTGGAAGGCGTAAGCTCCGCGGACGTGAGCCATGAAGCCGGCACCGCGGTGGTGCATCTTGCCGCCGACGTGGGAAGCGATGTGCTCACAAAGGCCGTGGAGGACCAGGATTACAAGGTCCTCGGCGTGGAATAATCGCACCTGCCGAAGCGGGATGTCTTGCGGGACGTCCCGCTTTTGTGCTACCATAAGAAAAAATGCGTAAGGAGCCCGTCATGGATCGCAAAGCATGGCTGTTTCTGCTGGTTACCCTGTTTCTCGCGCTGTCCGGCCTCGGGCTCCACGCCCTCGCCTCGCCGGAGAAGGGAGAACCCATGGAGGAGCTCGAACTCATCACCGCCACCGACCTGCACTACCTCGCCCCGGAGCTCACGGACCACGGGGCTTATTTCGAGAACATGATCCGAAACGCCGACGGAAAGATTATGGACCATATCGACGAACTGACGGAGGCCTTTCTCGCGGAGGTCATTGCGGAAAAACCTGCGGCGCTGATCCTCTCCGGGGACCTGACCTTCAACGGTGCGCGGCAAAGCCACGAGACTCTCGCGGAGAAGCTCCGGGCCGTTGCGGAGGCGGGCATTCCCGTCCTTGTGATCCCCGGCAACCACGACCTGGAAAACGACAACGCCGCCGCCTTTCACGGCGACGGCTTCACCCGGGTGGACAGCGTCACCCCGGCGGAATTCGCGGACATCTACGCCGACTTCGGCTTCGCCCGGGCCCGGGCCAGGGACGGCGCTTCCCTGAGCTATATAGTTGACATAACACCATCTCTTCGGGTCCTGATGCTGGACGTGAACGGCGTCGATACGCCGAACATCGTCCCGGCGGAGACCCTCGCCTGGGTGGAGGCCCAACTGGCGGACGCCGCCGTGGCCGGGGCGAAGGTCCTGGCCGTGAGCCACCAGAATATTTACCGCCACAACCCGGTGATCTACCGGGGGTATGTCATCGAAAACGCCGACGAGCTTCTCGCGCTGTACGAAAAATACGGCGTCATCGCCAATCTCAGCGGGCATCTGCACTGCCAGCACATCGCCCGGGGCGACGGCCCGTGGGAGATCGCCACCTCCGCCCTGCCGGTGAATCCCTGCCAATACGGCGTCCTCACGCTGTCGCCCTACGCGCTCGACTATGAGGCCAGACCCGTGGACGTTCCGGGATGGGCGGCGGCCCAGGGCATCAGCGACCCGGAGCTTCTCGCGTTTCCCGCGTACGCCGCGGCGTTTTTCCGGCAGTCCGGGCGGTCGGTGATCGACCCGAGCGACCCGGACGCGGCGGAGCTGGACGCCTTCTTCCGGGAACTGAACGAGGCCTATTTCGCCGGACGGCTGGACCGTGTTGACCCGCAGGACCCGCGCTTCGACCGCTGGGCGGCGACCTTCGGCTTCGAGGGACAGTACATCCTGGCCATCCGGGACGAGGCGGGCCTCGATTCCACTCATCTCACTATTGCATGGTAGCAAAAAACGCGCCGATGGGCGCGTTTTTTCTTATTCTTCGATGGCTGCACTGTCCGTGAGAACGGTGATCACATCCTCCTGCACGGAGGCAAACCCGCTGCCGACGTGGGCGCGGAGGACCGACCTCCCGCCGAGGGAGGCGCGGATGGGTCCGTCCCCCAGGGCCAGCACCGCCGGGGCGTGGCCGCGCTGGATGCCGACGAAACCGCCGCCGGTGCCGTCCGCGCCGTCTCGCAGGAAGAACCGCACGTTGTCGCAGGATACCTCCGCCGCGGTCCCTTCGGGTGTGCGGATGCGCAGGGTCATGGGTCCGTCCATGGGATCACACCTTTTTGGCGTACACGTCGTCGATGGTGCCCGCCATGAGAAATGCCTGCTCCGGGATGTCGTCGCAGTCGCCGCCCAGGATGGCCTCAAAGCCCCGGATGGTCTCCCCCAGGGGCACGAAAGCCCCGGGCATGCCGGTGAAGCTCTCCGCCACGTGGAAGGGCTGGCTCATGAACCGCTGGACGCGCCGGGCGCGACGGACGGTGAGCCGGTCCTCGGCGGAGAGCTCTTCCATGCCGAGGATGGCGATGATGTCCTGCAATTCATTGTACCGCTGCAAAACCCGCTGGACCTCCCGGGCGGCGGCGTAGTGCCGCTTGCCGACCACGTCCGGGATGAGCATGCGGCTGCTGGATTCCAGCGGCGCCACGGCGGGATAGATGCCCAGTTCCACGATCTGCCGGGAGAGGACCGTCGTGGCGTCCAGGTGGGAGAACGCCGTCGCCGGAGCCGGGTCGGTCAGGTCGTCCGCCGGGACGTAGATCGCCTGGACGGAGGTGATCGCTCCGTTTTTCGTGGATACGATGCGCTCCTGCAGCATGCCCATTTCCGAGGCCAGGGTGGGCTGATAGCCCACGGCGGAGGGCATGCGTCCCAGCAGGGCGGAGACCTCGGACCCCGCCTGGGTGAAGCGGAAGACGTTGTCGATAAAGAGAAGCACGTCCTTGTGGGCGGTCTCCCGGAAATATTCCGCGATGGTGAGCCCCGCGAGAGGCACCCGCAGACGCGCACCGGCAGTCTCGTTCATCTGCCCGAAGACCAGAGCCGTTTTGTCAATGACGCCGGAGTCCTTCATCTCGTTCCAGAGATCGTTCCCCTCGCGGGAGCGTTCCCCGACGCCCGCGAAGACGGAATAGCCGTCGTGCTCGTGGGCGATGTTGCGGATAAGCTCCATGATGAGGACAGTCTTGCCGACCCCCGCGCCGCCGAAAAGACCGATCTTGCCGCCCCGGGCATAGGGCGTCATGAGGTCAATGACCTTGATGCCCGTCTCGAGGATCTCGCTGGCGGGAACGATGTCCGTGAAATCCGGGGCCTTGTGGTGGATGGGCCAGCGCTCCTCCGCCTGGATGGGACCGGCCCGGTCGATGGGGTCGCCGGTAACGTTGATCATCCGCCCCAGCATGTTTTCGCTCGCGGGCACGGAGATCGGCGCGCCGGTGTCCACCGCCTGCATCCCCCGGGACATGCCGTCCGTCGGGCGCATGGAGATGCAGCGCACCGCCCCGGAGCCCAACTGCTGCAGGCACTCCAGAACGTGCACATCCCCCCGGATGGAGACCTCCACCGCGTGGAAGATGTCCGGCACACGGCCGTGGTCCGGGAATTGTATGTCCACCACCGGCCCACTGATGCGGGTGATGGTTCCGATGTTGCTGGAAGCCATAGTCAAACTCCTTGCTGCAGGCCGCCGGAAGCCGTTTCGATGACGCTGGCGGTCACGTCGGCCTGACGGCGGCGGTTGATGGTGATCTGCAGGTCCGCGGCGGCGGCCTCGGCGTTGTCGCAGGCCGAGCGCATGGCCATCATGGTGGCGGCCTGGGCTCCGGCGGCGTTTTCGAGAGCGAGGTCATACAGCGCCGCGTCGAGGCAGCTCTCCGCAAGCCGTGCGGCGATGGTGTCCCGGTCCGGGAGAAACAGGGGCGTCTCGTCCCGGCATTCGCCGTCGTCCTCCTCCGGCAGAAGTCTCCGCCGGGTGGGGACTTGGGTCAGCATGTTCTGGAAGCGCTGGTACAGCACGAACACCCGGGAGACCGCTCCCTCGCGGTACAGAGTCCGCAGACGCTCCGCGGCAAGCTTCATCTCAGCGTACCGCGGCACATCCGAGACCTCGAACTCCTCCAACGCGATCCCGCGCTCCCGCAGGAACAGCGCGGCCTTTTTGCCGCAGACGAGGAGGAGGGGGTCGCGAAGCTCCGAAAGCTCCGTTTCCAGAAAGCGGTTCAGCTCCGCGTTGAAGCCGCCGCACATGCCCCGGTTGGAGGACAGGATCACAAGACAGTCCCGGGGAGAGACTTCCTCTGCCGTCCGGGTGATCCCCGCGCCGCCCAGCAGCCGCAGCATATCCCGGCAGCCGGCGGCGTAGGGGACGAAGCCCTCCCGCACCCGGCCGAGCTTTGCGTACTTCGCCGTGGCGGCGGTACGCATGGCCCCGGCCAGCTGCCCGGTGGACTGGATGCTTCGAAGCCTCTTGCGAAGCTCTTGCAGGCTCGCCATATCACACTGCCTCCGCAAAGCGCGAAAGCGCCTCGTTCACGGCAGCGGAGGCCGCGTCGTCCAGCTTCTTGCCGGTGGCCATCCGCGCCGCCAGCGCCGGCTCCTCCGCCGGGAACCAGGCAAACAGCCGCGCGGCGAAATTCTCCATCTCGCCGGGGTCGATGGCGTCCGTATACCCTCCCGCCACGGCGAGGATGAGAAGCGCCTGCTTCCAGTCGTCCAGGGGGGAGTAGCGATCCTGCCGCAGAGCCGCCATCATGCGCTCGCCCGCCGCCAGGACCTTTTTCGTGGCGTCGTCCAGATCGGAGCCGAACTGCGTGAACGCCGCAAGCTCGCGGTACTGGGCCAGGCTCGTGCGGAGCCGGGAGGCAACCTGCTTCATCAGCCCGGTCTGGGCCGAACCGCCCACGCGGGACACGGAAAGACCCACGTTCACCGCCGGACGCTGACCCTCGTTGAAGAGGTCCGTCTCCAGGAAAATCTGTCCGTCCGTGATGGAGATGACGTTCGTCGGGATATACGCCGAGATGTCCCCGGCCTGGGTCTCGATGATGGGTAGGGCGGTGACGCTGCCGCCGCCGGCCTCCGGGGAGAGCCGCGCCGCCCGCTCCAGCAGGCGGGAGTGGAGATAGAAGATGTCGCCGGGGTATGCCTCGCGGCCCGAGGGCCGGTGCAGCAGCAGCGACAGCTCGCGATAGGCCACGGCATGCTTCGACAGATCGTCGTACACGATCAGCACGTCCCGGCCCCGATACATGAAATACTCGCTCATCGCCGCTCCGGCAAAGGGCGCGATATACTGCAGGGACGCGGAGTCCGACGCCGTGGCGCTGACGATGGTGGTGTATTCCATGGCGCCGTTCTGCTCGAGCTTTGCCGCGATCTCCGCCACGGTGGAGCGCTTCTGCCCGATGGCGACGTAAATGCATACCACATCCCGTCCCCGCTGGTTCAGGATGGCGTCGATGGCGATGGCGGTCTTGCCGGTCTGCCGATCGCCGATGATAAGCTCGCGCTGGCCCCGTCCGATGGGAACGAGCGCGTCGATGGCCTTGATGCCGGTGTGCAGCGGCACGGAAACGCTCTGCCGGTCGGGGATGGCCGGGGCGTTGAACTCAATGGGTCTCGTCTCCCGGGTCCAGATGCGGCCCTTGCCGTCGATGGGACGGCCCAGAGCGTCCACCACACGGCCCAGCATGGCATCCCCCACCGGGACGCTGGCCATGACGTTCAGCCGACGGACCCGGCTGTAGCTGTCCACATGGTCGTACTGCCCGAAGATGATGCAGCCCACGCGATCGGGATGGATGTCCATGACCATGCCCCGCTGGCCGTCCACAAACTCCACGAGCTCGCCGTACATGATGTCCGCCACGCCGTCGAGCCAGCAGATGCCGTCCGACGTGCTGATGACGCGCCCCACCTGGAATACGTCGATGCCCAGTTCCATCTCCCGGGCGGCCTGGGCAAGGCCCTCGGCCATGCTCTCACCGTCCGTCTCCGTGACGGGACGCTCCTTCAGAGCGCGGCCCAGGCGGTAGAGCTTGTTGGCGAGGGAATAGTCGTAGATCGTGTCCCCGATGCGAAGCTGCAGGCCGGCGATGAGCTCCGGGTTTTGCCGGACCCAGAAGCTGATCTCGCCCCCTGTGGGACGCACCAACTCCTCCGCCCGGGCACGGATGCGCTCCACCTGATGCTCCGACATGGGGTCGGCGGAGGTGAGGGTCACATACAGCCGTCCGCTGCGGGTGAGGTACGCGATATCGCCGGGAGTGAGGTGGATGCGCCGGAGGATATGCTCCACGGCCTCTGCCTTCTGGTCTCGGACACGGCGGAGGTACGCCTCCGTCGTCATGTACGCCGTCATGCGCTCCAAAACGCGCTCCACGAGAGCGATGCGGGTCTGCAGGAGCATTTCCCGGCGACGGTCCTCGCTGTCCCGGTCAAGCAGGATGTCCTGCTCCCGGAGAGCATCCTCCCCGGCCTGTCGGGCCTCCGCAAGCTCCGCCTCCAGGGGCGAGCCGGGTTCCTCCGCCGGCGGCAGAGGCGCGAGAGCCAACGGCGTCTCGGCCTCGGTGAGCTCCGCGTCGATCCGCTCCCGGCGGGACCGGAAGATGCTCGCCACGGGCTTTCGGCCCACCAGCACCAGTACCGCCGCGAGGATCGCGACGTTGATGATCACATAAACAAAATGCATAGCGTTTCCTATCTCATTCGGCGGCCAGAGGCGCGTGGGGCGCGGCGGTCTCGTCGACCTCGTCCTCCCCGTCGTCTCCCAGGGCCTGCAGGCGGTCGGCAAAGGACGCAGCCAGCGCATCCACCCGCGGCTCCAGTTCTGCCAGGATGGCGGCGGACTCCGCCTCCAGCTTCTTGTCCAGGGCGGCAAGACGCCGGTCGTTTTCCGCCTTTTTCTCCGCGAGACGTGCGGTGTTTTCGCTCCGCACACCGTCCAGCGCCGCGGCACTTTCCGCCGCGATGCGTTTCTCCGCGGCGAGACGGTCCTCCTCCCGCCGGCGGAGCTCCTCCTCCCGCCGGCGCAGGGCGTCGGCCTTGGCCTGCTTCGCGCCGTCGATCTTCTCCCGGCGCTTATCCATGAAGGACAGCAGCGGCCGGAACAGCAGCCGGTCCAGCACCAGCATCAGGACGAGGAAGCTGAGGATCGTCCAGATCGTGACCGATGGTTGTATGGTCATGGGACCTTCCTCAGATCTTGGCTACCAGCATGAAGGCGATGAGCAGGCCGTAGATGGTGAGAGCCTCCATGAGCGCCATGGCGATGATGAGAGTGGAACGGATGTTGCCGGCGGCCTCGGGCTGGCGGGCGATGCTCTCCATGGCGGCGGCGGCGGTCTTGCCCTGGCCGATGGCCGGAGCGATGGTCGAAACGGCGATGGCGAGAGCGGCGGCGATGGCGATGATGGCGGAATCGGTCATGGTAATGTTCTCCTGTTTTTTGATAGTTTTGGGATCGGGTTTATTCTTCTTCGGTCTCCACGGCCTCATCCAGGTAGATGGTGGTCAGCATGGTGAACACGATGGCCTGGATGGCGCAGAAGAGCAGGGACAGCACCATCATGAGGATGGGCGCGCCGATGGGCAGTATCTCGTAGAGCTGCTCCGTGACGGTCTCCTCCCCGAAGATGTTGCCGAAAAGACGAAGGGCCAGGGACGCGGGCTTGATGAACTCGTCCAGGATGAGCAGCGGCACAAGGATGATGATGGGGTTCCAGAACCGCAGCAAAAACCCCTTGAAGCCCTTGGCCCGGATGCTGGACACCAGCAGGAAAACGAAGGTCAGGATGCCGAGGCCCGCCGTCACCGACAGGGACGAGGTGGGGGCTTTGGCGTATTTCGTCATGCCCACCCCGGGGAACAGCCCGGAATAGTTCGCGAAGATGATGAAAATAAACAGAGAGCCAAGGAAATAGAAGTATTTCCGGGCTTTTTTCTTTCCGATGATGCCGGAAAAGAAGTTGTCCAGATACTCCACGCCCGTCTCGATGACGTTCTGGAGCCTTCCCGGACGCTCCTTGAGATTCCGCGTCACCAACAGGGACAGGACCGCCGCCGCGGCAATGATGATCCACATGACCACCACCTCGCCGGTGATGTCCAGGACGCCGAACAGCGGCAGAATGACTTCGGATGGCTCACCCATGAGCATCATCTCCTTTCTCGGAGGGTTTTTCCGGCTGGGCGGATAGGGCGTCGTTTTCCTTCGCCAGCCGCATGGACAGCAGGACGGAGGGGACCGTAAGTCCCACGGCGGTGCCCACAAGAAGCGGCGTCGTGCCCCAGGGCAGGACTCGGGCCAGGAAAAACGCCGCAGCGAGAGCGCCGATATTCAGCGCCTGCCGCACGACGGACATAGACGCCAGCAGCTCCGGGCGTTTCTTCAGCGCCGTTCGATTGATGGCGTAATTCACCGCAGAAATCGCCGCTCCGAACAGGAACGCCAGCACGCCGCCAACAAGGGGAGCTTCCACAGGCACGCCTCCTCTCCCCACACTTTAATCCAATGTTTTCTATTTTAATCCATCCCCTCCCGCTTTTCCACAAGCATTTTGCACAAAAACCGCACCCTCCCTTGTGGGCTTTTTCCAAAAGCGTTGCCTGCCGCGGGAAAACCGTGTATAATAAAGGCGGAAGGACAGGTGATACCATGCTCGAACGTGCCCATGCCAAGCTGAATCTATCGCTGGACGTGCTGAAAAAAACGCCCGACGGCTACCACGACCTCCGCATGGTCATGCAGTCCGTGGAATTTGGCGACGACCTGTACGTCGACCTTACGACGGACGGGAGCTTCACCCTGGCCCCGGGTCAGCCCTACCTGCCCGCGGACGACCGGAATCTCGCTCTGCGAGCGGCCAAACGCTTCCTGCAGGGGACGGGCCTCGGCGCCTCCATCCGCACCGTGAAGCGCACGCCGGTCTGCGCCGGCATGGGGGGAGGCTCCTCCGACGCCGCGGCGGTGCTCCGGGCCCTGAACGCCCTCACCGGGAGCGAAAAAACCGCCGACGACCTCTGCGCTATGGCGGAGGAGATCGGAAGCGACGTTCCCTTCTGCGTCCGTGGCGGCACCATGCTGGCGGAGGGCCGGGGACAGCTCCTCACACCTCTCGCTCCCCTGCCGGACTGCGCCATCGTCGTCTGCAAGCCCCCCTTTGCCATCTCCACCCCGGAGCTTTTCGGTCGGGTGGACCGCCGCAAAAGCCGTCTCCACCCGGACACCCCCGGTCTCGTCGCCGCCCTGGCAGCCGGCGATCTTCCCGGCATCTCCCGTCGGATGTTCAATGTGTTCGAGGACGTTTTGGACCGTCGGCAAAACGCGGTCCTTTCCGTCAAGAGCCGCCTCGTGGACCTGGGCGCTCTCGGCGCCGCCATGACCGGCACGGGAAGCGCCGTGTTCGGCCTGTTCGCCGACGAAGCCACCGCGAAAAACGCCCATCGGGTCCTGGCGGCCCAATACCGGGAGTGCTGGCTCACCCGGCCCGCCCCGGCGGAGAACATTTAACCCGGTTTGAAAAATAAAATCACCGCCCATACTATCGGCAGAAACGATGGCATGGACGGTGATTTTTTATGCGGAACCAAACCCTGCGGGCCTGGGAGCTTGCGCTGCTGCTGGCCCTGTGCGTGACCCTCGCCGCGGGCCTCTGGGCCGACGGACGGCAGCGGAGGCTGGCGAGCGAGCTCGTGCGGCTGCACGTCGTGGCGGCGGACGACACCCCGGAGGCCCAGGCGGAAAAGCTGCAGATGCGGGACAAGGTCCTGGCCCTGCTCTCCCCCCGGCTGGCAGAGTGCCGGACGCGGGAGGATGCGGTTAACATAATCCTGTCCAGCCAATCCGAGCTGGAGGCCCTGGGGGACGTGGGCGTATCCCTCGGAACGGAGTACTATCCCCGCCGGAGCTACGCGGACTTCTCCCTCCCGGCGGGGGAATATCTCTCCCTGCGGATCACCATGGGGGAGGGCCGGGGCGCGAACTGGTGGTGCGTGGTTTTCCCGCCGCTGTGCACCGAGGCGCTGGCGGAGGATGCCGACGAACAGGCGGCGTTTTTGTCCCTGGACGCAAAAAGCGCCGATCTCATCGCCGGCGACGGCCGGGAATACGATCTGCGCTTTCGCATCGTGGATTGGTGGGGGGAATTCCGGGAAATGTTAGGTTAACATAATTTTTATCGTCCCGGCATAGCGGGAACGTCAGGTACGTCCTCCGGGGCATCCTCTTTTTTCACGATCTCCGCCTCGCCGCCGTACAGCGTGACCACCGTGCGGCTCTCCTGGGTCATGACCATGAGCCCGCCGTGCTTGTCCACGGCGAAGGCAAAGCCGTACAGCGGCACGCCCCGGTAGGTCACATTCACGAATTTCATCACCGTGAGGCATTGCTCGCAATACTTCGCCAGCAGGTCCGCCTGGTTTTCGGGGTATCCCTCCAGCGCCGGGACCGCGGCGTCGATCACCGCCGCCCGGAAGGCGTCCAGCGGCATGGGAAGGACCTCCGGGTCCGGCAAGAAGGTTAACATAATTTTGTCATCCGCCGTTGCCCGGCAGGTGGTTCCGCATACGCGCCGACCCTCCCGCACGACGTGGTTCGGCCAGAGTATCTTTGCCGTGCCGCCCACGGCCTCCCGGACCCAGGAGGCGCACACCATCGCGAGACACCGTGCCTGGGACACCGGGCAGCGCAGACGCGCCGTCAGCACAAAGCCGCCGTCGATTACCTCGACGGCATATCCTTCGGGTAAGTTCAATGTCCTGTCCTCTCAAAAAAACTCCGGGGTGGGAACCCACCCCGGAGATATTGTACCAGATTACTTGAGGGTAATCAACAATTCCCCTGCTTTGACGTTGTCGCCCTTCTTGATGAGGACCTGGTCGATGACGCCGCCCTTGGGAGCGACGATGGAGGTCTCCATCTTCATGGCCTCGATGACGGCGAGGACCTGGTTGGCGTCCACCTCATCGCCGGGCTGGACATCCACCCGGGAGATCATGCCGGGGATGGACGCGCCGATCTGCCGGTCGTCGCTCTCGTCCGCCATGACGATGGACACGCCTGCATCCTTCGCAAACGGGTCCACGACGGCGACCTCGCGGCGCATGCCGTTGAGCTCAAAGAGCACGTTCCGCGTGCCGTCCTCGTTCATATCGCCCAGACCCACATACTTGATGACCAGGGTCTTGCCGTCCTCGATGTTGATCTGGTTCACCTCGCCCACGGCCATGCCGTTGAAGAAGACGTGGCTGCCCATCCGCATGATGTAGCCGTACTCCTTGCGGTGGCGGATGTAGTCCTCGAATACCTTCGGGTACATGGCGTAGCTGATGAAGGGACGGTCGTCCTCATCCGGGGCCTCGGGCCAGAAAGCGTGGACCTCCTCCCCGATCTTCTTCCAGTCCACCGGCGGGATCTGCGCGCCGGGACGGCCCTCGATGGGCTTTTCGCCTTTCAGAACGATCTCCTGCAGCCACGCCGGGATGCCGCCGACGGGCTGGCCCATGAGGCCCTTGCAGAAGCTCACGACGCTGTCGGGATAGGCAAGATTCGCGCCCTTGGTGCGGATGTTCTCCGGGGTCAGACCGTTCTGGACCATGAAGATCGCGAGATCGCCCACCATCTTGGAGGACGGGGTGACCTTGATGATGTCCCCCAGCATGTCGTTCACGGTCTTGTACATCTCCTTGACCTCCCGGAACCGGTTGCCGAGGCCCAGAGCCTCGACCTGGGGCTGAAGGTTCGTGTACTGACCGCCGGGGATCTCATAGCGGTAGATGTCCGTGACGGGACCCTTGAGGCCCTTGTCGAAGCTCTCATAGCGCAGGCGCACGTCGGACCAGTAATCCGCCAGCTCCTGCAGCCGCATGGTGTCGAAGCCGGTGTCCCGGGGCTGACCCTTCAGAGCCTCCACCAGCGCGTTCATGGAGGGCTGGCTCGTAAGGCTGGACAGGGGCTGGATGGCGGTGTCCACGATGTCCACCCCGGCCTCCGCCGCCAGCAGGTACGCCGCGATCTGGTTGCCGGTGGTGTTGTGGGTGTGGAGATGGATGGGCAGACCCACCTCGCTCTTGAGGACCTCCACGAGCCGCTTGGCACTGTAGGGCTTCAGCAGGCCGGACATGTCCTTGATGCAGAGGGTATGTGCGCCGAACTTCTCCAGCTCCTTGGCGAAGTTTACATAATACTCCAGCGTGTATTTGTCGGAATGGGGGTCAAGGATATCGCCGGTATAGCAAAGGGTGGCCTCCAGGAGCTTTCCCTGGTTCAGGACCTCCTCCATGGCGGTCTGCATGGAGGGTATCCAGTTGAGGCTGTCGAACACGCGGAAGACGTCGATGCCCTCCCGGGCGGCGGTTTTGACGAAGACCTTCACGAGGTTGTCGGGATAACTGGCGTAGCCCACCAGGTTCGAGCCCCGCAGCAGCATCTGGAACGGGATGTTGGGGATCTTTTCCCGCAGCATGGAAAGACGCTCCCAGGGACTTTCGTGCAGGAAGCGGTAGGCGGTATCGAAGGTGGCGCCGCCCCACATCTCCAGGGAGAAGGCGTCCGCCAGAATCTCGGCCGTGCCGTCCGCGGCTTTTACCATGTCGCGGGTACGCATGCGGGTGGACAGCAGGCTCTGATGGGCATCCCGCATGGTGGTGTCGGTGATGAGGAGCTTCTTTTGGTCCAGGACCCACTGCTGAACGGCCTTCGGGCCCTGCTTATCCAGCATCTCCCTGAGGCTTCCCTCGTACTTCGCGGGGGCGTGGGCCACGGGGAAGCGGGGAGGATCGTACTGATGGCGCTCGGCATTGGGGTTCGCCACTTGGATGTTCGCGATGTACTTCAGAACACGGGTGGCGCGGTCGCCGCCCTTGGCGTCGAACTCGAAGAGCTCAGGCGTCTCGTCGATGAATTTCGTGTGGCATCCGCCCTTGCGGAACGTCTCGTTCGAGAGGACGTTCGTCACGAAGGGGATGTTCGTCTTGACGCCGCGGACGTGGGTCTCCCGGATGGCGCGGGTGGCCTTGCGGCAGGCGCCCTCAAAGGTGTTGTCCCAGCAGGTGATCTTGACGAGGAGGCTGTCGTAATACGGGCTGATGACGGAGCC
>CAYNZM010000018.1:0-24836 GCA_964401725.1 uncultured Oscillospiraceae bacterium
CCCGTTATCCTTGCCCTGCGGAGCCCGGACTTTCCTCACGCACAGCCTTTCGGCTCATGCCCGCGGCCGCTCAGAAAGCTCGCTCCGGCATTATAGCACATGGCAATCGGAAAATGCAACAAAAAGACACCGGAGAGATCGTCTCCGGTGCCGATGTGGTTGTGGGTTACTCGTTGTTCTCCCAGTTGTGCCAGACGTTCTGCACGTCGTCGTTGTCGTCGAAGGCATCCAGCATCTTCTGCATGTTCTTGAGATCACCCTCGGCGGTAAGGGTGATGTAGTTCTGGGGAACCATTTCCTCCTGGGCGGAGAGGAGCTTGTAGCCGTGCTCGGTCATGTAGTCCGCCACGGCGGTGACATCCGCGGGGGCAGTGTAGAGGGTGAAGATGCCGTCCTCGGTCTCCATGTCCGCGGCGCCGGCCTCCATAGCGTCCATGAGGACCGCTTCCTCGTCCAGGTCGTTGTCCTCGTTGTCCACCACGATGACGCCCTTGCGGTCAAAGGACCAGGACACGCAGTTGGCCGCGCCCAGGTTGCCGTTGTACTTGTCGAAGGCATGCCGGACCTCGCTGGCGGTGCGGTTGCGGTTGTCGGTCATGGCCTCCACGATGACGGCGACGCCGCCGGGACCATAGCCTTCGTAGGTGACGGACTCGAAGGTGGAGGTATCGCCGTTGCCAAGGGCTTTTTCGATGGTGCGCTTGATGTTGTCGTTCGGCATATTGGCGGCCTTGGCCTTCGTGATGACGGCGGCAAGGCGCATGTTGTTCTTGGGGTCGCCGCTGCCGCCTTCCTTGACGGCGACGATCATCTCGCGGGCGATCTTCGTAAAGGCCTGGGCACGCTTGGCGTCCGCAGCGCCTTTGGTTTTTTGAATGTTATGCCATTTGGAATGTCCGGACATATATTTCATCTCCCTGTAAATATCTTTTACAAGGAATTTTACCACATCCTCCCGGCAATATCAACCATTAACCGCGAGATTTATCGTCCCTTCGGGACGAGAAGAAGTCCCTCCCGGCGTCCCTCGTTCACGGCGAGGATGTCCTCCACGGTGGAGTGATACGTCCGGGCCAGGGCCCAGAGGTCCGCTCCGGGCTTTGTCCAGAGCAGCACCGCCGACGGCGAGCTTCTCCGATCGGCTTCGGGTTCCGTCTCCGCAACGGCACAAACGCAGGTGATGGATGCGGGCCGCTCCGCGAAGGCATCCAGCCGGAGGGACAGCCGCACGTCCCCCGTCCCGGGCACGCAGTATACATCCGCCACGGTGACGGAAATATCCCGCAGCGTCTCCTCCGCATCCAGGTCCGGGAGCGTGAACTCGGCGGAAAAACGGCTGCGGGATACCGCTGTCCCACCGCCCGGAAGTCCATACACGAGCCGCACGAAAACCGCGGTCCGCACGGCATTTTCCTCTGCGACGACGCTTCCCACGGAGGCGGAAGAAAACAGAAGCTGTCCGTCGGAAGGGACGCTCTCCACGCGCTCTGCAACAGTCTGGCGCATCATCACCGGACGCACCCCGCCGACGAAGGATCGGCATTCCGTTTCGGGAACAAGCTCCGTGCGATTGCTGTAGAGGTCCGCGATGTATGGGATGCTTCGGCACTCCCGGCAGACGCACTGGGCCGCGAGATGAAATTCCGCCCGGATGCGGTCCCCCTCCTGCCCGTACTCCGGCAGATCGAAATACGCTCCCGTCAGAAACAGCGTCATCTCCGGCCGGGCGTCGTCCCCGGCGGCGGTGATTTCCATGATCTGGGAATATTCCGTCTCGTAGCGTTCGGAGAATATCTGTCCGTTCTCCGCCGATGCAAAGGCCAGCACTGACCGGACCCGTCCGCGGAACAGCGCCTTTCCCCCGACGTACTGCACATCCTCCGGGCATATCTCCGTCCGCCGGGTCAGGAGATGGGCATCCGCGCCGCAGCCCGCGGGAAAGACATAGTCGTCCGTCATGGCAAAGGTCTTTTCCCGCACGTCGGAAACGATCAGGGCCTCCGCCTCCTGCCGCAGAAGCTGCACCCCCGCCGGGTCCTTCAGATCGGAAGCGATCTCCGTGACCGCGCTTCGATAGCAGCAAGCCTCCGCCTCCAGCTCCGCCCGGATGGCCAGCTTCCGGGAATTCACCGTCCGGGCCTCCAGACTGCGGACCCGGACCCGGGCCACGACGCGGCAGTCCATGTCCGTACCCGGGGCTTCCATCCGCAGGTCTGCCGGGAGCGTCAGCTCGATGCTCCGCAGACCGCCGCCGGATTCCGGCGAATACAGCACACAGACGGACAGGGACGCGGAGAGCTGCACCCCGCCGCTGTCCGCGTCCTTCCCCTGGACGGTCAGGATGCCCTGGGCGTCCGCGACCTCGCCAACATCCGGCATACTGTCCGGCACCACATAATCCTCGCTGATCTCCCGGACGGAGCCCCCGCGCCACACCGGGTCCATGCCTTCGATTTTATCCATTTTCAAAGCCGTATCCATGACCATCGCTCCTTGCCTTGTTTTCTGAAAACAGGCTATGCCGTCGCCGGGCGGGATATGCCTATCGTTTCATAAGACACAGCCCGCCGATGAGCAGCGCAAGGCCCGCGATCAGCCACCAGATCCACAGCGGCAGCAGAAGCACCAGCAGGATGAACGCTCCTACGCCCACCGCCGCCCAGGCAAGCCAGGAGCTCCGCCGGCGGCAGCATCGGTTCCGCATAAAAAACCACCCCTCCCTATCCTACGGGAGAGGCGGCAGGCGCGTGTATTTATTTGAGTTCCCATTTTTTGAGCTGGGAGGCTTCCTCGTGCAAACGGAGGTACGAGGCATAACGGCTGGGATGGATGGCTCCGGCCTCCACCGCCTCCCGCACGGAGCACCCCGGCTCCCGGCGATGAGTGCAGTCGTCGAAGCGACAGGAGCCGATATGGTCCGAAAACTCAGGAAACAGCCCGGGAAGCTCCTCTGGAAAAATGGGGGTCTCGGTCTCGTCCCCAAAGGAGGAAAAGCCGGGAGTATCCGCAATGAACGTCCCGTTTCCGAGATCGAAAAGCTCCACATGGCGGGTGGTGTGCTTGCCGCGGCCCAGCTTCTGGCTGACCTCGGCGGTAGGGATGGACAGGCCCGGACAGAGGGCGTTCAGAACACTGCTTTTGCCGACGCCGGAGTTTCCCGTAAAACAGCATATCTTCCCGGCGAGGCCCATGCGCAGGGCATCGATGCCCTCCCCGGTCTGGGCACTGACGAGAAAGACGGGATAACCTGAGTTGGCGTAGATGGACGCGAGGCCCGTACCGTCGGACAGATCGCATTTGTTCACAGCGATCGCCGCACCGACATGGCTTTTCTCGCAGCGGACCGTGACCCGGTCGATGAGGTAGGGGTCCGTGACCGGGATGGCCTCGGACACGACCATGACGAGAATATCCACGTTCGCCGCCGCGGGACGACCAAAGGCGTTCCGTCGGGGCAGAATTTCGGTCACGGTGCCGGTGCCGCCGTCATGGTCGCATACGACCCGATCCCCCACCAGAGGCGTCGTGCCGTCCTTTCGGAAGCGTCCCCGGGCACGGCAGGCGATCTCCCCTTCGCCGCAGCGGACATAGTAGAAGCCGCTCAGGGCGCGGACGATGATTCCTTCTTCCCGCAAGTCCTTACCCCTGCCCAGCGCCCATGGCGGAGCCGCTGCCGATCTGGATATAAATCTTGGTGCCGGTGATGACCTCCGAGCCGCCGGCGTAGCTCTGCCAGAGGACGACACCTTCCTCCGCAGGATCGGAACTGACATAGGTGATCTCCGTCTCGGAGCAGACGAGGCCATTCTGCTGGAGGGACATGAGAGCGTCTGCCTTCGTGCGGCCGATGACGTCCGGGACGCGGCTCATGGTCACGGTGGGTCCGGCGCTGACGATCATGGTGACGGTGCCGCCGCTGGAAACAGACGAACCCGGGGCAGGCTCCGTAGTGATGACGTAATTTTTCGTAACGGATTCGGAGGCCTCCAGGGTGGTCTCCACGTTCAGACCCATACCCTGCAGGGTGACCTGGGCGTCGGTATAGGCGTAGTTCGTGACATCCGGCAGAGTGACGAGCTTGATGCCGGAGCTGACGGTGAGCTTCACATGGACACCCTCGGGAACGACCATGCGGCTGGCTCCGGGAGCCGGGTCCTGGGCAATGATCTCCCCGGCGGGATGGGCGGAGTCGGCTTTATAGAAGATCTCAAATTCGAACAGCTCTCGCATGCCCTCGTCGCCGGTTATGGATTCCTCGGTCTGCCCGACAAAGGTGGGCACGTTCATACGCTCGGCGTCGGAGAAGATTTCCCGCAGCCAGTATTTCCACACAAACCCGAACAGGCACAGGGCGAAGGCGACGACAAGGCCGAAGCCCACCAGGGTGCTGATGCGGTTGGCCCGGGAACGACGACGCTGATACCCCTCCCGGGAGAGCTCCCCGGAACGGCTGATGCGCGGGACATTTTTCGTGATGACGTGGATGTGGTCCCGGATGGGAGCGGCGGTATCGGCGTTTTTCTCTTCGTCCTCCAGCGCCTGCCGCACGTCAGCGTGGATGGCGGCGGTCTGTCCTTTGCGAAAGTCGTCCAGGTCCGCCAGCATGTCGTCGATGGTTTGGTAGCGCTTGCCGGGATCGGGCTGCAGGGCGTGGAGAGTGATGTCCTCCAGCTCCGGCGGGATAGACGGGTCGATGACGGTAGGCGGCTCCGGCGTGACGGTGAAGTGCTTTACGGCCACCTCCGCCACGGAGTCCCCGTCGAAGGGCAGACGGCCCGTGAGCATCTCATACATGACGACACCGAGGGAGTAAATGTCCGAGCGGGCGTCCACCGCCTCCCCCCGGGCTTGCTCGGGGGAGATATAGTGGACGCTGCCGAGAGCCTCGTCGAAATCGGCGTTCTCCCCGGCAGAGCCTTCCAGCTGGGCGATGCCGAAGTCCGCGACTTTCGCGATGCCGTCCTTCGGAAGCATGATGTTCTGAGGCTTGATGTCCATGTGGACGATGCCCTTGGCGTGGGCGTGGCTGAGAGCCTTGGCGATCTGGGTGGAGAAATGCAGGGTCTCCTTCCAGGACAAGGCACCTTTTTTCTTGAGGTATTGCTTGAGGTTTATGCCCTCCACATACTCCATGACGATGTATTCCGTGTCTCCGGAGGATACGACGTCGTACACCGCGCGGATATTCGGGTGGCTCAGCATGCCGACAGCCTGGTATTCGGTGCGGAACTGGCGGCGGGATTGCGCGTCCATGGCCACATCGTCCCGCAGGACCTTGATGGCCACGTTGCGCTTGAGCTTCTGGTCGAAGGCCTTATAGACGACGGCCATGCCGCCGATCCCCAGAACGGAAGTGATCTCGTACCGTCCGTCCAGCGTCTTTCCGAGACGCCAATTGACTTTGTTATCCATGCCGCGCACCTCCTTTCTCGGGGATCACGACCACCGCCGTGACATTATCGCGGGTATTGTTTTCCAAGGCGGCTCCCACCAGCGCACGACAAGCGCTCTCCGCGTCGGACGAGGCCAGGGCCAGCCGGTGCAGCTCCGCGTCCGGCACGGCACTGGTGAGACCGTCCGAGCACAGAAGGAAAATGTCTCCATCCCGCAGGGGGAGGGTGTAGAGGTCGCTGGTAACGAAGGCCTCGCTTCCCACCGCCCGGGTGATGAGGTTCCGCCGGGGATGACGGCGGGCTTCCTCCCGAGTGATCTCGCCGGCATCCACCATCTGCTGTACGACGGAATGGTCCTTCGTGATTTGGACGATGCCGTCTCTCGCGATGCGATAGGCTCGGCTGTCACCCACATTCACAAGGGTGACCGTCTCCTCCCGGAACACCGCACCCACGAGAGTCGTGCCCATCCCGGCGTACTCCGGGTCCGAACCGGCAAAGTGGAAGATCTCCCGGTTCGCGGCGTCCGCAGCTTGACGCAGGACGTCCTCGTCCTGTCCTGTGCCGCCGATGGCAAAACCCGCCCGGGCAAAGGCAAGGAAACGTTTTGCCGCCATGTCGCTGGCGAGCTTCCCCGCCGCAGCGCCTCCCATGCCGTCGCACACCACGGCGAGCAAATCCTCCCCGGTAAGTACGACATCATAGGTGTCTTGATTCTCCGCTCGGTAGCGGCCTTTATCGGTCAGTCCAAAGCTAGTCGTCATGTCGTTGGCTCCCTCGTCGCAGTTGTCCACATGCCGCATCGATATCGGCGCCGAGCCTCCGCCGAACGGTCACGGTGACGCCGGCATCGGACAGGGTCTTCGCAAATTCCCGTACCCGTTCCTCCGTGGAGGGCAGAAGCCCCCGCTCGGAAACGTAGTTCAGGCGGATGAGGTTTATGTGCGCGCCGGCACCGCGGAGGCGGCGGATGAGAAGCTTCGCGTGCTTCGGCGTGTCGTTCACGTCCCGGATCATGGCGTATTCAAAGGAGACGCGCCGTCCCGTCCGGGCAAAGTATCGCTCACAGGCGTCGTACAGCGACGAGACATCGTACCGGCGGTTCACAGGCATGATCTTCGACCGGGTCTCGTCGTCCGGCGCGTGGAGAGATACGGATAAGGTTAATTGTAGATTAAGGTCTGCCAGTTTGTCAATTCCCTCCACAACGCCGCAGGTAGAAAGGGAGATGTGCCGCATGCCGATGTTCGCGCCGTCGGGATGGTTCACGAGCCGGAGAAATCGCACCACATTGTCAAAGTTGTCCAGCGGCTCTCCGATGCCCATGAGGACGATGTTCGAGATGTCCACCCCGGACTCAATGCCGGTGCGCAGGACTTCATCCAGCATTTCCGATGGCCGCAGGTCCCGGACCTTGCCGCCAATGGTGCTGGCGCAGAAGGCACAGCCCATCCGACAGCCGACCTGACTGGAGATGCAGACGGAATTTCCGTGCTTGTAGCGCATGAGGACCGTCTCCACGCTCTCCCCGTCCGGGAGCTGCCAGAGAAACTTCACCGTCCCGTCCTGGGCGGAAAGCTGCCTGCGGAGGACTGTGATGCCGGGGATTTCATATATCTCTCCCAGCCGCGTCCGGAGGTCCTTCGGCAGGTTCGACATCTCATCAAAGGACCGAACACCCCGGGACAGCCAGGAGAACACCTGCTTCGCCCGGAACCCCGGCAGGCCCATGGCCTGGAAGTCCGCCGCGATCTCCTCCGGCAGAAGGGATTTTATATCTCGTTTTTCCGATCCATCCGGCATAGATAAAACCCGTCCGTCCCGTCCGTATCCGGCCAAAACGTCTTTTCCTGTGTTTTCGTAAATTCGTGGTGGGCAGCTAAAAACGCCTCCGTCACGCCCTCGTTTTCCGATCTGCGCCAGGTGCAGGTGGAGTACAGCAGCCTCCCGCCAGGACGCACTGCCCGGCAAGCGGACTCCAGAATTTCCGCCTGCAGTTCCGGTAATGAAGCCAGTCCCGCAGCGTCACGCCAGCGGATATCCGGCTTCTTGCGGATGACGCCGAGGCCGCTGCAGGGAACGTCCGCGAGGACGAGGTCAAAAAGCTCCGCGCCGTCGATGTCCCGGGCGTCGCCCTCCCGGCATTCGATGGCGGTCAGACCCATGCGGTCCGCGCCGTCCATCACGAGATTGAGCTTCCCGCCGCTGATGTCCCGGGAAAGGATTTTGCCTTCGTTTTTCATGGCAATGGCCGCGGCAAAGCTCTTGCCCCCGGGCGCGGAGCAAATGTCCAGCACCCGTTCGCCGGGTCCTGGGTCCGCCGCCATGACAGCCAGCCGCGCCGCCGGGTCCTGCACATAGAACCAGCCGTCCCGAAAGGCGTCGGAATTCATGAAATCCCCGCCGTCCAGCGCCAGGCAGTCCGGGATGCTGTCGTGGGCTTTGGCGCCGAGGGCATCCCCGCAGGCCGCCGCCGTGGTCCGCAGGGTGTTCACCTGCAGATAGATGGGCGGTTCCGTGTTATTCGCCCGGAGGACCGCCTCCGCGCCGTCGTATCCGCGCTCTGCCACGAGCTCTTCCGCAAGCCATTGGGGGTGGCTGTATCGGATCGAAAGATATGCAGCCGTACCCTCTCCGGGGATGAGCGGAAGATCGTATTTATGGTCGATCACCCGCCGCAGGACGGCGTTCACGAGGCCCGATACCCGGGCATAACCCAGCTCGCGGCACAGAGACACGGACTCGTTCACCGCCGCCCGGTCCGGTATCCGGTCCATGAACAGGATCTGGTAAGCCCCAAGGCGCAGGATGTCCCGGACCTTCGGTTCCAGCTTTCCCCGGGCATAGGCGTCGATGACGTGGTCCAGATAAGTCATATTCTGCAGAATGCCATAGAACATCCGGGAGGCAAGGCCGCCGTCCCGGGCGTCGAGGCGGTTTTGGCGGATGAGCGCCGCCATGACCTGCCGGCTCCAGGCCCCGTCCCGCCGGAAGCGCTGCAGCGCGTCCAGCGCGGTTTTCCGGGGCATCTCAGCCCACCTCCATCGGATGACCCAGCAGGTATGCCGAGGCCGCCATGCGCTTTTTCCCGGGGGCCTGGAGCTCAGTGATAACCACCGCCTCTCCCCCGCCGCAGGCGATCTCCACGCCCCGCTTTCCGGCGGAGAGGATCGTCCCCGGAGCCTTTGCCGTTCGGGTGTCGGACCGCTCCGCGGCAAAGATTTTGAAGGGTTCGCCTCCCAGCTCCGCTGTCGCACAAGGCCAGGGCTGCATGCCGTAAATGTGGCGCAGGACAACGGAGGCTGGTCGGGTCCAGTCGATGGGCGCCTCGTCCTTCGTCAGAGGCGGCGCGAAGGTCGCCTTTTCGTGGTCTTGAGGAATCCGCGGCGCGGTGCCGGCTTCGATGTCACGAAGCGTCTTCACAAGAAGCTCCGCTCCCATGGGAGCAAGGCGCTCAAATAGTTCCCCGCTTGTTTCGGTCTCGCCGATAGAGGTTTCCGCGGTGTAGATGATGTCCCCCGCGTCCATCTCGGAGGCGAGGAACATGGTGGTGACGCCGGTAATGGTCTCGCCGCCCAGCACAGCCCGCTGGATGGGAGCGCTGCCCCGGTAGGCCGGCAGCAGCGAGCCATGGACATTGATGGCGCCGTACTTCGGAAGGGCCAGCATATCGTCCGGCAGGATGCGCCCATAAGCCACCACCACAAGAATGTCCGGCGCAAGCTCCTTCAGAACGGCCAGGGCCGTTCCGTCCCGCAGCTTTTCCGGCTGGTACACGGGCAGTCCCGCCGCGAGAGCCGCTTCCTTCACGGCGCAGGGCTGGAGCTTGTGACCTCGGTTTTTGGGCTTGTCCGGCTGGCAGAAAACGCCTGCGACGTCGAAGCCCTCCTCCAGCAGCTTATGCAGAGAACACGCGGCAAAATCCGGCGTTCCCATGAAAACGATCTTCATTCGTCCTCTCCCGAAGCGTAGTATTCCTCCAGCTCCTCGTCGGTGAGGATGTGGTCGCTGACCTCCAGGAAGAGCTGACCCTCCAGGTGAGCGATCTCGTGGCAGAAGGCCCGAGCGGTGAGGCCATAGGCGTCGTATTCAAAAACGCCGCCGTCCCGGTCCTGGGCGCGGACGACGACCCGCTCCGGGCGCTTCACCCAGCCGTACACCCCAGGTACGGAGAGACAGCCCTCCGGACCCTCCTGCTCGCCGTGGGATTCAATGATCTCCGGGTTTACAAGCTCGATGATGTAGGGCTCCTCCCCGGCCTCGGCGTCCACATTCGTCTCCAGGACCACCACCGCCCGGCGCAGAACGCCGACCTGGGGCGCGGCAAGACCCACGCCGTCGGCATCCGTCATGGTCTCCGCCATATCGTCCAGCAGATCATGGAGACGGTCATTGAAGTCCGTCACGGGACGGCAGTGCTTGGTGAGGGTCTCGTCCCCTTCTTTTAAGATGTTGCGAAGCGCCATAGTATATCTCCTAATATTATCAGTCGATGGGGTCAAAGTCCGCGTAAAGCGAGACACCCCGGTAGTTACGGTTGTTGTTGCAGGAAAGAAGCGCCCGGCTCACCGCCCCGCGGACGGCGCTGTTTTCGGGACAGGCGACGGTGACACGATACCGCCACACGCCCCCCACCTTCGCGATGGGAAGCGGTGCCGGACCCAGGACCCGGGCCCCGGGGATATGCCGCACCAGACGGAGCATCGTGTCCCGCACATCCCGGCAGCAGCGCAGGACGGCGGTCTCGTCCTCCCCCGTGGCGGTGAGGACGTACATATCCGCAAAGGGCGGCGTGGAAGTGAGTTCCCGGAGGGCGATCTCTCCTTCATAGAAGCTGTCGTAGTCCTGCCGCGCAGCCTGCCGGATGATCTCATTTTCGGGGGTGAACGTTTGGATCACGGCCCGACCGGGCTTCGAGAATCGTCCGCTGCGGCCGATGACCTGGGTGATGAGGGAAAAGGTCCTCTCCCCCGCCCGGTAATCGCTGCTGTAGAGGCTCTGATCCGCGCTGAGAACGCCTACGAGGGTGACGTTTTCGAAGTTCAGGCCTTTTGTTACCATCTGCGTCCCTACAAGGAGGGGGATGCGCTGGGAGCGGAATTTCTCGAACAGGGTGCGGTGGCTCCCCACGGGAGCAACGCTGTCCGTGTCCATCCGCAGGACCTCGGTGCCGGGAAAGAGCTCTCCCAGCTCCTCCACGATCTTCTGCGTGCCCGCGCCGACGAAGGTCAGCCTCCCGCCGCAGTCCGGGCAGGCGCGGTCCAGCCGCTGCGCGTGACCGCAGTAGTGACAGACCAGTCGATCTCCCACGCTGTGATAGGTCAGAGACGCCGTGCAGTTCGGGCATTTGTAGGTATGTCCGCAGTCGGCGCAGGTGACCATCCTGCTGGCACCGCGGCGATTGAGAAACAGGATGGTCTGCTCGCCTCGGTCCAGGTTTTCCTGGATCTCGTACCGCAGGATCGACGAAACGCTTCCCGCGTTGCCGTTTTTTAGCTCCTGCTTGAGGTCAGCGATGCGGACCTCCGGCAGACGCATGGCGTTGTACCGTCCGGGGAGGGTGAAGAGATGATACCGCCCGGTGTCGGCATAATATCGGGAGCAAACATCCGGCGTGGCACTGCCGAGAAGCAGGGTCGCGCCGCTGTGAGCACAGAGGTATTTGGCGACATCCCTCGCATGATAGCGCGGAGTGGTGTCGGACTTGTAGGTGTCCTCCTGCTCCTCGTCCAGAATGACAATGCCCAGGTCCGACGCCGGCGCAAAGATCGCGCTGCGAGTGCCGATGACGAGCCTCGCGTCGCCGGAGCGGATGCGCTTCCACTCGTCGTAGCGTTCTCCCATGGAGAGGGAGGAATGCAGCACCGCCACCCGGTCCCCGAAGTATCCGGAGAAGGTCTGGAGCATCTGGGGCGTGAGGGATATCTCCGGCACCAGCAGGATCGCGGACTTTCCCCGTCGGAGGACGTCGTCGATAAGGCGGATGTAGATGGTGGTCTTGCCGCTGCCGGTAACGCCGAAGAGCAGCGCCGCCTGAGGCTTACCGCTGTCCAGCAGGGATCGGATGCCGTCGTAGGCTCGCATCTGGTCGTCGTTCAGCGTCGGGAGAGGCTTTTCCTCCCCGCGGTCATACGCCGGGCGGCGATATACCTCCTGCCGGGAGACGGTGACAAAGCCCTTCTTTTCGAGGGCCTTCACCGCATCCCGCGTCGCGCCGGTGAAGTAGCACACGTCCGCCACGGAGGCGGTCCCCAGCTCCGCCATAAGACGCAGGATAGCGCTCTGCCGCAGAGCGCGTTTGTTCCGCTCCGCCTGGGCGACGGCTTCCTCCGGCGGGACAGCAAGGCTGACCTTCTGGATGGTCTTGTCTCCGGCGCGGCGCACGGCCTCGGCATCGGCCGCGAGAACGCCTTTCTTTACAAGACTCGCCAGGGCCGGTCCGGGGTTTTTCGTGCCGAAGACCGCCTCGATGTCCGCAAGCTCGCAGCGTCCGCCGTGGCCCGCCACTGCTTCCAGAACAAGACGCTCGGAGGCGTTGCTTCCGGCGGTCTCGGGGTCGGCGCCCTCCGCGAGGCAGTACACCGGACTGACCCGATACCACAGTCCGGCGGGGAGCATGGCCCGGACGCCGTCCATCACCGTGCAGAAAAAGCGTTCCCGCATCCACAGGGCCAACTGCACCTGCCGCTCTGTCAGGAGAGGTTCGTCGTCCAGCACGTCCAGGACGGGCTTCAGGCGTTTTTCCGTTTCCCCGCCCAGGGCGAGGACGATCCCCTCCCGGGGGCGGGACCCGCCAAAGGGCACCGCGACCCGCACGCCGGGACGGACCCGGTCCGCCAGCTTTTCCGGGATAGCGTAGGTGTAGGGCTTATCGACCCAATAGGTCACGCCGGACACCGCGATCCGGGCGGTCTGTTCCTGTGTCAAGGCCGGATCAGTCCTGAACTGCCTCGTCCTCGGCGGGCTCGGTGCTCAGAGTGAGCTTTCCGGTATAGACCTCCTCGATGGCGGAGGAAACGGCCTTCTTCGTCAGAGATTCGCCGTTGGCCTCCGCCTGGGCGGAGATGTGGCGGGCACGCTTGGCCACGAGGTTCACGAGGGCATAGCTGCTTCCGACCTTGTTCACTAGATCGGCCACGGGGGGATAGAGCATCATATCAGGTTTTCTCCTTCCAAAATATAGCGGCTGCGGCATTTTTCCGCAGTGAGGACGGCGTCCAGTTCCCGGACGGCGGTATCTGCGTCATCGTTTATGATGATGTAGCTGTATTTATGCGCCTGGGCGTATTCCCGGTGTGCAGCCATGAGACGGTCCCGTATCTTTTCCTCGGAATCCGTACCCCGGCCGCGGAGACGGCGTTCCAGCTCCTCCAGGCTCGGCGGGCAGAGAAACACGCTGACGGCGTCGGGGCGTTTGTCCATGATCTGGGACGCGCCCTGGACCTCGATGTCAAGGATGACGTTAAATCCCTCCGCGAGATCACGGTCCACCGGAGCGGCGGGTGTGCCGTAAGAGTTTCCCACATACTCGGCGTGCTCCAAAAACGCGTCGAGCTTGATCATTTCCCAGAATTCCTCCTGGGTCTTGAAGTAGTAATCCTGGCCGTCGATCTCACCGGGACGGGGTTCTCTCGTGGTGGCGGAGACGGAAAAACGAATGTCCGACCGAAGCTGAGACAGGCGGGAGATCACGGTGCTTTTTCCCGCGCCGGAAGGTCCCGAGACGATGAGCAAAACGCCCTTGTTACTCCTCGCGATCATGGTCGTTTCCTCCTGCCTTTCCGGCGACCCGCTGGGAGACGCTCTCCGGCGTCAGCGGGCATAAAATTACGTGGCCGCTGTCCATGATGAGGACGGTTTTCGTCTTGCGGCCGTAAGTCGCGTCGATGAGCTTGCCGTTTTCCTTGCCCCGGGCCACGATGCGCTTGATGGGGTTCGATTCCGGGTCCACCGCGGCGATGATGCGCTCCGGGGAGACAAAGCTCCCAAAGCCGATGCTGATGAGCTTCAAGACCAGGCCTCCTTACTCGATGTTTTGTATCTGCTCGCGGATCTTTTCCAGCTCCGCTTTCATGGCGATGACGGTATTCGCGATCTCGCCGTCGGAGCATTTGGAGCCGGTGGTGTTGATCTCCCGGTTCATCTCCTGCACGAGAAAGTCCAGCTTCCGCCCCACCGGGGAGCCGCCGTCCAGCATCAGCCGGAACTGGGCGATGTGACTGCGGAGGCGGACGGTTTCCTCGTCCACGGCGATCTTATCCGCGTAGATGGCGGCCTCCTGCAGGATGCGAGCCTCGTCGACCCCGGCGTCGCCCAGGACCTCGTTCATGCGGGCGGTGAGCTTGTCGCGGTATTCCTTCACCGTCTCCGGGGAACGGGCCTCCACCCAGCCCACCATGCGCTCGATGGCGTCGAGCTTTTCCCGGATGTCCGCGTCCAGCTTAGCTCCTTCCCGGGCGCGCATCTCGTCGAATTGGGACAGCGCCGCGCCGAGAACGACGTTTATTGCGTCCAGCATCGCGTCCTTGTCGGTATCCGCTCGCTCGGTGGAGATGACCTCCGGCATACGCAGGAGGGTCGATGCGGTCATGTCGTCCGTGACGCCGTATTTGTCGAAAAGCTCGTGAGCAGCCTTTACATAGGCCGCGGCGAGGGGCTCGTTCACGGCGATGCTGACCTCGTCCGCGTGGGAGGTGTCCACGGAGACGAACACGTCCACCTTACCGCGGGAGATGTGGTCTTTAACGGCGTTTCGGATGCTCTCCTCCGCGAATAGACAGCTTTTCGGCAGGCGGACAGAGGTGTCCAAATGGCGGTTGTTGACGCTTTTGAGCTCGGCGGAGACGACGATGCTCCGGACCTCGCCCTTCGCGCCGCCGTAACCGGTCATGCTGAGAATCATGGGATGTACCTCGCAATTTTATCCAGATAGAATTGAATGAGAAGAAAATAGCACCAGTCATAGATGGCATACGCCACCGCGCCGGCCAGGAACAGGACATACACGGGAAGCGCCTCATCCATCCCGGAGAACATCTCCCGGGCGAGAAGCCAGTACAGCGCGAACACAGCGGCATAGAGAACGGCTTTCAGAAGGATGACGAGATGTGCGCTTTTCACCCGCTCGATGAGGCTCTTCACGATGGGGTAATATCCGAAAAACGCAGCGTAGCCAATGGCGGTCACGCCGGGGAAAAGAAGAAAGCCCAACATCGCCGTCACCGCGTACACCCCGGCGGCCCAGCCGGGACCGTACAGCAGGAGCGACGCGCACACGGGAAAACCGGCAACGGCAAACAGCGCAAGCCGTCCCGCGGGGATAACGTTTACCAGAAGCAGCAGCACCACCCCCAGGGCCGTGAGGACCGCGAGCCGGGTGACGCGCTTTGCGGAGTCGTTCATCTCAGCAGCAGGGGATCAGGTCCCCGCCCATCATCTCGCAGCAGCAGTCCGCGCAGATGAGGGAGTTGCAGACCGTGCAGGCGTCGGAGCTGGTCATGGAGCCCCCCATGCCGGAGGGCCGATACGCCTGCCCGCCGCTGTTCATGTACTGCACGGCGTTGCGGTATTCGATGTTTCCCGGCTCCATGGTGGCAGCGGCGCGGAAATACCGGGCAGCCTGGTCCATCCAGCCGCGACGCCAGCAGACGCTCCCCATGAGGTAGTTCCACTCCGCGTCGTGGTTCGACATTCCGCTGAGCATGTTCGAGGCCTGGTCCAGTTGGTTGGCATTGATCAGATTGCGGATCGTGGCGTAGGCTGAACTGCCGCCGGAATAGCTTTGCTGGTAGCTCTGCTGATAGCTCTGGCTCTGATACGCGGAGCCGCCGTAGGAGCCGCCGGATTCCCGGGATTTCGTGATGGTGTCGTAGGCCTCGTTGATCTCCTTCATCTTTTCGGAGGCGAGGTCCGCGAGGGGGTTGTCGTGGTAGTTGTCGGGATGATACTTCCGGGCCAGGTCGCGATAGGCTTTTTTTACCTCGTCGTCGCTGGCGGAGGGGGCAACGCCCAAGACGCTATAGGGATCGTTCATGATCTCTTCGTTCCTTCCGTTGTCGTTTGGATGCCTTCCATTCGCCGGAAAACACGGCTTGCGTGATGCCGGGAAGGCCGAGAAAAAGTATGTTCTCTAAAATGGGGGTGTACGGCGTCGGCGGCAGAAGCGCAAACGCCGAGGACAGACGATTGTGGGAGTGCCGGAGGGACAGACGAAGCTCCGCCTCGTCCTCTGGGGAGAGCTTTCCCTCCCGCGGTTCAAAGCGATAGCGCAGGGGGTTATAGGACCCGTCTTTCATATCTTCCGCCAGATCGTCCGCCGCGTCCAAGATATAGACGATGCGGCCCAAAGCGTAAAGAAGCTCTCGCAGGACCCGCCGACGCTCGGGGTCTTCCTCCCCGTCCGCCGCACCGCGAAGGATATTCGCAAAGCGGTCCGCCGGAGCATCAACCGCGGGGCATTGCTCCCGCTCGAGCCGGGACAGGGCCGAAAGCTCCGTTTCCGTCAGCGCCGCGAAATCCGGCCGGGTATTCGCCGCCTTTCGGTAGGACCTGCGCAGAAGCAGAGACAGGAAGCGATAGCCCAGCGCGGGGAAAAAGGGCTTGTCCTCCGCCCCATCCCGCAGCTTCCAGTAGGCCAGGATAACGCTGTAGTCCGCCGCCAGGTCCAGGGACGCCGCCCCCTCGGGACAGCTCGTCCGCCGCAGCGGGTGGTACGGACAGCGCTTTGCACAGGAATGCGCCGGTTCCGGGCCGGCCAGGAGCATGGCGAGGAAAGTGAAATCGTAGTTCACGGTGTACCGGGCGAAAGGACCGTAACGCTCCTTCAGCGTGTGGCAGAGGCCGCAGTACACGCCGCGGAAGGTCTCGTACTCCCGGACCTTCAGCTCGCCGCGATCGGGTCGGACGTAGCCGTACATCAGCGCTGGAAGCCGACGATGCGGAAGGTGATCTCCCTCCGCCGACGGCCGAGAAACACCACGAGAGCCGCGCCGACGGCAGCGCCCACGAGGCTCGTCAGCACGCGCAGACCCTGGGACAGCCCGCACAGGGCTCCGAGGGCGTACCCCAGGAAGAACAGGGCCAGGGGCAGCATGTAGACGAGGAAGGCCGCTCCCATGATGGAGCCGGTGCCGCTCTCCAGAACGACCCGGTCCCCGGGCTTCGCGTACACGGCGTTTTCCGCCGCGATGCGCAGGGTGGCGGAATAAATACAGGTCTCGCAGCCGTCGCAGTGACCGCCGCAGGCCGTGCCGCGCTCCACGGCGACCTCCGCGCGGTTGTGCTCCAGAAGCTTTGTAACGACGCCGTTTTGTGTCATCCCTCACCCTCCGAACCAGACGTGGCGACCCGCACATAAAGCACGTAATCCCCTACCGCGCCGGCCTCGGGGTAACCGTCCACATAGACGTTCACCGGAGCGCGGGAGGTGGCGGTGATGTCCGTCAGGTCCGCCACGGCGCGGATGTTGTTTGCCTCGATGGACGAGAGCAACTCCGACGGCGCACGGATGGTAACGCCCAGAGTGATGTCCATGACGTCCGCGGAATAGCCCTCCGCGAGATTGGCGTAGTCGAGGTTCGTCACGACGAAATATGCCGTTTCCAGACCGGAGAAGGTCAGCTCCACCGCCGCCGTGCTGACGCCGGAGAGGTTTTCCGTGTCGTTCGGCAGGATGATGGGAAGCTCGGTCCGGGGATAGGTGAGGTAATCCGAAAGGTCGATGGTGGCGAGGTAGATGGTGTTGATGCCGTTGATGGTGGCGGCATCGCCCGCGACGGTGATGGTGGCGGGTTCGATGGTCTTCGCCACATTTTCCTCCGAAACGCCGCCGCCGTAGATGAGGCTCACGTCCAGCGCGACCTCCTTTGTAACGTTCACGGGAACGGTGACGGTAACGCTGTCCACATCCGTGGTCACGTCGTCGAAGGACAGGACCTCGCCGGTCTCGTCCACCAGCTTGTAGTTTGCCGCCGCGGTGAAGGAGCTGGAGACGTTGTCCCGGTCCACGGTGACGGAGGCGGATTTCACCTGCTCCAGCTCCTCCTCGGGACCGGAGAGAGTGATGTACGCCGGGTCGAAGGTCATGCCCGCCGCGTCAAGCGCGTAGCCCTCCGCGACCGTTCCCTCAAAACGTCCGACAACGTCCACGAGCCGGGACGCCAGCTTGCTGATCTGCAGGCCGACGGTCTGGGGCTGCTTGGAGTCCTCCCGGATGGAAGCACTGTTCACGGAACTGGGATAGGAGATGGTGTACGCCATGGCGCGATACCCTGCGGAGGTGACGGTGGAGAGGTTTACCACGGCTTTGAGGTCTTCGCTCGTGAGCTTTGCGATGTCCCTGCGTGCGCCGGTGAGCTTCAGGGTGACGCTCGTGGTCTCCTCGTCAGAGATGATAAGGCTCTGGGAATCCCGCATAGCGTCCCGGCCGACATAGGTGACCTCCACGCCATAGAAGGTGCGGGTCATCTCCGTGCCGAAGTTGTTGCCGTAATATATCCAGATGAGGAGAGCAATAAGCACAGACGCAACGGCCCAGAAAACGGTATTGTCCCAGAGGGATTTACTGGTCTTGGTCTCGTTTTTCGTTTGCATCGTTTTTCCCTTTCCCGTGTATCAGCCGGTAGAAGAAGCCGTTCTGCTCCGGTTCCTCCAGCGGGAGGAGCTCCCGGCGCAGCAAGGCCTCGAAGGTGTCCTGAGTGAGATGGCGTTTGAGGAGCCCGTCCACCGCGACGCTGATTCCGCCTGTCTCCTCCGAGACGATGACCACCACGGCGTCGGACTGCTCGCTGATGCCGATACCCGCCCGGTGCCGCATGCCCAGGTCCCGGCTGAGGCTGGGATTCTGGGACAGAGGCAGCATGCAGCCCGCGGCGGCGAGACGGCCCTCCTTGATGATGACAGCGCCGTCGTGGAGCGGGGATTTGTCATAAAAGATGTTCTTCAGAAGGTCAGTGGAGACGAAAGCGTCCACCGGCGTGCCGGAGCTGAGCGCCTCATTCAGGCGGTTGTCCCGCTCGAAGACGATGAGCGCACCGGTGCGGGAGCGGGCCATATCCTCGCAGGCGTAAACGGTCTCCGCGATAACGTGGTCGATCGCCTGTCCGCCCCACTCCTTGCCCAGAAGGGTAAAAAGCTGGCTCGAGCCGACCTTTTCCAGCGCGCGGCGAATCTCCGGCTGGAAGAGGATCACCACCGCGAGAATGCCGATGCTGAACACCTGGCGCAGGATGAAACTCGTCACCATGAGGTTCATGGACGTGGCGATCCAGGTGGCGATGGCCAGCAGCAGGATGCCGTTTGCGACCTTCGTGGCGTTCGTGCGGCGAATGAAGCGAACGAGCGCGAAGATGACCGCCGCGACGATCAGGATGTCCAGCACGTCGGCAAAGCCGATGGAGCGCAGGATCTTGAAAGCGTCAGACAGGCTGCTCGTGATCCGGTTCATACAAAGCCCCCATTACACAATGGAATTCAAAATATTATACCGCACTCCCGGCGATATGGCAAACAATATTTATTTAATTCCGGGCAGAAGGCGCAGAAATTTCCAGCAGCACCTCCGCCGCGGCGTCGATTTCGCGCTCCGTCGTGAAGGGCGATGTGCTGAAGCGCACGGTCCCGGTGGTGAAGGTCCCTGCCGTTTGATGGGCCAGCGGCGCGCAGTGCAGCCCGGCCCGGACAGCGATGTCCCGCTCCCCCAGCTTTTGCGCCGCCTCCTCCCCGTCGATCCCGTCCAAAACTACGGACAGGACCCCGGACTGGCATTCATCCTCCGGCACGGTGAACAGGCGCAGACCGCCGACTCCATCCAGCGCATGAGCAAGGCGTCGCCGCAGGGCGTTTTCGTGGGAATGGACCGCTTCGATCCCCGTGGAGCGAAGCCATTGCACACCGGCAAGCAGTCCCGCGATGCCGGGAACGTTATGGGTCCCCGCCTCCAGGCGGTCCGGCAGAAAGGACGGCATGGCCGCATCCTCGCTGGCGGAGCCGGTGCCGCCCTCCAGGAGGGTTTTCACAGTTTCCGTGCCGCAGAGAAGAACACCCGTCCCCTGGGGACCAAGCAGACCCTTGTGCCCCGGCATGGCGATGAACGCGCAGCCGAGGGCCGCCATGTCGAGCGGCAGGACCCCGGCGGACTGAGATGCGTCCACGATAAGCGGAACGCCCTCCGCACGGCAGATCTGCGCGATCCGCTCCACCGGCAGCACATAGCCGAAGACATTCGACACATGGCAGCATACCGCGGCCTTCGCCCCGGGCAGGAGCCTGCGATACGCCTCCACCGCGGCGTCCGGGTCGAACAGGGGCGACGCCGCCACGGAAATTTCCGCGTCGACGGCGTGGAGCGGGCGGGTGACGGCGTTATGCTCATACCCGGAGATGACCACCCGATCGCCGGGACGAACAAGGCTCTTAATGGCGATATTCAGGCCATGGGTGGCGCTGGAAGTAAAGACTACCCGCGCCGGGTCCGGCACGCCGAACATTTCCCCCAGGACGCATCGGCCGTCGAACAGCGTGTCCGCCGCTGCCATGGCGCTCTGGTATCCGCCCCGGCCGGGACTGGACAGAGTCGTCATCGCGCGCCACACCGCCTGACGCACGGCGGCCGGTTTCCGGAAGCTCGTGGCGGCGCTGTCAAGGAAGATCATCGGCCTGCACCTCCCGGAGCGAGCCATCATCCGCCCGCTCATAGATGCGCTTCGGCGGGATGCCCGCCTTTTCCAGTATTTCCAAGCCGCGCCGCACATTTTGCGCTGACACCGCCACGCCGTAGGTGCAGCCCTGGACGCTGGCGCTGCGGGGCAGCCTTGTCACCGACGCCGTGATCCCGCGGCGTTCCAACACCCGCGCGCTGCGCTGGGCATAGGTCAGGCTGCGGCTCATAAGCAGATAAGACATAAAAAACCTCCCACATAGATGGTTCGTTCCATTCTATGCGGGAGGATGTGGTTGCGGTCCGGTCACACAAGGAGCACCACAGCGTGGCAGCGCATGCCCGTACCGTCGCCGGTGAAGCCCATGTGCTCCTCCGTCGTAGCCTTCACGCTCACGGCGGAAATGTCGATCTGCAGGTCCTCCGCGATGTTCCGGCGCATGGCGTCCAGGTGCGGCGCGAGCTTCGGGCGTTGCGCAATCATGGTAACATCGCAGTTTCCCACGGCATATCCGGCTTCATGGATGCGTCGGACACACTCCCGCAGGATGACGCGGCTGTCGATGCCCTCGGTCCGGGGGTCATTGTCCGGGAAGAGATGCCCGATGTCTCCCAGAGCCGCCGCGCCGAGGACAGCGTCGGAGAGGGCGTGGAGCAGCACATCCGCGTCCGAGTGGCCGTCGAGGCCCTTGTCAAAGGGTATCTCCACCCCGCCCAAAATGAGCCTACGGCCCTCGATCAGTCGATGGGCGTCGTATCCGTGTCCGATGCGCATGCCGCGTTCCTCCTTTGCAGGATGATCTCCGCCAGAGCCAGGTCCAGCGGCGTCGTGATCTTGATATTCTCCTCGCTGCCAGCCGTGAGCCAGACCGCGCCGCCGGCCTGCTCCACCGCAGAGGCATCGTCCGTGACGCCGGCACCGCTCTGATAGGCGGAAAGCAGCGCCGCGCGGATGAGGTCCCGCTGGAAGCACTGGGGGGTCTGCACGGCATAGAGGGTCGAGCGATCCGGGGTGCTTTTGACCACATGGTCCGCCGCGAGCTTTACGGTGTCCCGCACCGGCACCGCCGGGATCGCCGCACTGTGGCAGTGGGCATCCCAGATCACGGCGTCGATGAGCTCCGGCGTCACGAGAGGTCTCGCGCCGTCGTGGATGGCGACGATGCCGGAGCGGTTTGAGGCTGCCATGACCCCGGCAAAGCAGGATTCCGTGCGGGTCTTTCCGCCGGGTACGACGGTTTTCAGCTTCCGCAGGTCCCAGCCGGCGCAGCGGGAAGATAGTTCCTCCACACGGTCCGGGCGGGTGACGAGAACGATCTCGTCCACAAGCTCCGCTGCCTCAAAAGCCCGCAGGCTGTGGAGCAGTACGGGAACTCCGCCGAGAAGCTCCAGGAGCTTGTCCCCGCCGAAGCGTGTCCCGGAGCCTGCCGCAACGATCACCGCCGATGCCCGGGGGCACCGCACGGCGCGAATCTTATCCGACAAAACGCTCATAATCCGTCCTCATATCCCATGCGAACGACGCATAGTATTTTTCTGTATTATACCCGCTTTCTGCGGGTTTCGCAAGCCGGACCCGGGAGGATTTGCCATGAAAGACCGCATGCTCGCCATAAATACCGCTCTGCTCACCGCCTCGGGCCTCGTTCTGCGCGTTGTGGGCATGGTTTGGCAGGTGTGGCTCGTTGGGCGCATCGGGGAGGCGGGCATCGGCCTGTTCCAGCTCGTGATGAGCGTCGGTGCGCTGGCAGCGACAGTGGCGATCTCCGGCAGCCGATATACCGCGACCCGGCTCGTGTCGGAGGAGCTGGGTCTTCGTCGTCCCGACGGCGCGGCAAAGGCCTTGACCGTGTGCCTGTTGTATGGCCTCGGGTTCGGTCTCGCGGCGGGAATGGCGCTTCTGTGGCTGGCAGAGCCACTGGGATTTCTCTGGCTGGAGGATGCGCGGACCGTGCGTCCGCTGATGCTCCTGGCCCTGGAGATGCCCCTCACGGGCCTGGACTCCGTTATGCACGGGTATTTTACCGCCGTTGGACGGGTGTGGAAAAGCGTGATCATCGCCATCGCCCAGCAGCTTGCCTCCATCGGCGCGACGGCGTTTCTCCTCTCCGGCGTCCCGGCAGGAAATCTGGAGCTTGCCTGCCTTGCCATCACCCTGGGACGGGTATTCGGCGCGGTGCTGGAGCTTCTCGCCATGACGGTGGTTTTCGTATGGGACCGGCGGACTCACGGCATCCGGCGGGAGCGTCCATGCACGGCCCTCACGGGCATGGCGGATCGGATGCTCACCATCGCGCTGCCGCTGGCCCTGGCGTCCTACGCCCGGAGCGGACTGTCCACGGTGCAGCATCTGCTGGTCCCGGTGGGACTGCGGGCCTCGGGCCTCGACGCGGAGGCGTCTCTCGCGAACTACGGCGTCATTCAGGGCATGGCGCTGCCGGTGGTGCTGTTCCCATCGTGCGTCATGCTCGCCGCGGCGGAGCTCATCGTCCCGAAGCTCACGGCCCAGCAGGTCCGCCGGGAGGACAATAATATCCGTGCCACGGCGGAGCATACTCTCCGGCTGGGGTATCTTTTTTCCGCCCTTTGCGCCGCCCTGTTCATTGCTCTTGGAAAGCCTCTCGGGCAGGCGCTGTACGATTCCGCTGACGCCGGAAAATTCATCGTACTGTTTGCGTTCATCGTGCCGATCATGTATCTTGATATGCTGACGGACGGCTGCCTGAAAGGGCTGGGAGAAATGCTGTTCTGCATGATCGTGAACATTGCGGACGCGGGGCTTTCGGCGCTGATGGTGTGGCTGCTGCTCCCCCGCTGGGGATTGGCGGCATATATCGTCACCATCTGCTTTACGGAAATCTTCAATTTCGCGCTGAGCCTGTGGCGGCTGCGGAAAAAGACCGGGTTGCGTTTTCAGGTTCTCGGCCTGGGAAGCACATCGCTTCGCGCGGCGGTCTCCGGCGGGATCGCCTGGGGCGCATGGAAAATAATAAACGCCGGAAGCAGCGTTCCGGCGCTTATCATTTCGTTTGTCGCAGGGATCGGGTGTTATTCAGCGTTACATCCCATATTTGTCGAGAGATTTTTTCGCAGGATTAAGCGGAACGAGCGACGGCGTACTGAGAGTACGTCGAGCGAGTGAAGCGGCGGCATGCGGAAAAAACTCCGACAAGAGAATTACTTCTGCGGGGGCAGCAGGCACACGAGCATCTGGGTGACGGTGTCGCCGTCGTTGGTGACGGACTTCGCCACGCCGCCGGCGCAGTGATAGGAGTCGCCCGCGTGGAGAACGGTCTCACCGTCCTCGGTCTTCAGGGTCATCTGACCTTCGAGGATGTAATAGATGGACTCCAGGGGGTTGGCGCCGAAGTCGGTGCGTCCGCCGGGCTGGAAATAGGTGATGCCCATGATCATCTTTCCGCCCTCGATGTCGTTGGGGCCGGCGCCGTCGATGTCGTGCAGGCGGGTGGGCTCGCAGTCATAGTGGCCGGGAGCGGAGTAGGTATAGACGGTGCTGCCCTCGGTGTCCTTCTTACGCTGGATTCTGTACTTGGCCATGATGGAGTACTTCCTTTCAAAAATGGTTGGGTTTCGCGGTTGATCCGCAAAATCGATCAGTTATACTGTAGCACACGGAGTGAAAACTTGCAAGAGCTCCGACAAAAAAACGACGCGGCCCGATGGACCGCGTCGCTTGGTATGTTATTTCTTGGAGAGATACTCCACGATGCCGGCCGCGGCGACCTTGCCGGCGCCCATGGCCTTGATGACGGTGGCAGCGCCGGTGACGGCGTCGCCGCCCGCGAACACGCCGGGACGGGAGGTGGCGCCCGTGGCGTCGTCCGCCACGATGCCTCCCTTCTTGGTGGCCTCGAGACCCGGGGTGGTGGTGAGGATCAAGGGGTTTGGGCTCGTGCCGATGGCGATGATGACGGAGTCCACATCGATGACGTACTCGCTGCCCTCCACCGCCACAGGCTTGCGGCGGCCGGAAGCGTCGGGCTCGCCCAGCTCCATCTTGACGACCTTGATGCCGGTGACGTGGTCGGTCTCGTCGCCGATGATCTCCACGGGGTTATTGAGGACCTTGAAGATGACCTCTTCCTCCTGGGCGTGATGGACTTCCTCCTTACGGGCGGGAAGCTCCTCCATGCCGCGGCGGTAGACGATGTAGACCTCCTCCGCGCCGAGACGCTTGGCGGTGCGCGCGGCGTCCATGGCCACGTTGCCCGCGCCGACGACAGCGACGCGCCTGCCGATGCGGATGGGGGTGTCGTACTCGGGGAGATAGGCTTTCATGAGGTTCGAGCGGGTGAGAAGCTCGTTGGCGGAGAAGACGCCGAGAAGGTTCTCGCCGGGGATGTGCAGGAACTGGGGCAGACCGGCGCCGGAGCCGATGAACACAGCCTCGAAGCCCTCCTCAAAGAGCTCGTCGATGCTCTCCGCGCGGCCGATGACGGCGTCGGTGATGATCTTCACGCCGAAGTGCTCGAGTTTCGCGATCTCCTTCGCCACGATGGCCTTGGGCAGACGGAACTCGGGGATGCCATATACCAGAACACCGCCGGCCTTGTGGAAGGCCTCGTAGACGGTGACCTCATACCCCTTGCGGGCCAGGTCGCCGGCGCAGGTCAGGCCGGCCGGGCCGGAGCCGATGACCGCGACCTTGTGGCCGTTGGTCTGCGGCACGGCGGGAGCGCCGTCCTTGTGGCCCTCCTTCATGTGGTAATCCGCCACGAAACGCTCCAGACGGCCGATGCCCACGGGCTCGCCCTTGATGCCGCGGA
>CAYNZM010000019.1:0-24656 GCA_964401725.1 uncultured Oscillospiraceae bacterium
CTCGTTCTCGTGAGTAGTCCTCCGTTGGTCAATGACATTATCTTAATGACATTGGCTTCGCAGGGTTCCGATTTTATTTTTGACCGCGGTGGAGAAGGCGGACCGTGCCGGTGAGGCGCAGGCTGCCGTCGGGTATGGCATCCACCCGCAGGGTGCCGCCGGGCTGGCGGAGGGAGAAGCTGCCGCCGCCGGTCACAGACGCGAGATACGCCCCCGCCGCCGTGGTGCCGCTGGCACAGGAATTCTCCCAGCAGAGGGTGTTCGCCGCCGGGACATAAACAAGCGGCGCAAGCGTTCCCGCGGCGCGGTCCAGGAGCATGAGCCCTACGGCGTCCGCGCCGAGATGCCCGCACCATACCGGCGCGAGGGCCTCGGCCTCTGCCCGGTCCATGGCTTCCTCCAGGATCACATGGGCGATGCCGTCGAACCGCACGACGGGATGCTCGCTGCCGCCGGGAAAGCGTTCGACCTTCATAGAGATCGGACGGGGCATATCCACAGTTCCCCGCAGGCCGCCGTCCGGTATGGCTTTCATCGCCACGGACACCGGCTCCGACGCGCCCGAGGCGGCAACACGGACGATACCATCGGACATGCCCTTCTCCCAAAACCGCAGGGCCGCGGCGGACATGGTGGCATTCCCGCAGAACTCCCCGCCTGCCATGCGAAGGGAAATATCCGCCTCCCCGCCGGGGGAGACAAATCCCACCTGCTCCGCCATGGGTTCCTGCGCCATGAGCTCCGCGGCGACGATGGGCTGCTGCTCCGGCGGGACGGGGGATTCCACGAGGACAGTGGTGTTTCCCGTGGGGTCCAAAAGGGCGTAGCGGAGGCTCATTGCTGGTAATTGCGCAGGAACTGCTTCGTGCGCTCCTGGACCGGCGCGCCGAAGACCTGCTCGGGGTCCCCCTGCTCTACGATGACGCCGCCGTCCATGAAAATGACGCGGTTTGACACCGCCCGGGCAAAAGGCATTTCGTGGGTGACGACCACCATGGTCATCTTGTCCTCCGCCAGCTGACGGATGACCTTCAGCACCTCGCCGGTGAGCTCCGGGTCCAGGGCGCTGGTGGGTTCATCGAAAAAGAGAATCTCCGGCTCCAGGGCCAGGGCCCGGGCGATGGCGACGCGCTGCTGCTGCCCGCCGGAGAGCTGGCAGGGATAGGCGTTTTCCTTGCCCTCCAGACCCATTTTCCGCAGAAGGGACATAGCCCTCTCCCGGACCTCGGCCTTGTCCTGCCCATGGAGGATGGGGGCTTCCGTGATGTTTTTCAGGACGGAGTAGTGCGGGAAGAGGTTGAAGTTCTGGAACACCAGCCCGAACCGGGTGCGGAAGCGGCTGAGTTCGGTTTTGGAGGCATAGACGCCGTCGTGCACGGCGTACTGTCCGTCGTAGAGGATGTCGCCGCCGTCCGCCGTCTCCAGAAAGGCGGCGCAGCGCAGGAGCGTGGATTTGCCGGAGCCGGAGGGCCCAATGATGGAGACGACGTTGCCGGGCTCCACGGACAGGGAGATGTCCTTCAGCACGGAGAGCTCGCCGAAGGATTTTTGCAGGCTGCGGATGGCGAGGATGCTGGAGGAGGCGTTCTGCTTGTTGGTTTTGATGTCAGGCATTATGCTGTCCTCCTCACTTGTAGTAGTCGAGCTTTTTCTCGATCCTGCCCATCAGCCGGTCCACGATGAGGTTGAAGACATAGTAGAACACGCCGGCGACGAGGAAGGGCATGAAGCTCGTCTGAGAGTTTGCGATCTGCTTGCCGATGGTGAACATCTCCTGGTAGGAGACGGTGAAGGCCATGGAGGTGTCCTTTACAAGGGTGACGACCTCGTTCGTGACGCTGGGCATGATGCGCTTGACGACCTGTGGCAGGACGATGCGCATGAAGGTCTGGAACCGGGTATAGCCCAGGACCGTCGCCGCCTCGTACTGTCCCACGGGGATGGACTCGATGCCGCCGCGGTAGATCTCGGCAAAATACGCGGCGTAGTTGATGGCAAACGCGATGACGACGGGGATGAGCTTATTCCGGGCGACGTTCGCGCCGAAGAGGTAGTAGGGTCCGTAGGTCACGGCCAGAAGCTGCAGCATCAGCGGCGTGCCCCGGAGCACGGTGATGAAAAACCGGGTAACGGCGGAGACGATCTTGTTCCTGCTCATGCGCAGCAGGGCAACGATCATGCCGAGGGGCAGGGAGAACAGCAGCGTCAGAAAGAAAATGGCGCAGGTCTTGCCGAGACCCTCGCTCATTTTGACGATCATGGTCAGAAGGGACATGGTGGATATCCGCCTTTAAAAAACAGAATGTCCCGAAAGCGCACCGGAGCACGCTTTCGGGCAGATGGATGAAGTTGTGCGGGGGAATCAGTTGTTCAGGAACAGGAGGTTGTTCACGATGTCGGGGTACTTCGCGGCGATCTCGGCGTAGGTGCCGTTTTCCACGAGAGCCGCCACGGCTCCCTCCACCGCGGCGCAGAGGTCCCCGTCACCGGAGCGGAAAGCGATGCCATACTGCTCCGCGCCGAGGTCCTCGTCGATGATGAGAAGACCGTCGTGCTCCGCGGCGTAGCTCGCCGCTACGGGCATATCCACGAACACCGCGTCCACGGAGTTGCCGGAGAGCTCGGTGAAGCACTTGAGGAAGCTGTCGCAGGTGACGATCTCACCGAAGGTGGCGGCAAGGTCCGCAAGATCGCCGTTCAGAAGGGCGTCGCCGGAGGTTCCGAGCTGGACCGCCACGAGCTTGCCGGCCAGGTCCGCGGAGGAGGTGATGCCGCTGTCTTCCTTGACGACGAGGACCTGCGTGTTGTCGTAGTAGGGAGCGGAAATGACGTAACCGGCTTCCTTCATGCTGTCGAGGATGGTCATGCCGGACCAGACGCAGTCACACTCGAAGGAGTCGAGCTGGACGAGCTTCTCGTCCCAGTTCACGCCGAAGATCTCGAGCTCCCAGCCCAGGTAGTCGCACACGGCCTCACAGACCTCCACATCGAAGCCGGTGTAGCTGCCGTCGTCGCCCAGGTAGCTGAAGGGGGGATACTCGGGGTCGATGCCCATGATGAAGCTGGTCCGCTCGGCGGCGGACGCGGCGGTCTCGGTGGTGGACGCGGAGGAGCCGCAGCCGGCCAGGACAGTCAGCAGCATCACGGCCGCCAGCAGGATCGCAAGAGTCTTTTTCATCGGGAAATCTCCTTATGATTTTGTTTTGTTCGCTACCATACTACCACATTAGTACGCTAAAATAAAGCAAAATTTTCGCCTCCCCGGCTTTTTTTACATTTTGTTCACCCAAGCCGGGGTTTATGGTATATAATTAGGCGAGAATGAACAAGAGGACAAGGAGTATCTATCCTATGAGCAAGCGCGCATTGATCGTGGAGGACGACGGCAATATCGCGGAGCTTCTGCGGCTGTACCTGGAAAAGGACGGCTGGCAGGTGGCCCACGCGGCGGACGGCGGCAAGGGCGTGGAGCTGGCCGTGAGCTTCGAGCCGGACGTGATCCTGCTGGACATCATGCTTCCCGTAAAGGACGGCTGGCAGGTCTGCCGGGAGGTCCGGTCCTTCTCCAAGGCCGCCATCGTCATGCTCACCGCCAAGGGCGAGACGACGGACAAGATCGCAGGCCTGGAGATGGGGGCGGACGACTACGTCACGAAGCCCTTCGAGCCGAAGGAGCTCATCGCCCGCATCCACGCCGTGACCCGCCGCTCCGGGGAGGGGGACGCCCCCGCCGCGAAGCGCCTGGAATTCGATAAGCTGGTCATAAACCTCGACTCCTACGAGCTCGTGGTGGACGGCACAAAGATCGACACCCCGCCGAAGGAGATGGAGCTTCTCTACCATCTCGCGGCGACGCCGAACCGGGTCTACACCCGCAACCAGCTCCTGGACGAGGTCTGGGGCTTCGACTATTTCGGCGACTCCCGCACGGTGGACGTGCACATCAAGCGCCTCCGGGAGAAGCTGGAGGGCGTCTCGGACCAGTGGCGGCTCAAGACCGTCTGGGGCGTGGGCTATAAATTCGAGGTCGGGGAAGCGTAAGTGAAGGGCAGCGTCTTTTTCCGCAGCTTCCTCGTCACGGCCTGCATGTTCGCGGTGTGCTTTGTGGTCTTCGGCCTTGCCATGCTGTCCATGGGACGGATGTTCCTCGTCCGGGCCCAGGAAAAGAGCCTCTACGCCACCGCGGACGAGATCGAGCTGCTGGCCGAGGCCATGAACGAGCAGGGCGAGCTGACGAGCCTCGAGCTGCGCATCACCCTCGCCGCCGTCGCCCGCTGCAACGATACCCACATCTTCATCACCGACGGGTCGGGTCTCGTTCTCACAAGCTCCGATCCCTACCGCGTCTCGCCGTATATCGGCAGCCGCCTCGGCAGCGGCGTCATGGATTCTCTGGAAGCCAGCGGCTCCTACCACGGCGTGGGCACGCTGGACGGCTTTTACGACGCGGACCATTACGTCGTTACGGCGGCGGTCCCGGGCCGGAACGGGAATACGGACGGCTACGTCTTCGTCACCATGGAGGTGGGCGGCTTCCTGCAGGCGTGGAGCGGCTTCATCCTAACCTATATCCTTGTGGCCGTCGGCGTTCTCGTCCTGGCCCTCGCGGTGCAGTACTTCTACTCCCGACGGGTGGTCCGGCCCCTGCGGGAGATGGCGGACGCCGCGGGCCGGTTCGCCCGGGGGGACTACTCCGCCCGGATCGGAAGCTACGACGAGCCGGACGAGATCGGCACCCTCACCCAGGCCTTCAACGGCATGGCGGAGAGTCTCAGCCGCACGGAATCCCGCCGCAGCGAGTTCGTGGCGAACGTGTCCCATGAGCTCCGCACCCCCATGACCGCCATCGCCGGCTTTGCCGACGGCCTGCTGGACGGCACGATCCCCCCGGAGGAGGAGCGGCGGTACCTCGAGACCATCTCCTCCGAGACAAAGCGCCTGAGCCGGCTGGTGCGGACGATGCTGGATATGTCCCGCCTGCGGGACGGGTCCGGGGTGCGCATGGAGCGCTTTGATCTCAGCGAGATGGTGGTGCAGACCGTGCTGACCTTCGAGGAACGCGTGACGCAAAAACGTCTCGGCATGGAGCTGATCCTCCCGGAGGACCAGCTTTTCGTCCGGGGCGACACCGACGCTCTGACCCGCGTGGTGTATAACCTCGTGGATAACGCCATAAAATTTGCCGATCCCGGCACGACCCTCGCGGTCAGCGTCTGGAAGGAAAACGGCCTGGCCTACACCAGCGTCCGGGACCACGGCGCTACGATCCCCCGGGAGGAGCTTCCCCTCATTTTCGACCGCTTCCACAAGTCCGACCGCTCCCGCAGTCAGGACAAGGACGGCGTCGGCCTCGGGCTGCATATGGTCAAGGCTATCGTCGCCGCCCACGGACAGAATATTTTCGTCACCAGCGAAAACGGGGAGACGGCCTTCACCTTCACTCTCGCCCTCGCGGAGGACGAACGCCCCAAAAAGGAGAATCCATGACGGAACACGAACAAAATTCCCCCCGGGGCTGGTACCCCGCCGACGGAGAACCCGGTCCCAATGCCGCGGCATGGTACGGCGCATCCATCCATGCTCCCACGCCTCCCGACGTCCCGGACCCGGAGGAGGACGCCAAAGCCGCGAAGAAACGCCGCCGGACGAGGATCGTCGCCATCGTTCTCTGCGCGGCGCTGCTGCTGGGCGCGGTGGGTTCGGTGCTGACCCGGTCCCTTCTCCGGGCGGTACCGGCGATGGAGATCGTTTCCGGAGGAATCCAGAAGCCCTCGGCAAGCGAGAACGTGGTCGACAGCTATCGCGACTACTTTTCCCAGACCTACACCGGCTCCACCCGGGTATCCATCCCCCGGACGGACGCGGACGCCGACGTGCGTCTGACCCTCCACGCCGCGGCGGAGGCGGAACCCCTCTCCCTCCAGGCGATCTACGAGGCCGTGAGCCCCGCGGTGGTGGGCGTCACCGCCACCCGGGACGGTCAGGACTATAGCTGGGGCAGCGGCGTGATGTTCACGGCGGACGGGTATCTCGTCACGAACACCCACATCATCGCCGGCTGCGACGGCGCGTACGTCACCTTTTCCGACGGCGGGGAGTTCGAAGCTCTCCTCATCGGGGAGGACGAGCAGAGCGACATCGCCGTGCTGAAGATCGAGGGCGAGGACTTCCCCATCGCGGAATTCGGAAATTCCGACGAACTGCGGGTGGGCGATCCCGTCGCCGCCATCGGCAATCCCCTGGGCGCGGCGTACGCCGGGACCATGACGAACGGCATCGTCTCCGGCATCGACCGCAGCATCCAGAAAAACGGTCACACCATGACCCTCCTGCAGACGAACGCCGCCCTGAACGAGGGAAGCTCCGGCGGAGCACTTTTGAACGAGCGCGGTCAGGTCGTCGGCATCACCAGCATGAAGATCATGTCCATGCTGTACGCCACGGTGGAGGGCATCGGCTTTGCCATCCCCTCCGCGACGGTGAAGGAGGTGGCGGACGCGCTGATCGCCCAGGGCGCGGTGACGGGGCATCCCTCCCTCGGCATCACCGCCGCCCCGGTGGACACCCAGGCCCAGGCCCAGTACGGCCTGCCCGCGGGGGTCTACGTCGCCACGGTCAGCGAGGCATCCCGGAGCAGCCTGCGGGTGGGGGACATCATCACCGAGGCGGACGGCACGCCGGTTTCCTCCGTGGCGGAGGTCAACGCCGTGAAGGACGGCTTTGCCGTGGGGGACACCTTTCCTCTCACCGTCTGGCGGGACGGCGAGATCGTCCGGATCGACAGCGTCCTCGTGGACAGCGCGGACGTACAATAACAATAACCGGAAGGCTTCACGCCTTCCGGCTTTCTATGCGATTTTTCGTCAGACCTGGTGATAGTTCGCGAGAAAGTCCCGCATCTTGTCCATGGACTCCTTCAGCACGCTCAGCCGGGGGAGGTACACGATGCGGAAGTGGTCCGGCTCATGCCAGTTGAAGCCGCTGCCCGGCACGAAAAGCACACGCTTTTCCCGCAGGAAATCCAGGGCGAACTGGTTGTCGGAGGTGATGTTGAACTTCTTCGCGTCGATCTTCGGGAAGATGTAAAACGCCGCCTTTGGCTTCACCGCGGACAGACCCGGGATGTCGTTGATGGCGTTATAGATGTACTCCCGCTGCTCGTAGATGCGTCCGCCGGGCTGGATGTACTCGTTCACGCTCTGGTATCCGCCGAGGGCGGTCTGGACGATGGATTGTCCGGGGACATTTGAGCAAAGGCGCATGTTCGAGAGCATGTTGATGCCCTCCATATAGTCCTTCGCGATGGCCTTGTTGCCGGAGAAGATCATCCACCCCACCCGGAAGCCGCAGACCATGTGGGACTTCGACAGGCCCGAGAAGGTCACGCAGAACAGGTCCGGCGCGAGAGACGCGATGGAGATGTGCTCCAGGCCGTCCATCACCAGGCGGTCGTAGATCTCGTCCGAAAAGATGATGAGCTCATGCCGCCGGGCGATGTCCACGATGCGCTCCAGAAGGTCCTTGGAGTACAGCGCACCGGTGGGGTTATTGGGGTTTATGATGACGATGGCCTTCGTGCGGTCCGTGATCTTGCTCTCGATGTCCGCCAGGTCCGGCATCCAGTCGGATTTCTCGTCGCAGATGTAGTGCACCGCCTTGCCGCCGGCCAGGTTCGCGCAGGCGGTCCAGAGGGGGTAGTCCGGCGAAGGGATGAGGATCTCGTCCCCGGAGTTCAGCAGGGCATGCAGGGAGAGCTGGATGAGCTCCGACGCACCGTTTCCGGTGTAGATGTCCTTCATGGTGACGTTCGGGATGTGCTTGAGCTGGGCGTACTGCATGATGGCCTTCCGGGCGGCGAAAATGCCCCGGGAGTCGGAGTAGCCCTGGCTGTCCCGGATGGAGTCCCGCATGTCCACGATGACCTCGTCCGGCGCGGAGAAGCCGAAGGGAGCGGGGTTTCCGATGTTCAGCTTCAGGACCTTGAGTCCGGCCTCCTCCATGCGGGCGGCCTCGTCCACGACGGGTCCGCGGACATCGTAGAGGACGTTATCGAGCTTGCTGGATTTTGAGAATGTACGCATGATCTCGCTTCCTTTTATAAAGGTAAGCACGCGGCGTGGGCAGGAATCCCCATCGACGCCGCGTGCCTTTTTGTGCCTCAGAGCGGAGAGGTTATCCGCTATTCATTTGCATCGTTATCATAGCATGCGCTTTCGAAAAATGCAAGGACTGTCCCTTTGATGATCGGAGGCAGTCCGCTTTATGATCTGCTGTTCTTGCGGCGGAGATCGTTGACCAGGCTTTGTACGATAGAAATATCTTCCTCGTCCAGACCGGTAACATCGATTGCTCTAGCGGCCGATACTCCGAGCAAATAATCCGTACTCACCCCGAAAGCCGCGGCCAAGCGAATAACGACCCCGGGAGAGGGAACTCTCTCCCCCACCTCATAAAACGATATGACGCTGTTTCTCACGCCGACAAGAGAAGCAAGCTGCTGTTGTGTCAGCCCCCTCTGCCTGCGAAGCGTTCGGAGGCGATCGCCAAAATCCACCATGTCGTAAACCTCATTCCACTCAAATTGTAACGAAAATAGTTTATTGTTTGGTGGAATAATATATACGTTTTAGTAGACTTTTGCCTCGGTTCGTGCTACTATTGCTGTATTGAACGAATCACAGGGGGCTTTCGCATGGTTTTTTCGTCGACTATTTTTCTGTTTCTGTTCTTACCCGCACTTTTGGTGCTTTATTACTTACCGTGTATCAAGAGCCGGAGCTGGAAAAATGGGATCCTGCTGCTGTTCAGCGTTGGTTTCTATGCATGGGGAGAGCCGGTTTTTGTTTTTTTGATGCTTTTCTCCATCTTTGTGAATTGGCGGATCGTCCTGAAAATGGACGGAAGCATCAAAAACAGGAAGGCATGGTTAGCCGCTGCCATCGTCTTTGATGTTTTGCTGCTGGGAGTCTTTAAATACGCCTCGTTTTTATCCGAAAACCTTGCGCTCCTGACCGGAAACCGTGATTTGGCGGTAAAAATCGCGCTGCCCATCGGCATTTCGTTTTTTACCTTCCAGTTGATGTCCTATGCATTCGACGTCTACTACGGGAACGCAAAGGCCCAGCGGAACCCTTTCCGCATCGCGTTATACATATCTTTCTTCCCGCAGCTGATCGCAGGTCCGATCATCCGCTATCGGCAAGTCGAAGCGGAGATCACAGACCGCCACGAATCCTTTTCGGATTTCACGGAAGGCATGCGGCGCTTCCTATACGGCCTCGGGAAAAAAGTGCTGCTGGCCAATTTCCTCGCGCAAATAGCCGATAACACGTTCGACTATATTGAGAATCTCTCGGTACTGATGGCATGGCTTGGCGCAATCGCTTACACCCTGCAGATATACTTCGACTTTTCCGGCTACTCGGATATGGCGATCGGCCTCGGCCGGATGTTCGGGTTCCATTTTCCGGAAAACTTCGATTATCCGTACATCGCAGGCAGCGTCACAGATTTTTGGCGAAGGTGGCACATTTCTTTGAGCACATGGTTCCGGGATTATGTATATATCCCCCTCGGCGGCAACCGCGTAAATAAACCGCGGTGGGTGTGGAATCTGTTCGTCGTCTGGCTTCTGACCGGGATATGGCACGGTGCAAACTGGACCTTCCTGCTCTGGGGGCTCATTTATTTCGTCGTTCTTCTGGCGGAAAAGCTCACCGGTTTTGCAAAAAAGCCCGGCGTTTTCTCCCACGTCTATACATTGATCGTGGTAACCCTGGCATGGGTGGTTTTCCGCTCTGCGGACATCGCTTCCGGTGCGCGCTATATTGGGCAGATGTTTGGCCTCGGAGCAAGCGGATTCATTGACGGCACGTTTACGGAAAGTCTGAAGGGAACGTATGCGGTCCTGCTTGTTTCTCTGGTCGGTACGACGCCGCTGGTAAACCGTCTGTTCCATCATTTGAGGCAGAAACAGCTCGCGGCGGTCGAGTGGTGCTGGCTTCTGATCGTGTTCATTTGTTCAGTTCTGCAAGTAGTTTCCGCATCCTACAATCCATTCATTTACTTCAACTTTTGATGGAGGCGCCTGATATGACCAGCGAGATAAAAAAGGATGTCTTTGCGAAAAGTATCTGCTCGGTCGTCCTCGTGATCATTTTGTTCTTTTTCCTGTCGATCCTCGTGAGGACGTTTACAAGACAGGTCTTGGTGAAGCGCATGGACATGGACAACCGCTTTACGAAGGCCGTCCTGTTTGATGCCCAAAATCTGAACGATGCGAATAATCTGAACAATGCGAATAAAGAGAGCCGAGAGATCGATTGGGAAGCCCTATATCCCTTCCCGGCCAATGCGGAAGATACTGTGTCCGACGTAAGCGCATGGATCGCCTCCAAGGGAAGCGGCATCGGCAAATACAGGGACCGCATTCGGGCAATCGAGAAAAACGTGGACACCTACACTACCGACTATCTGATAGGCTATAAAAAAATCGTTGAGCTTGCGCATAAATATGAAGATATCCTGCGGTGGAACTATGCGGTCGCTGGCGATTATAACTCAGTGCTCAAGTTTTCGGATGGCTTTCTGTATACCATCTGTGAAAGGACGGAGGTCGGCGGCATAGCCGAGAACACCGTCTCCTTCGCCCAATACTGCGCCGACAAAGGCATTGATTTTTTGTATATCCAAGCGCCATGCAAGGTCAGCAAAACCCAGGATAGCAGTATATCGGGCACCGTGGATTTCTCGAATCAGAACGCGGACGATCTGATTGATCGGCTGAGGAAAGCCGGCGTGAATGTCTATGATCTTCGGGACGTGATCGAGGAAGAAGGCTTGCATCATCACAGTCTGTTTTACAGGACAGATCACCACTGGCTCGGGGAAACAGGGCTTTGGGCCGCGCGGCACATTCTGGAGTATCTCAGCCGGCAATTCGGATATGACGTGGAGCCCGCCCTGCTGAACGAGGATGGGTTCACCGGTGTGCTTTATCCGTCGTGGTTTTTGGGTTCGCAGGGGAAAAAAGTCACGCTTTCTGTGACTGCCCCGGAGGATTTTTCGCTGCTGTACCCCCTTTTTGACACGCAGCTTCACTTTTCGATCCCTGAAATCGGCGTGGATTCCGAGGGCGATTTTTCCGTCGTCTACGATATGGACCAGGTAGAAGAAAAAGATTACTACAACAAAAACCCATACGCTGCGTATATGTATGGTGATAGTGCCATGGCTCGGTTTGAGAACGAGTTGTCAGACGACGACCTGCGCATACTGTTCATACACGATTCCTTCGGCGACTGTGTTCTTCCGTTTGTGTCCCTTGCCGTCCGATATGTGGATTCGCTGGATCTTCGCCATTTTACAGGAAGCGTACAGAGTTATATCGAGGAAACCACGCCGGACGCTGTGATTGTTCTTTACAATCCCAGTATAAACAGTACTTTATTTGATTTTCAATAAATCAAGAGAACCGCCGAGAACACTTTGTTCTCGGCGGTCCAGAGATTTTAGTTGTAAGAGGTCAGCGGACAGCTCAGCACTTCTCCCAGATGGTGGCGACGCCCATGCCGCCGCCGATGCAGAGGGTGGCAAGGCCCTTCTTGGCCTCGGGACGCTTCAGCATCTCGTGAATGAGGGTGACGATGATGCGGGCGCCGGAAGCGCCGACGGGGTGGCCGATGGACAGCGCGCCGCCGTTGACGTTGACCTTGCTCATGTCGAAGCCGAGCTCACGGGCCACGGCGATGGACTGGGCCGCGAAGGCCTCGTTCGCCTCGATGAGGTCGATGTCGTCGATGGTGATGCCCGCGCGGTCCAGAGCCTGGCGGGAGGCGACCACGGGACCGACGCCCATGATCTTCGGGTCGACGCCGCCCTGACCGTAGGAGACGAGCTTCGCCATGGGCTTCAGGCCGTACTTCTCGACGGCCTCGGCGGAGGCGAGGATGATGGCGGCGGCGCCGTCGTTGATGCCGGAGGCGTTGCCGGCGGTGACGCGGGCCTGACCGAAGTCCGCCTGCTTCTCCTTGCGGGCCTTGGCCTCGAAGGTGTCGACGATCTTGTCGGCGGAATTATCCTCGCTGACCTTGAACGCGGGACGGAGCTTCGCGAGGCTCTCGGCGTTGGTGTCGTTCTTGGGGAACTCGTCGACCTTGAACTCCACCATCTGCTTCTTGACCTTGACCATCACGGGGACGATCTCGTCGTCGAAGCGGCCGGAGGCCTGGGCCGCGGCGGTCTTCTGCTGGCTGGAGAGCGCGAAGGCGTCGAGGTCCTCGCGGGTGATGCCCCAGATGTCGCAGATGTTCTCGGCGGTGACGCCCATGTGGTAGTCGTTGTAGGCGTCCCAGAGGCCGTCCTTGACCATGGTGTCGACCATCTTGGTGTCAAACATGCGGGCGCCGCCGCGGGCGGAGGGAACGGCGTAGGGAGCCATGGTCATGTTCTCGGTGCCGCCGGCCACGATGATGTCGGCGTCGCCGCAGGCGATGGCGCGGGCCGCCTCGATGACGGACTTCATGCCGGAGCCGCAGACCATGCCGACGGTGTAAGCGGGCACGGCGTAGGGGAGCCCGGCCTTCACGCACACCTGACGGGCGACGTTTTGGCCCTGGGCGGCGGTGAGGATGCAGCCGAACATCAGCTCATCGACAGCATCCGCGGGGACGTTGCCGCGCTTGAGGGCTTCCTTGACGACGACGGCGCCGAGGTCGGAAGCGGGGGTGTTCGCGAGGGTGCCCTGGAACTTGCCGACAGCGGTGCGGCAGCAGGACACGAGATAGATGTCTTTCATAACGGGGGTTCCTCCTTCAAAATGATGGCTCGTACCCGAGCAAAAATACATTGGATTAAACAGCTAATTATCAGTATAGTACACCCTCCGGCAAAAATCAAGGATTTCCCACTTCCAAAACATGCGGCGGTCAGTAAACCGTCACATCCTGCCCGTTAATAAATTTCAAAAGCCGCAAAAGATCGGCGGTATTGATGATCCCATCGCCGGTCACGTCACCGGATGCGATCAGCCGAATGCTCTGTCCGTTTACATACTTCAAAAGCCGCAGCAAATCGATCACATCGACCTGTCCGTCGCCGGTCATGTCGCCATGAGGAATAGCTGTTTCCGCGCCGTTCTCGCCCACAGCCGCCGCCGCGCCGCCGTTGCCGCCGGCAACGTAAAGCCCCACATCCGGCACGTCAATGCTCCCGTCGACGTAGCTGAAAAACGCCTTGTCGGTCGTCAGCGCGACCTCGACGAAGGTTTTCTCCTCCCGTATCCCCTCCTCGGAGAGATAGGCGTCGTATACCTCGTAGGACATCGTACCGTTATCCGTCGCGGAAAGCCGCACGTCGTACTCCTGATCGGTCGGCAGGCATATCCATTTCTCGTCCCCGTCAACGAAGATCATCACTTCTCCGAATTCGGAGCCGTAATAATTCGGCTCGCTGCCATATACTCCCGCCACCGGCGTCCCGCTCGCGTCATACACCGTCACATCCACGGGGCAGTGGATGCCGAGGACGCGCAGGAGCTTTTCCGTAGAGAGCTGCCAATACTCTGAGAAGGAGCTGAGAGGTTTTTCCTGGGAAAGCTCGTTGTCGTAATAGATCATATCATGACCGGCGACGCTGTGGTTGAGACTGTCCGGGAAAAACCAGTAGCACCGACCGAATTTCCCCCAGGTGGACAGGGGACTGACACGGGGGATGAACACTTTTACGAGATTGCTCGGCAGAAAGCTGACCGGATCCTTAACGTTCCCGATGTTGAAGATGTTGTCGTGTACACCGCCGGGGTTCCAGTCGTTCGGATTCAGCAGACATGCCACGTTGGGGCAGGCGAAATTGTAGTCGTACACGCGCGAGGTCGGCACGCCGTTGTCGTACAGCAGGACGGCCAGCAGATTGCCCGCGGCCGCGCCCTGGCTGTGCCCGGTGATGACGTAGGTGACATTCGAGGTCGGGATGCCGCCGAGAAACGCGCTCAAAGCATCGTAAATCTTTTCGGCGTCGATCTGAAAGCCCTCATGCTTGCCAAGTCCGTTCAGCGCGGCGATGCCGATGTCGGCGTTTCTGATTCCATCGCCGGTGACCGACCAGTCGGTTGTTCCACGAATCGTGATCATCACAAAGGTCGAGCCGTCCGAGAGCGTCTTCTTTGCGAGGGAGAACGCCACCGTCGTGTCGTCGGCGTAGTCTTCATAATAGTCCGTACCGGAAATCAGCTCGTTCTCAACGAAGAATCCCATTTCTTCCAGATTTGACCTTACAAGCGGCTGATCGTATGCGGCGCGAGCCATGACGCACAGCATGTGCGCCAGTCGGGGATTATACTCCGTGGCTGCCGTGGAGAGGACAAGGTCCTCGACTTCTTCGTTTTCACGGAATTTGAAATAGCGGTCGATCCCGGTGTCCCCCGAACTGTAAATGACGCGGGTAAACGGCTCCGGGCCGGCAGAGTTACAGTGAAGATCGGCATTATAGATGGGCTGATTGAAGCTCTCCTTGTATCCGTAGTAAGAAGGCTGGTTCCCATTCCATGTGTCAATAATCTCAATAGCATCCCACCGTTCCCTGTCTCCCGCGTAGTACACATGGGACAGATTATGACAGGCGTAAAAGGCTCTTTCATCGATTTTGGAAACGCTTTCCGGGAGAGTAATGATTCGTAGATTTTGACATTCGTTAAACATCCAGGACGCTATCCAAGTGACGCCTACCGGAATAGTAATGCCGGTGATTCCGCTTCTGCTAAAGGCACCCCATCCAAATCCCCGTACGCTGTTTGGTATTTCAATCTTTTCCAGACTGGTGCAGCCACTGAACACAGTCTTACGAATCTCTGTAACGCTGGAAGGGATCGACACTTCCTCCAGACTGGTGCAGCCGGAAAACACGCCCTCTTCGAGGAATGTGGAGCCGTCCAAAATAATCGCTGTTTTCAGGTCTGTGCAGTTTGTAAATGCCCACCGACCCGTCGGGCATGGAATCGTAATTGATGTTAGGCTGCTGCATCCAGAAAACGCCTCTTGTCCGATACTGACCAAGCTTTCCGGAAGATTGACCTCCAAAAGATTCGGGCAATTGGCAAAGGCGTATATTCCGATGCTGGTCAGAGAATCCGGCAGCGAGGCCTCTGTGAGATTGATACAGTCCCTGAACACATATCGTCCGAGCGCCGTAACTCCGTCTTCTACAACAACGCTTTTTATAAGCCCGGTATAACTGAACCAGGGGATTTTATAGGCATCGGAATAATAGGTCATCGCACCCGTGCCGGAAATGCGCATCACACCACCGTCCGACAGCGACCATGTAAGATTTGCGCCGCAGACGCCTGAGGCCAGCACCCCGGCATTCGCAGCTTCCTCGATCTCGACGACAGCCTCGTCGGTCTCCTCCGGCAGGGCCTCGACTGCTTCCTCGGGCAGTTCTACGGGCAGGGGGACCTCTTCGGCTCTGTCCGCCTCCGCCGCACCTTCCTCCGGCAGGGCCTCCGCGATCTCCTCGCTCGCCAAGACGCCGCCGGGCATCACGCCAAGGAACAGAACAGCCGCCAGCAGCAGAGACATAAATCGTTTCCCATTCCGCATGGAAAGTCCTCCCGAAAGCAAAAAGTGCGCAGCCGAAGCCGCGCACGAAAAACGCAGGCTCCGTTTGCTGCGACACAAATGAACAATCCGTACAGGTACGCATTGTAAGGCCTGCATTTTTACCGATAGGTAAAATGCACACCTGCACAGATAAGTATTCATTTGTGTCGCGCTTGCATTATATCATCGGTGAGAGCAATCCGCAAGACAGAAAAACCCCGCGGCTCCCATGGAAGCTGCGGGGTCTGCTGCGTCCGGCTCAGAAGCCGAGGGTCGCCGCCACGTTCTCCACCACGTCCCCGATGGAGCGGATGGCCTTGCCGACGGTGCCGGACTTGGTTTTCTTCGGCATGACGGCCATGCCGACCGCCGCGCCGACGATCATCCCGGCGCCCATGCCCTTGACAAACGACATTTTATTCATTCTTTACCCCTCTTTCCTCCCTAGTATTTCCGCCCGATCCGTGTTATATTTATGGGGAACAAATTTTTTGAGGTGACCGCCATGATCATCACCATCCTGGCCGTCGGCGACGTCTGCGGCGTTCCCGGCCTGACCTTTCTCGAAAAAAAGCTCAAGGCCATCCAAAAGCAATACGGCGTGGCCTTCACCGTCGTGAACGGCGAAAACGCGAACGTCGTCGGCGTGACGCCGGAGCAGTGCGACCGCATCTTCAACGCCGGCGCGGACGTCATCACCCTCGGAAACCACACCTGGGTCCGCTGGGAGCTGCAGCCGTACCTGGCGGACAAGGTCCGCATCCTCCGGCCCATCAACTACGCCCCCCAGTGTCCCGGTCGGGGCTTCGGCGTGTATCACACCGCCTTTGGGGACATCTGCGTCGTGAATGCCCTGGGCAAGTTCACCCTGGACCCCAACACGGACAACCCCTTCGTGGAGGTGGACCGTCTCCTGCAGGAGCTGGATCCCCTGCCGAAAATGATCCTCGTGGACATGCACGCCGAGGCCACGAGCGAACGTCTCGCCATGGGCTATTTTCTGGACGGGCGGGTCAGCGCGGTCTGGGGGACCCACACCCACGTCCAGACCTCCGACGCCGCGATCCTCCCGGGCGGCACGGGGTACATAAGCGATCTCGGCATGACCGGCGCGGCACGCAGCGTCCTGGGCATCGACGTGGATCAGTCCATTAACAAGTTCCTGGGGGACCCGCCCCGGCGGTATAAGTCCGGCTCCGGTCCCGCGAAGATGGAGTGCTGCCTCTTTGACATCGACACGGAGACCGGCTCCTGTGTACGGGCGGAGGCCCTTCGGATCGAATGATACGAATTCTTCACGCCGCGGACCTGCACCTGGACTCCCCCTTCCAGGCCCTCACCCGCGAGAAAGCCATCCAGCGCCGCGCGGAACAGCGATCGCTCCTTACCCGCGTCGCCGACGCCGCCCGGGTGCATCGGGCGGACATCGCCCTGTTCGCCGGGGACCTCTTCGACGCGGAGGACATCTTCTCCGACACCGGGCGGGTGCTGGTGAAGGCCCTGGGGGACATGGCGATCCCCGTGTTCATCGCTCCGGGAAACCACGACTATTACAGTCCCCGGTCGGCCTGGGCGGGGCTGGAGCTGCCCGAAAACGTGCATCTTTTTACCACAGAGGCCATCGAGTGCGTTTCCCTGCCGGCGCTGGGCGTCCGGGTGTGGGGAACGGCCTTCACGGGACCGGGCCGCACCCCGCCCCTCGCGGGCTTCGAGGCGGCAAAGGACGGAGATCTGCTGGATGTCCTCGTGGTCCACGGGGAGGTGGGCGTTCCCGGGTCGCGGTACGGAGCCATCACGGAGGACGAGCTGCGCCGCAGCGGCATGGACTACGTCGCCCTGGGCCACATCCACGCCGCCAGCGGTCTGCGTCGGGCGGGGGATACGTTTTACGCCTGGCCGGGCTGCCCGGAGGGCCGGGGCTTTGACGAGACCGGCGAAAAGGGCGTGTATCTCATCGAACTGGACGCCGGCCGCTGCGAGCAGGAATTCCTGCCCATGGCGGCCCGAAAATACGAGATCGTTACGGCGGACGTGACGGACGCCGATCCCCTTGCCGCGGCGGAGGCGGCTCTCCCGCCGGAAAACGCGGAGGACATCGTCCGCCTCGTCCTCACGGGGCAGACGGACATCCCGCCGGACCGGACCGCCCTGCAGCGGACGCTGGAGGGTCGGTGCTTTGCCCTGGACCTGCAGGACCGCACCACGCCCCGCCGGGAGATATGGTCCCTGCGGCACGAGGACAGCCTTCGAGGGCTGTTTCTGATGCGGCTGTGGCGGCGGATGCAGGACGCGGACGAATCGGAGCGCGAGCGCATCCAGCTTGCGGCGCGGTACGGCCTGGCGGCGCTGGAAAACGGGGACGAACCGCCCCTGGCATAAGGATACAGAGAGAACGATGAAGATAAAAACCATGCGCGCTCGCTTCGGAGCGCTGGACGGGTCCCTGAGCCTGTCCGACGGGCTGAACATCCTGACCGCTCCCAACGAGAGCGGAAAGTCCACCTGGTGCGCCTTCCTGCGGGTGATGCTGTACGGCGTGAGCACCTCCCAGCGGGCCAAGCAGGGTCAGAAGCCCGATAAGACCAAATACCGTCCCTGGAGCGGCGCCTCCATGGAGGGGAGCATAGACCTCGCCACCCCCGCCGGAGATGTGACCATCCGCCGCCGCACGGAGCGGGACGACCGCCCGATGCAGGCCTTTTCCGCCGTATACTCCGGCACGGAAAACCCCGTCTCCGGCCTCACGGGAACGGACGCCGGAGAAACTCTCACGGGCATGCCTCCGGCCTTGTTCGAGCGGAGCGTATTCATCCGGCAGGCGGGTATGGCGGTGACGGACGACCCGGAGCTGGAACGCCGCATCCGGGCCATCGTATCCGCCGGGGACGAGGAGACCTCCTTTTCCGAGGCGGAAGCCCGCCTGAAGACCTGGCAGCGGCACCGGAAGAGCGGGACGCGAGGCGCGATCCCGACGCTGACCGCCGCCATGGAGGACACCCGCCGGACCCTGGACGCCATGGCCTCGGACCGCCGGAACGCCGCCGGCGCGGAGGAGGAGATCACCGCGCTGGAAGCCCGCTGCGCCGGGACGGAGACCGCCATCGCGGAGGCCCGGGCCCGGCAGAGAAAACAGTCCCTGGCGGACCTCGGCGCGGTGCGCCGGGAGGTCCAGGCGGCGGAGGAGGACAGGGCCGAGGCCGCAGCCGCCTTCGACCGGGCGAAAAGAAACCTGGACGCCAACCCCTTCGGACCCATGGGCCCGGAGGAGGCATCCTCCCGCTCGGCGGAAGATCAGCACGCCGCGGAAGAACTCCGGCGTCTGGCGGAAAAGCTGCCGCCCGTGAAGCTGGCGTACATCCCGCTGGCTCTCGCGGCGCTGGCATTCCTGCTGGCGGTGATCACGCCCTGGAAGTTGCTCTGCGCCGGGGTGGGATGCGTGTTCGTCCTGCTGTTCGTGGTAATGTATACCCGGCTGCACGGCCTGCAGAAGACAAAAGCCGTCACCCTGGCGGACCGGGACCGCATCCTAACCGCCTACGGCGTGAAGGAGCCGGAGGAGATCGATGGTCTCCTCACCGAGTACCTCGCCCTGTGGCGGGAGCGGGAGCGGGCGAAACTGTGTCTGGAGGAAGCCGAAGCGGCCCTGGAACAAAAAAAAGCCCGGCAGCGCACGGCGGAGGAACAGGCCATGGGCGCGCTGGATTTTGCCGCCGGAAACAACGAAGCCGCGCGGCTGTCCCGGGAGCTCGATGCCCTGCGCCGACGCCTGCAGGAAGCTCGGGAGCGCCGCGCCATGGCCGAGGGCCGGGCCCGGGCCCTGGGGGACCCGGTGGCTCTCGAGAGCGAGCTTCTTGAAAACCAGCGACGTCTTGGGGAGCTGACCCGGCAGGAGGACGCCTTGGAGCTGGCGCTGGATACCCTGGCCGACGCGGACGCGGAGCTGCAGCAGCGGCTCTCCCCCGTCCTAGCCCGGCGGGCGGCGGAGTATTTCTCCGAGCTCACCGACGGACGTTACGACGAGATCACGCTGGCCCGGGACCTGACCGCCAATGCCCGTCGGACCGGGGACGACATGGGCCGGGAGCTGGACTATCTCTCCGCCGGAGCGAAGGATCAGCTCTATCTCGCCCTGCGCCTCGCGGTGTGCGACCTGGCCCTGCCGGAGGGCGATCCCTGTCCCCTGGTGCTGGACGACGCCCTGACCGCCTTCGACACGGAGCGCATGGAGGCGGCGCTGCGGCTTCTGAAGCGGCTTTCCCGGAAGCGTCAGATCCTGCTGTTTACCTGCCATGACCGTGAGGCGGCGTTTTTTGCCGGGGACCCGGAGGTGCGCGTCATCGACCTGCGAAACGGAGGGAAGGACCATGAGTGAGTTCGTCGTCCCCTGCCTGTTCGGCCTGGAAGGTCCCGCCGCAGAGGAGCTGCGGCGCATGGGCATCGAAAACGTCCGGGCGGAGAACGGCCGCGTGCGCTTTTCCGGAGATGCCCGCTCCTGCGCGAAGGCGAACATCCGGCTCCGCACCGGGGAGCGGGTGCTGCTGGTTTTGGGCAGCTTTCCGGCGCATACCTTCGACGAGCTCTTCGAGGGCGTCCGGGCCCTGCCGCTCCAGGACCTCATCCCCGCGGACGGACGGTTCCCCGTGAAGGGCTACTGCCTGAACTCCGCCCTCCACTCCGTGCCGGACTGCCAGCGCATCATCAAAAAGGCCGCTGCGGCAAAGCTCGGCACGGCCTATGGCGCATCGTGGCTGCCGGAGACAGGCGAGCTTTACCAGCTCCAGTTTTCCATCATCAAAGACCGGGCGGAGATATTCCTGGATACGACGGGAACGCCCCTGTTCAAGCGGGGATACCGCCCCGGTCACGTGGCCGCACCTCTGCGGGAGACGCTTGCCGCCGCGCTGGTGGGCTTTGCCCGGTATCGAGGGCGGGACGCCTTCTGGGACCCCTTCTGCGGCAGCGGCACCATCCCCATCGAGGCAGCCCTCATCGCCCGGAACCGCGCCCCGGGCCTGCGGCGGGAGTTCTCCGCGCAGAAATGGCGCGGGATGCCCGCGGCGCTCTGGCAGGAGGCCGGGGACGAGGCCGTGAGCCTCGAATACCATGGCAAATACCACATCTTCGCCTCGGACAGTGACCCCAGGGCCGTGGCCCTCGGCCGGGAAAACGCCCGCCGCGCCGGGGTGGAGAGGGACATCACCTTCGCCGTTACCGACGCCCGGAGAGCCGATGCCCCCGCCGAGAAGGGTGTCGTCGTCTGCAACCCGCCCTACGGCGAGCGCATGCTGGAGCGGGACGAGGCCCGGGACCTGTACCGCGCTTTCGGACAAAATCGCCTCCCGGACTGGAAACGCTTCGTCATCTGCTCCGACCCGGAATTCGAGCGGTTTTTCGGCCGGAACGCCGACAAAAAGCGCAAGCTCTATAACGGCATGCTCCAATGCAATTTGTATATGTATTTTTCCTAAATTTCTCGGCGTTCTTTGTGCAGAATGCCAGTTGAAGAAAATGGCTGTCTGGGGTATTATATGTGTGTTAGCACTCAGCACAAAAGAGTGCTAACACACAACAATTTGTTGATACAAATTTCGTATAAGACAGGAGGTCACATACCATGAAACTGAAGCCTTTGGCTGATAAGGTCGTCCTGAAGCGCCTCGAGGCGGAGGAAAAGACCAAGAGCGGCATCCTGCTGGCTCCCGCGGCCCAGGAGAAGCCGGAAGTCTATGAGGTCGTCGCGGTGGGTCCCGGCGGCGTCGTGGACGGCAACGAGATCAAAATGGAAGTCAAGGCCGGCGACCGCATCCTCACCGGCAAGTACACCGGCACCACCGTGAAGGTGGAGGACGAGGAATACACCATCGTCCGTCAGGGCGACATCCTCGCCGTCATCGAGTAATCAGGAGGGTAATTTATCATGGCAAAGCAGATCATTTACGGAGAAGAAGCCCGCGCAGCCCTGCAGCGCGGCGTCGATAAGCTGGCGGACACCGTCAAGATCACCGTGGGTCCCAAGGGCCGCAACGTGGTCCTCGACAAGAAGTTCGGCGCGCCCCTCATCACGAACGACGGCGTCACCATCGCGAAGGAGATCGAGCTGGACGATCCGTTCGAGAACATGGGCGCACAGATGATCAAGGAAGTCTCCACGAAGACGAACGACGTCGCCGGCGACGGCACCACCTCCGCCACCATCCTGGCCCAGGCCATCATCCGCGAGGGCCTCAAGAACCTCGCCGCCGGCGCGAACCCCATGGTCATGAAGCGCGGCATCGCGAAGGCGGCCGACGCCGCCGTGGAGGCCATCAAGCAGAACTCCCAGCCCGTCTCCGGCTCCGGCGACATCGCCCGCGTCGGCGCGGTCTCCAGCGGCGAAGAGCAGATCGGTCAGCTCATCGCGGAGGCGATGGAAAAGGTCGGTCAGAACGGCGTCATCACCGTGGAGGAGTCCAAGACCGTGGAGACCTACTCCGAGGTCGTTGAGGGCATGCAGTTCGACCGCGGCTATCTGAATCCCTACATGGTCACCGACACCGAGAAGATGGAAGCCGTGCTGGACGACCCGATGATCTTTATCACCGACAAGAAGATTTCCAACATCCAGGACATCCTGCCCGTCATGGAGCAGGTGGTGCAGGCCGGACGGAAGATGCTCATCATTGCGGAGGACGTGGAGGGCGAGGCCCTCGCGACCATCGTCCTGAACCGCATCCGCGGCACCTTCACCTGCGTCTGCGTCAAGGCTCCCGGCTTCGGCGACCGCCGCAAGGATATGCTCCAGGACATCGCCATCCTCACCGGCGGCCAGGTCATCTCCTCCGACATCGGCATGGAGCTGCGCGACGCCACCGTTGACATGCTCGGTTCCGCCCGCCAGGTGAAGGTCTCCAAGGAGAACACCATCATCGTGGACGGCGCGGGCGACGCCTCCGCCATTGCGGACCGGGTCAAGCAGATCACCGCCCAGGCCGAGGTCACCGAGAGCGAGTATGACAAGGAAAAGCTCACCGAGCGTCTGGCGAAGCTCGCCGGCGGCGTGGCCGTCATCAAGGTCGGCGCCGCCACCGAGACCGAGATGAAGGAGAAGAAGCTCCGCATCGAGGACGCTCTGAACGCCACCCGCGCCGCGGTGGAGGAAGGCGTCGTCGCCGGCGGCGGCAGCGCGTATGTCCTCGGCTCCAAGGCCGCCGCGAAGATCGCGGAGGCTCTGGAGGGCGACGAGAAGACCGGCGCCTGTGCCGTGGCGAAGGCTCTGGAGGCTCCCATCATGCAGATCGCCGCGAACGCCGGCCTGCAGGGCGCCGTCATCCTCGACAAGGTCGTCTCCGCGGACGTGCCCAGCTTCGGCTTCGACGCCGCGAAGGAGGAGTTCTGCGATATGATCGCCGCCGGAATCATCGACCCGACCAAGGTCTGCCGCAGCGCCCTCGAAAACGCCGCCTCCGTTGCTTCCATGGTACTCACCACCGAGAGCCTTGTGACCGACATCAAGGAGCCCCCCGCCCCCGTTGCCCCGAACCCCGACATGGGCGGCATGTACTGATGAATAGGCGTAATGCCTTGAAATCAGTGGATTTTTGAAGGTCAGCATTTTCAAACTACACCTTTTGCTCACCCAAAACGCCATAAGTTAATACAATCAAAGAGGCACTATCACGAAATGTGGTAGTGTCTTTTTTTGTGCCTGACATGCAGAAGGTAATTGCACCTTCCAGCGATTTGTGATACCATTGACTCGCCACGTAATCAAATAACGACTAATTCGGTAAGGATGTGTTTTTACTTCCGGTAAGCCGCTCTCCTGGCACTCCCGGATGATCACCATCCAATTCTGCAGCCGCAACTCATCCCGCACTGCCAATACATCTGCCATCTCTATCCCACCGTATCCAGTTTTCTCAAAAAACTCACCTGCAGTTTTTCGAGTCCTTCGGATATTCTCTCACATCTTGGTTGCTTTGGGTAGGCGGGTGGTTGTTGAGCGCTTACGCCTGTGGGGATAATGCCGCATGAATACCTATAAACAGCAGCGCCCGCCGGACGGCGGGCGCCTTTGCATATCGGTTTCATTCCGCGGCGTGCTTTTCCTTGCCGAAGTGGAGCTCCTTCATGCCCTCCACTTCGTCGCAGATGGGCTTCAGCTGGCAGGAGCCGCAGTCCGTGGGCATGCCCTCCAGGATCTTTGTGAGGGACATGGTGATGTCCTTTACGTTTTTGGCAAGCTTCTTCGCACCTGCGTAGTCCGCGTCCGGGGCCGTGATGAAGAGCATCTTCACGTTCAGGATGTTGATGTTCTTCTTATACTGCCGGATGAAATCCGCACCGATGCGCTCGAAGCTGATGCCGTTCTTCATGGCTTCCTTGCTGATGCGGACCTGCTCGCGGCTGCTCTCGGAGCTTGTGCGGATCATGTAGCCCTTGGGGAAAACGTGGTACTTCACGAAATCCATGTCCTGAATGGCCCGAAAGGCCTGCTCCGTGTCGGTTTCGTCGTCGCTTTCGATATCTCCAACGCGCAGCAGGGTGATCCTGGCGTAGTCGGCATCGCCGCGGATCTGGCCGAGATCGGGGCCGTAGACCAGGATCTCGTCCCGGTCGATCAGCCGGGGACTGGTGGTGACGCAGGTGAAATTCACGGCGTTTCGGTTTCCGCCGCCCAATTCATAGGCAGCGTCCCGCAGCATGACGAGCTCAAACTCCCCCGTATCCGGCCATGCCTTCTGCGGATCATACGCATAGCGGCGGGGGGCGGAAGGTCCGCCCAGCCTTTCCGCCTGCTCAATAATGGGATTATAAAGCTCCATAGCTTAGAATTTGATATCCTGTTTCTTGCGGTCAAAGATCCTGTTCACCTGGACATAGGCCCAGCCCAGGAGCTTCTGGTCCAGGTTCCATTGGTAAACCACATACAGAATGCCCACGACCACCGCGAGGATCTTCACGATCTTCCACAGGATCTTGAAGAGTTGTTTCATGGCGAAAGCTCCTTTCCGATGCTCAGGCTTTGGCAAGGCCCTTCTGGCGGGCGAATTCCGCGGCGCCGAGCGCGCCCATGAGCTG
>CAYNZM010000020.1:0-23914 GCA_964401725.1 uncultured Oscillospiraceae bacterium
GCCAACACCGATATGAACGGCGAGAACACCGCCATCTTCTTCGGCCTCTCCGGCACCGGCAAGACCACCCTCTCCACGGACCCGAAGCGCCTTTTGATCGGCGACGACGAACACGGCTGGGACGACCACGGCGTTTTCAACCTGGAGGGCGGATGCTACGCCAAGGTCATAAACCTCGACAAGGATGCCGAGCCGGACATCTATAACGCCATCCGCCGCGACGCTCTGCTGGAGAATGTCACCGTGGATGAGGCCGGGAAGATCGATTTCACCGACAAGAGCGTCACGGAAAACACCCGCGTGTCCTATCCCATCGACCACATCAAGAACATCGTCCGTCCCGTCTCCGCGGCTCCGGCGGCGAAGAACGTCATCTTCCTGTCGGCGGACGCTTTCGGCGTGCTGCCTCCCGTCTCCATTCTGACCCCGGAGCAGACCAAGTACTACTTCCTTTCCGGCTTTACGGCAAAGCTCGCCGGCACGGAGCGGGGCATCACGGAGCCAACGCCCACCTTCTCCGCCTGCTTCGGTCAGGCGTTTTTGGAGCTGCCTCCCACGAAGTATGCCTATGAGCTGGTGCGGAAGATGGAAATGAGCGGTGCGAAGGCGTATCTTGTGAACACCGGCTGGAACGGCACCGGCAAGCGCATCTCCATCAAGGACACCCGCGGCATCATCGACGCGATCCTGGGCGGCGCCATCAACAACGCCCCCACCAAGAAGATTCCGTATTTCAACTTTGAGGTCCCCACGGTCCTGGAGGGCGTTGCCACGGAGATTCTGGACCCGCGGGACACCTACGCCGATCCTGACCAGTGGGAGGCCAAGGCCAAGGACCTGGCCGGACGGTTCATCCGCAACTTCGGCAAGTACGAGGGCATTGAGGGAGGCAAGGAGCTGGTCGCCGCCGGTCCCCAGCTTCCCCAGGACTGACGAAAAACACCCCAGAAAAAAGCCGAAAGAAATCTGTTGACTTTTTTCGGACCCTATGGTATTATTATCGGGCGCTGGGAGATCAGCGCCCGATCCATGCGCGAGTGGTGGAATTGGCAGACTCGCCAGATTCAGGTTCTGGTGTCCACTCCGGACGTGCGGGTTCAAGTCCCGCCTCGCGCACCACTTTCCGAAAACCTCGAATCCGTTGGTGCAAGCGGGATTCGGGGTTTTCTTTATGCCCAAAATCAGAGAAGTTTTGCCTTTATCTGATTTTTGAGGATTTTCGCTACACCATCGTATTGATTACGGTCTGTAATAATGCAGCGCTCTCTGTCTGCGCCTTGACCGTCGCATATGTGTACACATCCATGGTGAAAGCAGCGGAATAGTGGCCAAGCTGTTCCTGCACAATCTTGATGTTTACTCCGTTCTGGAGCGACATCGTGGCAAAGGTGTGCCTTAAATCGTGAACACGGGCAGACGGATATCCGAGATATGTCACGATTCTCTTATAGTTGAGATAAGCGGTCTGCGAGGAAAGCGGGTGACCAAGCTCGTTCGTAAAGACCAGGCCAAGCTCGTCTTCCCAGCTGTCCTTTGCCTCGATCTTCCATCGATCCTGTTCCGATTTGACCTTTTGGAGCGTCTCCAAAACAAAAGGTGCTATGATCGTACTTGATGGCTGCTGCAGGTATCAGTTATTTGAGAATGACTAAGCCGATCCATGAGCAACTCTTTGTATTGAATGACTGAATCCATTCAGCCTTGTAAAACTCACCGCAATGAGGTAGAATAACCACAGAGGAGGCGATACAATGGATGCCATCTACTCCGTGAACGAATTGCAGAATACGCTTCGCCCGGTGTTTGAGCAGTATGGTGTGCGAAGCGCGGTTTTGTTCGGCTCTTATGCGAAGGGGAAGGCAAGCACACGCAGTGACGTCGATCTTCTTGTGGACAGCGGTCTGCGCGGTTTGGCGTTCTTTGGTCTGCTGGAAGGCGTTTCCTCTGCGCTGACTGTTCCCGTCGACATGATCGACGTGACACAGATAGAAAAAGATTCAGAGATCGACCGTGAGATACGGAGAAGCGGGGTGCGGATTTTTGGATAGTAAGAATAGAGCAGTGCTGAGAAAAATGCTTCAGCACACTGGTGCAATCCTTGAATACTGCGGCAATTGTCACTCCCGAGAGGACTTTGAGTCAAATTCTATGCGGGTCGAGGCCACGGTCTTTAATCTTATGCAGCTCGGCGAGCTTGCCAAGCAGTCGCTGGACGACGCGGCAAAGAAAGAGATCACCACGATCCCCTGGCAGCAAATCTATGGTATGCGCAACCGGATCGTCCATGGATACTCTGGCGTCAATATGCAAATCGTGTGGGATACGGTTTCCGCTGATATTCCGATGCTGCATAAAGAACTCAAACAGGTATTGTTCGATTCATAAAAATAGGGCTGCCTCACATGGAGACAGCCCTTTGATAATAGGTCGTAGAAGATTCTTCTGTTCTCGCCCACGGCGTCCATCATGAGCATGACACCCAACTGAAAGCCGGTGCGGAAGTTCTCGAGGGAGACTGTGTCGTTGATGGTGCTCTGGCACTGCATGAGTTCCTCAAAGCGGGTTTTGGCTTCGTTCGTCAAATGAGCCTTGAACCAGGCCTCATGAGTGGCGAACGCATCCATGGCGGTGGCGAACATGGTATCCTCATGATAGCCCCTTTCGTTTGGGTTGATATTGCCATAGTACAGCTCGGCAATTACGTCATAGCCTTTCATGCGTAGATCACCTCCGCGAAAATGATCTCCTCCACGGCGGCGCGGATGTTGTTCATCTCGCCGACCCAGCGCATGGGGTCTTCGGCCTTGAGTTGTTCATTGATGCCGCGCATAGCAGCCATTTGAGTCATCAGCCGCTCGGACATCTCCTCGGCGCGCGCGTCGATTTTCTCAAGATGCTCGTTCAGTTGACTGGTCAGGAGCAGCCTCTGGTAATATGCCTCATGGTATTCCTTCAAATATCTTCGGTACTGACGCCCCCACCGACCGATGGACGGGGACGGCGGCAGTTCGATGTTGGGGATCAGGTAATCACCTGCCTGTGTGTAAGTGCCGCCCATGGATTCAAAAATTGATTTCATAAGTTTTCTCCAATCTTGATCGGGTCAGGAAATGACCCATACTTTTGACCCTTTAGAGGTTTTTAGGGCTTAGAACAAATGGACGGATTGGCATGAAATCAACATATTCCAAACAATAAATAGTGACTGATTGAATATAATAGACGGATAAAAACCACAAAGATAGAGGAAAATTTAATTCAAGTCCCGCCTCGCGCACCAAAAGCCTTGAAACGACTGAGTTTCAAGGCTTTTCTTTACTAATTGCTTACTAGATCATAATAAACCCTTTCTGACGCTGATTTTTCAAGAAGCGGAAGGAAGGGTGTTTTTATGGGAGGAAGACGAGATTGCACTTGACAATTTCATGAAGCTAATGTTATACTTACCATATAGTTAGTAATTGCTAACTAAGAAGGCGGATCATGTCTGATCAGTATATCGCCAAATACTGCGCGCCGACGCTGGCCGGGACCAAGACCGGCGTTTGGACATTTCGATCGTGGGAACGAATCATCCCGGGGTCAGACATACATAATAATTCACGAAAGGATGGACCATGCAATGAAAAAACTGGCAATTGTATTTTGGAGCGGCACCGGAAACACCGAGGCCATGGCGTCGGCGGTAGAGGCCGGCGCAAAGGAGGCCGGCGCGGAAGTCGCAGTCTTCGGACCTTCCGATTTCAGCGCGGGTAAGGCGGCGGAATTTGATTCCGTTGCGCTGGGATGCCCGGCTATGGGCGCGGAGGTGCTGGAGGAGGACGAATTCCAGCCCATGTTCGACGCCGTGAAGGGCTCTCTCGCGGGCAAAGCTGTCGCGCTGTTCGGCTCCTATGGCTGGGGCGGCGGCGAGTGGATGCGCACCTGGGAGGCTGATTGCAAAGCCGCGGGCATTTCCTTGGCTGCTGAGAGCGTGATCTGCGCCGATGCTCCCGATGAAGATGCCTTGGCAGCCTGCAAAGCGCTGGGAGCGGCCCTGGCCTGATCATCGAGGCCTTGGACGGAGGACTTGTGAATAATTTGTAACCTGCGTGATGGACCCCCGAAAAAATGGACTTGCCGGCGAAGATAGTAGCAGCAAGGCAAACAAACGTTTTTTTCGGAGGTAATATATCATGACAAAGGTTGAATCCATTCTCTCGTTTTCGGCTGTTTTTCTCGTCGTGTTCGTGATGCTGTTTGCGCCGGCTTTTGCCAGCGGCGAGCCCTCCGCCGACATGAACGCCATGTCCAGCGGCGAACCCTTTGGCGAGTTTTCCGGCATTGCGGTCGTCACCGACATCCTTTTTGAGGCGGCGGGCATCGAGACGGAAACGGATGTCTCCGCGCTGTTGGCGGACATGGACACGGAGGCCATCGCCGCCGAGCTCCGCACCCTGCTGGATATGACGCAGCTTATGACGGACGAGCAGCTCCGGGCCCAGATCACTGCCCTGGCTGCCGCCTACGGATATTCCTTCACCGATGCCGAGCTGGACGCCATCGTCCGCATAATCCGCTCCTTCGAGCCCTTCGCCACCGCCGAGCTCCAGGTAAAGCTGGAGCAGATGCGTGGGAGCGTCCTGGCGGTGGAGGAGGTCCGGGACAGCCTGGAAACCCTGGGCGACCGGCTCCAGGACCTCCTCCAGAAGATTGTCGCGCTGTTTCGCTCCATCTTCCGCAAGGGCGGTCTGGAAGGGCTTCTGGCTTAAGACAACAAAAAAGACACAGCCATCGGAGGCTCCGGTGGCTGTGTCTAGCTCGCACTCCTTTTCGGATGGATTGAAAAAACGAAAAATGCAGTCATAAGGATACCAGCCGCCGGAGATCCGACGGCTGGTATCCTTGTGTGCGGTTCAGAGATAGGAGATAGATTGTGTGTAAGGTGTGTCATAAATGTCTGCATTTTTAGGAGCATGGAGGTGATGCATGCACCGACACGGACCGATCGCACCCGATGCCCGAGGGGGCGATCTCCCTGTGGCCCTAGCCGTGCAATGTCAGGGCTAACCGCAACGCCCCAACAGATTAGTTATTACTAACTGATTGAATATTAGCACATACTAACTTACATGTCAACCCCTTTTTGAAAAAATTTTCGCGATTTGCCCGGAAGGAAAAACTCTCGGTTTGACAGGGCGTCCCCGGGGGAGGTACAATAGAATACAATACAACGGATCGCCCCGGCGGCGACCGTGTTTCGGAGGATCAAGCCATGAAAACAATATCGAAGATCATCTGTCTTCTGCTTCTCGTCTGCCTCGCGGCGAGCCTGTCCGCGCCGGCCCAGGCCATGGTGGGGCAGGCGAACCCCTGGAAAACGGGAACCCTGGAGGAAATCGAAGCGGCCACGGGCTTTTCCCTCGTCGTGCCCGACGGGGTGGAGGTCTCCCTGAGCTATATGCCCGCCATGGCCCAGGCCGCCTGGACCTGGATGGGGGTGGAGGTCACGGAGCGCATCAGCCCCCTGGACGATACGACGGCCCTGACCAGCGAGGCGCTGACCGCCCTCTCCGGGGTGTACTTCACCGGCATGACCACCCAGACAAAGGAGACTGTCATTGGCGGACGCTGCCCGGGATTCATGGAGTTTTGCCGCGGCAGTTACGGCGCGATGCTATGGATCGACCAGGACCTGGGCGCGGTGTATACCCTGTCCTTTGACACGGTGTACGACCCCAAGTACCTGGGGGACACCGCGGAGTGGATCACCCCGCTCCAAAGCTCCGCCCAGGAGACCAGCATGATCGTCATCGACGGCTGTGCCATCGCCCATGATCTCCGGGCGGTGCCGGCGGACGAGATCACCGATCCTGCGGACTTCCTCTGGAAGGTGGTGGACGGCTACGGCATCACCTATACCGACGGGGATGGCGTGGTCTGGGGCATCTACCGCGCGGGGCAGGCGGGGGTGTTCGAGATCGTCGTGTCCGCAGAGGATTCTCCCAGTCCCTGGACGGTGGGGGATCAGATATGGGTCGGAGGCTCGAAGCTCGTGGAGCTCTGCGTGGAGGACGGACGCCTGACCCACGTCCTGACCGACACGCTGCAGACCGGACCGGCCTTCGACGCCGAGATACGCTAAAAGGAGGATCCCCATGCTCACCGAAAACATCCGCAACCTCGAACAGCAGGACCCGGAGATCGCCCGGGTCCTGTCCCTGGAGCTCCGGCGGCAGCAGCAGAACCTGGAGCTCATCGCCTCGGAGAACATCGTCAGTCCCGCGGTCATGGCGGCCATGGGCAGCGTTCTCACGAACAAATACGCCGAGGGCTATCCCGGGCATCGGTACTACGGCGGCTGCGAATTCGTGGACATCGCCGAACGGCTGTGCATCGAGCGGGCCAAGACGATCTTCTCCGCGGGGTTTGCCAACGTTCAGGCCCACAGCGGCTCCCAGGCGAATTTCTGCGTGTATCTTGCCTTGTGCCAGCCGGGAGACACCGTCCTCGGCATGGATCTCTCCACCGGCGGACACCTTACCCACGGCAGCAAGGCGAGCTTCTCCGGAAAGCTCTATAACACCGTGTTCTACGGCGTGGACCCGGACACCGGACTCATCGACTACGACGACGTGCGCCGGAAGGCCATGGAGCACCGGCCCCGCATGATCATCGCGGGAGCCTCCGCCTATCCCCGGATCATCGACTTCGAGAAGTTTTCCGAAATCGCCCATGAGGTCGGCGCGTATCTTATGGTGGACATGGCCCATATCGCGGGTCTTGTGGCGGCGGGAGAGCATCCGAACCCTGTGCCCTGGGCGGATGTCGTCACCACCACCACCCACAAGACCATGCGCGGTCCACGGGGCGGCATCATCCTCACGAACAACGAAGAGATCGCCAATAAGATCGACAAGGCCATGTTCCCCGGCACCCAGGGCGGTCCGCTCATGCACATCATCGCGGCGAAGGCCGTGGCTCTGGGGGAGGCAATGCGTCCCGAGTTCCGGGAATACCAGGCCCAGATCGTGAATAACGCCAAGACCCTGGCGGATACCCTGTCCGACGGCGGCATCGACCTCGTCAGCGGCGGCACGGACAACCATCTCATGCTCCTGGACCTGCGGAAGCTGGATATGTCCGGGCGGGAGCTGGAGGATCGGCTGGACCGGGTCCGCATCACCGTGAACAAAAACTCCATCCCCGGGGATACCCGGCCCGTCTCCCAGACCTCCGGCATCCGCGTCGGCACTCCCGCCGTCACGACCCGGGGCTTCCGGGAGGCGGAGATGAAGATCGTGGGAGAGCTCATCCGCAAGGCCGTCTTCGATTTCGACGTCAGCCGGGGAGAGATACTCGCCGCGGTGGACGAGCTCTGCACGAAACACCCGCTGTACTGACCGCATGTTCCGCGCCCCGCCCGGGCCTTTCCGGGCGGGGCGTTTCGCGTTTTTTGAAAAAACGGGTTGACGGCGGCGGGATTTGTGCTTATCCTAATACAAGTTGAGAATATCGGCAGGAGGGAAGCTCTATGGAGATCATCCGCTCGCGGCAGAATGAGACGGTGAAGCGCCTATGTGCCCTGGCGTCCGACGCGGGGCTGCGGAGGGAGACCGGGGAGTTCATCGGCGTGGGAGAAACGCTGCTGCGGGAGGCGGCGGCCTCCGGCGCGGAGATCGTGTGCGTTCTGTCCGACCGACCGATGGAGGGGCTGGCCTATCGCCTCGTCACGCCGGAGCTTCTGCGGGCGGTATCGCCGCTTAAGAACAGCTCCGGTCCCGTGTTTTCCGTGCGGATGCGTCCCATCCCTCCGGCGGAGACGCTGTCTCGGGTGATCGTCCTCGAAAACGTCCAGGACCCCGGAAACGTGGGCACGGTCCTTCGGGCGGCGGACGCCTTCGGCATGGACCTGGTGGTCCTCTGCGGGGCCTGCGCGGACCCCTACAACCCCAAAACCGTCCGGGCCACCATGGGGGCTGTCTTCCGCCAGCCCGTGGTCCGGGCGGACCTGGGGGAGCTTCCCGCCGTCCTGGGGGGACTGCCCCTCTACGGCGCGGCCCTCACCGAAAACGCCGTGGACATCCGGGAGCTTCCCAAGATGAATCTTGCCGTGGCGGTGGGAAACGAAGGCCGGGGTCTGACGGAGGAGCTTCTCGCATTTTGCGCCGGACAGACCATCATCCCCATGCGTCCCTGCGCGGAGTCACTGAACGCCGGCGTTGCGGCGTCGGTGGTGATGTGGGAGATGGTGCGCTGACATGGCAAGACTGAAATTCTGGGTGTGGCTCTCTTGTGTCGGCGGGGTGGGACCTCTCGCGAAAAACCATCTAGCGGCGGCCATGGGCGGCCCCGAGGCGGTGTTCTTCGCCGGCAGGGACGAGCTTATGTTCGCCGGAGCCACCGCCCACGACGCGGGAAAGCTTATGGACAAGAGCATGGCGGAACCGGAGCGGGTGATGGCGGAGTGCGAACGCCGCGGCATCCGCATGCTGACGCTGCATGACGCCGAATACCCCGAGCGCCTGCGCCGCATCCCCGACGCGCCGGTGGTCCTGTATGTCTGGGGAAAGCTCCCCGCGGTGGATGAGCGGGCCGTCGTCGCCGTTGTGGGCACCCGAAAAGCCTCGCCCTACGGTCAGACCATGGCGGCCCGGCTGGGGGAAGGCATCGCCCGGGGCGGCGGCATCGTCGTGTCCGGCCTCGCGGAGGGCTGCGACGGCATTGCCATGGAGTCAGCCATGCGGGCGGGCGGCGCCGTCGTCGGCGTTTTGGGCACCGCCATCGACACGGTCTATCCAGCGAAAAACCGCTGGCTCTTCCGGGAGACTATGACCCGGGGCGCTCTTGTGAGCGAGCACGGTCCCGGCACCCGGACGTACCGGTCCGACTTCCGGCTCCGCAACCGCATCATTTCGGGCCTGGCCCTCGGCGTCGCCGTGGCGGAAGCGCCGGAAAAAAGCGGCACCCGGGTCACGGTGAATTTTGCGCTGGAGCAGGGGAGAGATGTGTTCGCCGTGCCCTCCGCCGTGGGAACGCCCGGCGGAGAGGGGTATCTCTCGCTGGTGGACCTGGGAGCCCATACCGTCGCCTCCGGCGGGGACATCCTGGCCCATTACACAGGCCTTTTTCGTCCCGAGCCGACGGAATTCGTCTCCACACCTATTAAAAAAGAGATTGACAAGCCCCAGGACATAGTTTATATTGACCTCACGGACAAAGCGGCGGAGGAGAAGCCTGCCCCGGCGGATCCGTGGAAGGACCTCCCGGAGCCGCAGCGCCGCGTGATGGAGGCGATGGATCGTCCGTCCATGCACGCGGACGAGATCATCGAGGCCACGGGCCTTCCCGCGGCGGAGGCGCTGGCAGCGCTTACGATGCTGCAGGTGACGGGCCGCGTCACCCAGGGCGCGGGACGGCGCTACACCCGCATATCATAACAGCAAGGAAGAAGCAATATGGCGAAAGCAAAAAGCGAGCTCGTGATCGTGGAATCTCCCGCGAAAGCGAGAACGATCGAAAAATACCTGGGCGGGGATTACCGCGTGGTGGCTTCCATGGGCCATCTGCGGGACCTGCCCACCAATACGCTCGGGGTGGACATCGAAAACGACTTCACGCCCCATTACCAGCCCGTCAAGGGCCGGGAGGACGTGATCGACGACCTCCGCAAGTCCGCGAAGAAGGCGGAAAACGTCTATCTCGCAACGGACCCGGACCGGGAGGGCGAGGCCATTTCCTGGCACCTGAAGGAGCTTCTGGACCTGCCGGACGACAAGGCCCAGCGCGTCACCTTCAACGAGATCACGAAGAAGGTCGTGCAGGACAGCATCCAGCATCCCCGGGCCATAGACCAGGACCTGGTGGACGCCCAGCAGGCCCGGCGGGTCCTGGACCGCATCGTGGGCTATAAGCTCTCGCCGCTTCTGTGGCGAAAGATCCGCAAGGGCCTATCCGCCGGACGCGTGCAGTCCGTCGCCACCCGCATGGTCATCGACCGGGAGCGGGAGATCCGGGGCTTCGTCCCGGAGGAATACTGGTATCTCCACGCCACGCTGGAAGCCGCGAAGGGAGAGACCTTCCGCACGTCGTTTTACGGCACGGCGGAGAAAAAGCAGGAGCTTCGCAACGAGGCCGAGGTGGACGCCGTCTGCAAAGCGGTGGAGGGAAAGCCCTTTGCCATCCAGTCCGTGAAGCATGGCAAAAAGCAGCGCAGTCCGTCGCCTCCCTTCATTACGTCTACGCTGCAGCAGGAGGCCTCCCGCCGTCTCGGCATGACCCCCCGCCGCACCATGAGCATCGCCCAGCAGCTCTATGAAGGCGTGGACATCGAGGGCGAAGGCACCGTCGGCCTCATCACCTACATGCGTACCGACTCCCTCCGTCTGTCGGAGGATGCTCTCGCCGCCGCGGGCACCTTCATCCGCGCCCATTACGGCGACAACTATTACTACGGCAAGCCCCGGCGCTACAAGACCGGCTCCAACGCCCAGGACGCCCACGAGGCCATCCGTCCCTCTATCCCGGAGATGACGCCGGACCGGGTCCGCAGGAGCCTTACCGGCGAGCAGTACCGGCTCTACCGCCTCATCTGGGGCCGCTTCACCGCGAGCCAGATGGCGAACGCCGTCTACGACAACGTGACCGTGGACGCCCTCTGTGAGGGATACGTCTTCCGCGCGAACCACTCCGAGATCGCCTTCCCCGGCTATACCGCCGTCTACAAGGACGACGAGGAGGACGCCGAGGCCGACGCCGGCAAGGGCAAAAAGCCGCTGCCGGAGCTGCGGGAGGGGGAGAATGTCGCCCTCAAGAAGCTGGACCGGGAGCAGAACTTCACCACCCCGCCCTCCCGCTATTCCGAGGCGACCCTCATCCGCGCCATGGAGGAAAAGGGCATCGGACGGCCCAGCACCTATGCTCCCACCATCAGCACCATCACCGCCCGCGAGTACGTTGTGAAGGAGGGGAAATACCTCCGGCCGACGCCCCTGGGCGAGACCGTGAACGGCCTCATGGAGGAGCGCTTCCCCGACATCGTGGACGTGAAATTCACCGCCCGCATGGAGGACTCTCTCGATAAGGTAGAGGAGGGCAAGGAGGACTGGAAGCACATCCTCCGGGGGTTCTACGACGGCTTTGAGACCTCCCTCGAAAACGCCGAGGAGGCCCTCCAGGGCGTACACCTGAAAGTCCCCGACGAAGTCTCGAACGAGATCTGCCCGAACTGCGGACGGAACCTCGTCTATAAATCCGGGCGCTTCGGGCGGTTTCTGGCCTGCCCGGGCTACCCCGAGTGCAGCTTTACCATGCCCATCGTGGTGGAGATGCCCGGCAAATGCCCCAACTGCGGCGGACGCATCCTCAAGCGCACCTCGAAAAACGGTCACGCCTACTACGTCTGCGAAAACCGCCCGCTGAGCGAGAAGCGCGCGGCGGAAAACCCGGACCGGGTCTGCGATTTCTGGACCTTCGACGTGCCGGTGAAGGACAACTGCCCCGCCTGCGGCAAGACTATGTTCAAAATCTCCGGCAAGGGCCAGCGCAAGCCCTTCTGCATCAATCCCGACTGCGAAAAGTTCGTGCCGGAGGATAAGCGGGGCTATCGCCCCCGGAAGAAGGCGGACGCCGGGACGGAGGAGAAGTCCAAGGCACGCCGGGGCCGTCCCAAGAAAGAGGCCCAGGCATGACGGCGGTATCCGTCGTCGGCGCGGGGCTTGCCGGCTGCGAGGCGGCCTGGCAGCTCGCCATCCGGGGCCACGCCGTGACCCTGTACGAGATGAAACCCGTCAAGATGACCCCGGCCCATACCTCGCCGCTGTTTTCGGAGCTCGTGTGCTCGAACTCCCTGCGGGGGGACGATCTGTCCAACGCCGTGGGACTTCTGAAGGAAGAGCTTCGCCGTCTGGGGAGCCTCATGATGATGTCCGCGGAGCGCCACCGCGTCCCTGCCGGGGGAGCCCTGGCCGTGGACCGGGAGGCTTTCGCCCGAACCATTACCGACGCCATCCGCTCCCACCCGAACATCACCGTAGTGGAGGGAGAGGTAACGTCTTTCCCGGAGGGACCCTGCATCGTCGCCACGGGACCTCTCACCAGCGACGGGCTCATCCCGTCCATCGCGGCGCTGTGTCCGGAGGACGAATTCCTGCATTTCTACGACGCCGCCGCACCCCTCATCGCCTTTGACAGCATCGACATGTCCCGGGCCTGGTTCGGCTCCCGCTACAACAAAGGCACCGCGGACTACGTCAACTGCCCCATGGACAAGGACGAGTACGAAGCCTTCGTCCGGGAGCTTGCCTCCGCCAAGGAGGCGGAGGTCCACGGTTTCGAGGACGCCGGCGTTTTCGAGGGCTGCATGCCTGTGGAGGTCATGGCCCGCCGGGGAGAAGACACCCTGCGGTATGGGCCCCTGAAGCCCGTGGGTCTGCGGAACCCGGAGACCGGCGAGGGATATTACGCCGTGGTCCAGCTCCGGCGGGACAACGACGAGGGCAGCGTTTATAATCTCGTGGGCTTCCAGACCCACCTGACCTTCCCGGAGCAGCGGAGGGTCTTCGGCATGATCCCGGCGCTGAAAAACGCGGAATTTCTGCGCTATGGCAAGATGCACCGGAACACCTTCCTGAACTCCCCGAAGCTCCTGGACCGCTACTACCGCCTGCGGTCAAACGGCGACCTCTGCTTTGCCGGACAGATGACCGGCGTGGAGGGATATGTCGAGTCCTGCGCGTCCGGCATGCTGGCGGCGCTGGAGATGTCCCGGCGTCTGAACGGGCTTCACCCCATCGACTTTCCGCGAACCACCGCCATCGGCGCCATGGCATTTTACATCGAAAACGGCGCAATTACCGGTGACTTCCAGCCGATGAACGTGAATTTCGGCATCATCGAGCCGCTGGACCTGCGCATCCGCAACAAGCGTGAGAAAAACACCCGCATTGCCGCGCGTTCCCTCGCCATCATCGACGAGATCACCGCCAAGGAGGACTTTGCGCCATGAAGATCATTCTCGACGCCATGGGAGGCGATAATGCGCCCCAGGCCATCGTGCGGGGCGCGGTGGACGCGGCGAAGGTCTTTCCCGCCGACATCGTTCTTGTCGGCCGGGAGGAGGAAGTCCGGGCCTGCCTGAAGGACTGCGGCGGCGAGGGTCTCGGGAATATCTCCGTCGTGAACGCCTCGGAGGTCGTTACCATGGAGGACGATCCCACCCGGGCCTGCGCCCGGAAGAAGGACAGCTCCATGGCTGTGGCCCTGCGCATGGTCCGGGATGGAGACGGCGACGCCATGATCTCCGCCGGCAGCACCGGTGCGCTCCTGTCCGGGGCGACGCTGATCGTCAAGCGCGTGAAGGGCATCCGTCGGGCCGCCATGGGACCGGTGCTCCCCAACGGGAAAAACGGCGTGGTGCTCATCGACTGCGGCGCTACGGCGGACTGCACGCCGGAATACCTTCTCCAGTTTGCGTTCATGGGTTCGTTCTATGCAAAGAACGTCCTGGGGGTGGATAATCCCCGTGTGGCGCTTCTGAACGTCGGTACGGAGGATACGAAGGGCGGCGAGCTGCAGAAATCCGCTTTTGCGCTTCTGAAGGCCGCGTCGGACGAGGGGCGTATGAACTTCGTCGGAAACGCCGAGGGCAGCGACCTTCTCACCGGCAAGATGGACGTTCTCGTGGCGGACGGCTTTGCCGGGAACGTCATGCTCAAGACCGTGGAGGGAGCGGCAAAATTCATGTTCGGTCGGCTCAAGAACGTCTTTTATAAAAACACCAAAAACAAGCTGGCAGCCCTTGCCATCAAGGACGACCTCAAGCAGATGAAGTCCATGCTGGACCCCTCCGAGGTGGGCGGCACCGCGATGCTCGGCATCGCAAAGCCCGTCATCAAGGCCCACGGCAGCTCCGACGCCCGGGCCATCTTCAACGCCGTCAGACAGGCCATCGCCTGCGCGGAAGCGGACATCGCCGGCGCGATCGCCGCGAATATAGACTACATGAAAATCAATACCAGTGAAGGAGACTAACCGCTATGTATGAAAAAATCGTGGAAATGATGTGCGAGCAGTTCGACCTGACGCCCGACGCCATCAGCGAGGAGACCGCCTTTGTGGAGGACCTGGGCATCGACTCTCTGGACGTGGTGGAACTCGTGATGGAGCTGGAGGACGCCTTCGGCCTCGACGAGATCCCCGAGGAGGAGCTCAAGAAAATGCGCACCGTGGGCGACCTGGTGGAGTACGTCACCGCCCACGCTGACTGATGACCGAGCTGGAATCCCGGCTGGGCTACGTTTTCCGTGACAGCCGGCTTCTCGAAAACGCGCTGACCCATTCCTCCTACGCCAACGAGCGGGAGGGACTTTCCAGCAACGAACGCCTGGAGTTTCTGGGCGACGCGGTGCTGGGCTTCTGCTCCGCGAAGAACATCTGCCGCCTGTACCCCGCCATGCCGGAGGGGGAGATGACCCGCCTGCGGGCGGAGCTCGTCTGCGAGGCGAGCCTTCATGCCGTGGCGAAGGAGCTGCGGCTCAGCCAGGTGATCCGCCTCGGCCGAAATGAGGAATGCAACGGCGGCCGAGAGCGGGTGTCGATCCTCGCGGACGCGGTGGAGGCCATCATCGCCGCCATCTATCTCGACGGCGGTCTGGAGCCGGCGGAGGCCTTCATCGAAGGCCGCATCCTGCGGGACCTGGAGGCGGGACGGCAGCCCGTCCGCACGGACTACAAGACCCAGCTGCAGGAGCTTCTGCAGCGGGAGGGAGGCGCCGCGCCGCGCTATGCCATCATCGGCGAGAGCGGCCCGGACCACAACAAGACCTTCACCGCCCGGACATTGCTCCACGACGGGGCCTACGCCGACGGGCAGGGCAAGAGCAAGAAAGAGGCGGAGCAGGCCGCGGCCAAGGCGGCGCTGGCTCTGCTGGGCGCGTAATGGCACGGCGGAGCATCCTGCCGCTGTTCATACCCCACTGGGGCTGTCCGAACGCATGCGTTTTCTGCGACCAGAGGCGCATCTCCGGCAGCCCCTTACCCGTTTCCGGGCGGGAGGTGCGGGAGCGTTTGGACGCCGCGGAGTGGGACGGCTGTCGGGATATGGAGCTTGCCTTTTACGGCGGCAGCTTCACCGCCATCCCCGCCGAACGGCAGGAGGAATTGCTTGCCGCCGCCCAACCCTATCTCGACCGGGGCGTGCTGGCCTCCCTCCGGCTGTCCACCCGTCCGGATGCCATCGACGATGCGGTTCTCGCGCGGCTGCGGCGGTATCGGGTCGGTACGGTGGAGCTCGGTGCCCAGTCCATGATCGACGAGGTGCTGTTTTCCTCCGGCCGGGGCCACACCGCCGAAGACACCGAAAATGCCGCGAAGCTCGTGAAAGCCGCGGGGTTTTCGCTGGTCCTGCAGATGATGACGGGTCTGCCCGGATCGACCCGGGAGCGGGATATTGAGACGGCGAGACGCATTGCGGCCCTCCGGCCCGACGGCGTGCGCATCTATCCCACGGTGATCGTGGAAAACACGGAGCTATGCGACCTCTGGCGGGCCGGGGCCTACCGGGAACACACGGTGGAGGACGCCGTGGAGACCTGCGCGGACATCCTGCCCTTGTTCGAGGCGGCGGGCATCCCGGTCATCCGCCTGGGCCTGAATCCCACGGAAGAGCTGTCCGCCGGGGTTGCGGCAGCCGGGGCGTATCACCCCGCCCTGGGGGAGCTCATCCGCTCCGAGGTCCTGCGGCGTCGGGCGGCGGCGCTTCTGCGGGATGTGCCGATGGGAGCGTCCGTCACGCTCCGCGTCCCGCCCCGGCAGGTCAGCGCCATGACGGGACAGCATCGCCGGAACCTCGAAGCCCTCACGGCGGAGTTTTCTCTCGCATCGCTGGCTGTTCGAGCCGACGATGCCGCGGAATACGGCGAAATACTGGTTGACTGGACGCGCTGATTTCGGTATACTATATCTTGTATTTTTATGGACGTCTGAGGTATAGACATTGTACTTAAAAGCACTGGAGATACAAGGCTTCAAATCCTTCCCGGATAAAACGACCCTCACGTTTGAAAAGGACGTGACGATGATCGTGGGACCCAACGGGTCCGGAAAATCGAACATCTCCGACGCGATCCTCTGGGTCATGGGCGAGCAGCGTACCCGCGCTCTCCGCGGCGGCAAGATGGAGGACGTCATCTTCGGCGGCACCGAAAAGCGCAAGCCCCTGGGCTTCGCGCAGGTGACGCTGCTTCTTGATAACTCCGCCCGGCTGTTTCCCGTGGACAGCGACGAGCTTTCCATCGCCCGCCGGTATTACCGCAGCGGGGACAGCGAGTATTTCATCAACCGCGAAAACGTCCGTCTGCGGGACATCCACGAGCTCCTCATGGACACCGGCCTCGGTCGGGACGGATACTCCATCATCGGCCAGGGCCGCATCGCGGAGATCGTCTCCGCCAAGAGCACCGACCGCCGGGAGATATTCGAGGAAGCCGCGGGCATCTCCCGCTTCCGCTTCCGCAAAGAGGAATCCGAGCGCAAGCTCGCCGCCACGGACGAGACTCTCACCCGGGTGGGGGACAAGATCGACGAACTGGAGCTGCAGCTCGGACCCCTTCGCAAACAGGCGGAGGTGGCGGAGAAATACCTGGGCCTGCGGGATGAGCTCCGGGTGGCGGAGGTGTCCGCCTGGATGGAGACCCTGGACAAGCTGGCCTCCCAGACGGAGTCCGTGAAGGAAAGCTGCGAGAAGGCCAAGGCGGAGCTGGAAAAGACCCGCCGGGCCCTGTCGGAAAATTACGAACGCTCCGAATCCATCGCGGAGAAAATGCGGGAAAAGGACCTGGAGGCCGAGCAGCTCCGCGCACGGCTGACGGAGGCCGAGGCGGACATCGCGGAAAACGAGCGTGTGGCGGCGGTGCTTCGGGCGGACCGGGAGAACAACCTCGAAAGCGTCCGCCGGGTGGAGAGCGACATGACCCAGGACGAGGATCGCATCCGCGCCCTGGACGAGCAGATCAACGCCCTGCGCGGACGGGTAACGGAAGCGGATGCCGCCTATGAGACCCTGGCCGCCAAGGTCCGGCAGCTCCAGAACATCGTAAACGGCCACCGCATGAAGATGTCCGGCCGGGAAAACCGCGTTGCTTCTTTGCGGGATGAGGTCACCCGCCTCACCGTGGACGGACGCAGCATGGACGGCCGCATCGCCATGCTGGCGGAGATGGAAAAGGACTACGAGGGCTTCAGCCGCGCGGTCAAGACCGTCATGCGGGAGGCGGAGCGCGGCACCCTGCGGGGCATCCACGGGCCGGTGGCGAACCTCGTCCGGGCGGAGGACCGTTTCGCCCTCGCCATCGAGACGGCCCTCGGCGCAGCGGCCCAGAACATCGTGGTGGACACCCAGAGCGACGGCAAAGCCGCCATCGAGCTGCTCAAGCGCCGGGACAGCGGACGCGGGACCTTCCTGCCCCTGGACGCCGTCCGCGGAAACGTACTGAAAAACCCTCCCCGGGGCGAGCGGGGGTATCTGGGCCTTGCCCTGGACCTCGTGCACTTCGACCCGGCCTATACGGACGTGTTTGAAAACCTCCTGGGCCGCACCGTCGTAGCGGAGACCCTGGGGGACGCCGTGGCCATCGCCCGAAACAACCGCAATGCCTTCCGCATCGTCTCCCTGGATGGGCAAATGATAAACGCCGGCGGCTCCATGACGGGCGGCAGCGCCGCCCGGGGCACGGGCGTCCTCTCCCGGGCCAATGAGCTCCAGCATCTCCGGGAGCAGCGTATGACGCTGCGTGCCGAGCTGGACGAAAAAACCGCGTCCCTCTCCGCCGCGGAGCGGGAGCTTGCCGCCGCCCGGTACGACATGGACACCGCGGGAGACGAGCTCGCCGCCGCGAGCCGGGATGCCGCGTCCCTCGACGCAGAGCGGCAGGCGAAGAAGACAAATATCGACCAGCTTGAAAACGTGAAGCAGGCCATGGCCGCCGGCGGCGACCAGCGCCGTGCCCTCATCGAGAGCTATCACCGGAAAAACGAGGACATCCGTGCAGAGCTTGCGAAAAATGCCCAGCGCGGCGCGGAGCTGCAGGCCCGGGCCGACGGCTTCCGGGCTCGGGTGCAGGAGGTCCAGCAGCAGAAATTCGATCTCGAGGCCCAACGCACCCAGGCCGACCGGGACAGCCAGCGCCGGAACGAAGAGCTCCTGGATCAGGAGCGCACGGCGGCGGCTCTCGAGCGGAAGCTCCTGGCCGCGGAGATGGAGGAGCGGCAGATCATCGACAAGCTCTGGGACAGCTACGAGCTCTCCCGCACCGCGGCCCAGGCGGAGCGTCAGCCCGTGGAGAGCCTTGCGGCGGCGAACCGGCGCATCTCCGAGCTCAAGCGCTCCATCCACGCCCTCGGCACGCCGAACCTCGGCGCCATCGAGGAATCCAAGCGCGTGGGCGAGCGGTATGACTACCTCACCGAGCAGCGGGACGACATCGCCAAGGCCAAGGCGGAGCTGCTGTCTATCATCGGGGACATCACCACCCAGATGGAGGCCATCTTCCTCGAGGAGTTCCGCGCCATCAACGAGAGCTTCCAGTCCACCTTTCTGGAACTCTTTGGCGGCGGCAAGGCAAATCTGCGCCTGGAGGACGAAAACGACGTCCTGAACTGCGGCATCGAGATCAAGGTCCAGCCTCCCGGCAAAGCGGTGTCAAACATCAGTCTCCTGTCCGGCGGTGAGAAGGCGTTCGTGGCCATCGCGCTGTATTTTGCGATCCTGCGCCTGCGGCCCACGCCCTTCTGCGTCATGGACGAGATCGAAGCCGCTCTGGACGAGGAAAATGTCATCCGGTTCGCGGAGTACCTGCACCGCCTCGAAAAAACACAGTTCATCGTCATCACGCACCGCCGCGGCACCATGGAGCAGGCGGATGTGCTCTTCGGCGTCACCATGCAGGAAAAGGGTGTCTCCACCGTGATCGAGCTCGATCTCGCGGAGGCCCAGAAGACCGCCGAGGCATAAAGGAGATTTATACATGGCACTATTCAGCGAAAAGAAACGCGGTTTCCTCTCCGGGCTGTTCTCCGGGATGTCCAAGGTGGACGAGGACTTTCTGGACGAGCTGGAGGAAAAGCTCATCCTGGCGGACGCCGGGGTGGAGGTGGCGGAATACGCCGCCGAGGAGCTCCGCAGCGCCAAGGGCGTGAAGGGGGAGGACGCCATCCGGGAGAAGCTGGCGGACATCCTCACCGAAAAAATGGAGGCCGCCGGGACCGACGGCCTGGACCTCTCCACGAAACCCGCCGTCATCGTCATGGTGGGCGTGAACGGCGTGGGCAAGACGACGACTATCGGAAAACTCTCCGGGTATTTCAAAAATCAGGGAAAGAAGGTCCTTCTCGCGGCGGCGGACACCTTCCGCGCGGCGGCGTCGGAGCAGCTCGGTATCTGGGCCCAGCGCACCGGCGCGGACATCGTGCGCCACGGCGAGGGCGGCGACCCCGGCGCGGTGGTGTTCGATGCCTGCGCCGCGGCGAAGGCCCGGGGCGTGGACGTGGTCATCGTGGACACCGCGGGACGGCTGCACAACAAGCAGAACCTCATGAACGAGCTGACGAAGATCACGAAGATCGTCTCCCGGGAGCTGCCGGAGGCGGCCTGCGAGGTGCTTCTCGTGCTGGACGCCACCACGGGCCAGAACGGCCTCATCCAGGCCGAGCAGTTCGCGAAAGCCGCGGGCATCACGGGCATCGTCCTCACGAAGCTGGACGGCACCGCCAAGGGCGGCGTGGTGTTTGCCATCGCGGAGCGTCTCGGGGTCCCTGTGAAGCTCGTCGGCGTCGGTGAGGGCGTGGATGACCTGCGGCCTTTTGACGCCCGGGAATTTGCGGAGGCGATGCTCCAATGAACACCTTCATCCTCGCGTCGAATAATGCCGGGAAATATCGGGAATTCAAAGCCATCCTGGAGCCTCTGGGCTTTTCTCTTGTGCCCCAGGCCGTGGCGGGCGTAAATTTTGAGGTCAACGAGACCGGCGATACCTTCGAGGAAAACGCCTACTTGAAAGCGTCCTCCATCGCGGCGTACACGAATTTCCCCGCCGTGGCGGACGATTCAGGCCTCTGCGTGGAGGCTCTCGGCGGCGAGCCGGGAGTGCATTCCGCCCGGTACGGCGGCGGCAAGGACTGGACCGATGAGCAGAAATACCGCTGCCTCCTCGAAAAGCTTGAGGGGGTGGAGGACCGGCGGGCGAAGTTCGTCTCCTGCGTCTGCCTCGTGGTCCCCGGCGGACCCACCATCCAGGTCCGGGGAGAGTGCCCCGGACGCATTGCTCTGGCCCCTGCGGGCGACGGCGGCTTTGGGTATGACCCGATTTTTATCCCCGACGGCTATGACGAGCCCTTCGGAGTTTTGGGCACGGACGTTAAAAACCAAATCTCCCACCGGGCGAAGGCGCTGGCCGCGTTCCGGGCGGAGCTGGAAAGGAGCGGCTTATGCTGACAGGAAAACAGCGGGCGTATCTGCGCTCCCTCGCCCAGAAGGAGGACTGCATCCTCTACGTGGGCAAGGCGGGCATCACGGACCCTGTCATCGCGGAGGCGAAGGAGGCTCTGGCCGCCCGGGAACTCGTGAAGGGCCGGGTGCAGGAGGCCTGTCTCTACACCGCTGCGGAGGCCCAGCAGGCCCTGTGCGAAGCCTGCGGCGCGGAGGGCGTGCAGGTCATCGGGCGGGTGTTCGTCCTGTATAAAAAGAGCGAGAAAGCGGCGAAAATATCGCTGCCGAAGGGATAACGCTTCATGCGCGTGCTGATCTACGGCGGGACCTTCAGCCCGCCCCACGCCGGTCATGTGCGGTCCCTGCAAATGGCGGCGGAGGCCCTTCATCCCGACAAAATCCTCTTTGTTCCCGCCTCCATCCCGCCCCATAAGGCTCTGGCGGAGGATACGCCTCCGGCGGAGGACCGTCTCGCCATGACCCGGCTCGCAGCGGAGGACATCCCCGGCGCGGAGGTTTCCGAGCTGGAGCTTCGCCGGGAGGGGAAGAGCTACACCTCCGACACCCTCCGGGTCCTGGGGGAGAAATTCCCCGGCGCGGAGCTTGTGTTCCTGCTGGGGACGGATATGCTCCTCACGCTTCCCACCTGGCACGAGCCGGAGGTCATCTGTAGGCTTTCGTCCATCGCGGTGTTCTCCCGGGAGACCGGTCGGGCGGCGGAGATCGACGCCGGCGCGGAGCGTCTGCTCCGAGACTTCGGCGCCACGGTGTACGTCCTCGCCGGGGAGCCGATCACGGTGTCCTCCACGGAGCTGCGGGGGCTGCTTCCAAAGCGGGAAGGCCGGGAGCTTCTGCCCCGGGAGGTCTACGCTTACATCATCAAAAACCGGCTCTACGGCGCAAAGCCGGAGCTTGCGTGGCTGCGGACCAGGGCGCATTCCTACCTCAAGCCGAAGCGCGTTCCCCACGTCCTCGGCGTGGAGGAAACTGCGATTCGGCTGGCGGAGCGCTGGGGCGTGGATCCCGGCGCCGCCGCGGAGGCCGCCATCTGCCACGACATCACGAAAGCCCTGGACCGGGACGCCCAGTTGCGGTTGTGCGAAAAATATGCTATCCTGCTCGATGAACTGGAATTTCGCAGCGAAAAGCTGCTCCATGCCCGCACCGGCGCGGCCTTAGCCCGAGACCTCTTCGGCCTCTCGGACGACGTGACTGCCGCCATCCGCTGGCACACCACGGGCCGAGCCGCCATGACGGACCTCGAGCGCGTCACCTACCTCGCGGACTACATCGAGCCGAACCGCGCGGGGTTCGACGGTCTGGCCGAGCTGCGGGAGACCTGCTATGACGACCTGGATCGGGCCATGGAGCTTGCCTCGCGCATGAGCCTGTGCGAAGTCCGGGACGCGGGGAATGTTCCGCACGAAAACACCGTCCGGGCCCAGGAATACTACCGCGAACGCCTCCGGGACCGGGGGATGCCTCCGGTGAAGGCCCGCGGCATCGACGACGAAATCTGACGATTGGAGATAACCTATGGAACCTTTTGAAGCTGCAAAGCTGGCGGTGAAGGCTCTCGACGACAAGCAGGGCGCCGACATCCGCCTCCTCAAGACCGAGGAGCTGACCGTCCTCGCGGATTATTTCGTGATCTGCACGGCAAACTCCACAAGCCACGTCCGCACTCTGTACGACGAGGTGGACAAGCGCCTTTCCATGGCCGGGCAGCCGCCCATCCGCCGGGAGGGTTACCGCAACTCCAACTGGCTGCTGCTGGATTTCGGCAGCCTCATCGTCCATATCTTCCAGAAGGAGACCCGGGAGTTTTACAACCTCGAGCGTCTCTGGGACGACGCCCAGGAGATCGACATCACCAATATCATCAAGGAAGAGGCGTAAATCATGGCATCCTACGATTTTGAACGCATCGAGAAAAAATGGCAGGCCCGCTGGGAGCAGGAGAAGCCCTACGCCGCCGAGACCGGAAGCGATAAACCGAAGTTCTATGGCCTGGTGGAATTCCCGTATCCCTCCGGTCAGGGACTGCACGTGGGCCATCCCCGGCCCTACACCGCCATGGACATCGTCTCCCGCAAGCGCCGGATGCAGGGGTATAACGTCCTGTTCCCCATCGGGTACGACGCCTTCGGCCTGCCCACGGAAAACTACGCCATCAAAAACCACATGCACCCTGCCGAGGTCACCCGCAAGAACATCGCGAACTTCACCGCGCAGCTCAAGATGCTGGGCTTCGGCTTTGACTGGGACCGGGTCGTGGACACCACGGACCCGCAGTACTACAAATGGACCCAATGGATATTCCTTCAGCTTTACAAGCACGGCCTTGCCTACAAGGCCACCATGCCTGTGAACTGGTGCACCTCCTGCAAATGCGTCCTGGCGAACGAGGAGGTCGTGAACGGCGTCTGCGAGCGCTGCGGCTCCGAGGTCGTCCAGAAGGAAAAAAGCCAGTGGATGCTCCGCATCACAGCCTATGCCCAGCGCCTCATCGACGATCTGGACGAGGTGGATTTCATCGAGCGCGTCAAGATCCAGCAGAAAAACTGGATCGGACGCTCCGAGGGCGCGGAGGTGGACTTCACCACCACCGCCGGCGGCACCCTGCGCATCTTCACCACCCGCTGCGACACCCTCTTCGGCGCGACGTACATGGTCATGTCCCCGGAGCACGCTCTGCTGGAAAAGTGGATGCCTATGCTCAAAAACGCCAACGAGGTCCGGGCCTACCAGGACGCCGCCGCCCACAAATCTGAGTTTGAGCGCACAGAGCTCTCGAAGGAGAAGACCGGTGTGCGTCTCGACGGCGTTGCCGCCGTCAATCCCGTGAACGGACAGGAGATCCCCATCTTCATCTCCGACTACGTTCTCGCCACCTACGGCACCGGAGCCATCATGGCGGTCCCGGGCCACGACGACCGGGACTGGGACTTCGCCAAGGCCTTCGGCCTTCCCATCATCGAGGTCGTTGCCGGCGGCGACGTAGAGAAGGAAGCCTACACCGACTGCGGCACCGGCGTCCTCGTGAACTCCGGCTTCCTGGACGGTCTGCCCGTGGAGGAGGCCAAGGAGAAGATGATCTCCTGGCTGGAGGAAAAGGGCATCGGTGAGCGGAAAGTGAACTTCAAGCTCCGGGACTGGGTCTTCTCCCGCCAGCGGTATTGGGGCGAGCCCATCCCCATGGTGAACTGCTCGTCCTGCGGCTGGGTCCCCGTGCCCGAGGAGGAGCTTCCCGTGCTTCTGCCGGAGGTGGAGAGCTATGAGCCCACCGACACCGGCGAAAGTCCGCTGTCTAAGATGCGCTCCTGGGTGGAGTGTAAATGCCCGCAGTGCGGCGGCGACGCCGAGCGGGAGACGGACACCATGCCCCAGTGGGCCGGTTCCAGCTGGTATTTCCTGCGGTATGCAGACCCGAGGTGCGACACCGCTGTGGCT
>CAYNZM010000021.1:0-22947 GCA_964401725.1 uncultured Oscillospiraceae bacterium
GAGATATTCTCCGGCAGAGGCTGCACCGCGTCCAGGGTGAGCTGGGGTTCCTTCTCGTCCCGGAGGGTGATGCGTCCCTCACAACAGATGGCGCCGTTTTCCCGGAGGTACGCGCCGCCCTCGTCCAGCACCCGCTGGAAGGCCACAAGCTCCATGGTGCCGGTGTCGTCCTCCAGGGTGACGTAGCACATGAGGGAGTTGTTTTTCGTGGTGCGGGTACGAAGAGCGCTGACGACCCCCGCCAGCACCACCCGCTGTCCGTCCCCGAAGCGGCGGAGTGCCTCCTCCTGCTCGAGATCGCTCCGCACGATGCCGATGGGCACCGCCCCCACCTGCTCCGCCGTCCGGCGATAGGCGTTCATGGGGTGGCCCGTGAGGTAGAGGCCCGTGATCTCCTTTTCCATGGAAAGCAGCTCCATGGCGGAAAATTCCTCCACCTCCGGCAGGATCAGGTCGGAGGATGCGCCAACCTCGTCCCCGCCGAAGGAGAAGAGGTCCATCTGCCCCGCGACGTTTCGCCGTCCCTCCGCCGCCACGCCGTCGAGAACGCTCTCCAGGACCTGAAGAAGCGCCTTGCGCTTGAAGTCCAGAGAGTCGAAGGCGCCGGCCCGGATGAGGCTCTCCACCGGGCGGCGGTTCAGGTCCCTTCCATACATCCGGCGGCAGAAATCGTCCAGCCCCGTAAACGGACCGTCCGCGGCACGCTCCGCCATGACCTGCCGCATGAAGCCCTCCCCCACGCCCTTCACGGCGGAGAGACCGAAACGGATGTTGTCCCCCGCCACGGTGAAGTTCGCGTCGGATTCGTTCACGTCCGGCGGCAGCACCGCGATGCCGAGACGCCGACACTCCGCGATGTACTCCGCCACCTTGCCGGAGAGCTCCCGCACGCTGGTCAGCAGCGCCGCCATGTATTCCTGCGGGTAGTGGTTTTTGAGCCACGCGGTCCGATAGCTCACGATGGCATAGCTCACGGCGTGGGCCTTGTTGAAAGCGTAGTCCGCGAAGTCGTTGATCTCGTCGTAGATGCTGTTCGCGACGGCTTCCGATACGCCGTTTGCAATGCAGCCGGGGATGCTCCGCTCCGGGTCGCCGTAAACAAACGCCTTGCGCTCCGCGTCGATGACGGCGTGCTTTTTCTTGGACATGGCCCGACGGATCATGTCCGCCTGTCCGAGCGAAAATCCCGCCAGCCGCTGCAGGATCGCCAGGACCTGCTCCTGGTACACGATGCAGCCGTAGGTCACCTGCAAAATCGGCTCCAGCATGGGGTGCTTGTAGGATATTTTCTCGGGATGCACGGCGCAGTCCAGAAACCGGGGGATGGAATCCATGGGTCCCGGACGGTACAGGGCGATGACGGCGGTGATGTCCTCCATGCTGCGGGGATGCAGACCCACGCAGACCCCCGTCATGCCCGCGGATTCCAGCTGGAACACGCCGGAGGTGTGGCCCGCGGCCAGCATCTCATAGGTGGATGCGTCGTCCTCCGGGATGCGCTCCACCTGAAAATCCGGGTCCTTCCGCCGAATGAGCACCGCGGCGTCCTCCATGACCGTGAGGTTCCGAAGACCCAGGAAGTCCATCTTAAGAAGGCCCAGCTCCTCGATCTCCGTCATGGGAAACTCGCAGACCACGGCCTCGTCGTTTTTCGCCAGAGGCAGATAGTCCGTCAGCGGGTCCCGGGAGATGACGACGCCGGCGGCGTGGGTGGAGGCGTGACGGGGCATGCCCTCCAGCGTAGAGGCCGTCTCGATGAGCTCCCGGATGCGGTCGTCGCCCTCCACCATCTCCCGCAGAGGTTTCGAGAGGCCCACGGCCTCCTGCAGGGAAATCTTCCGGCTGTTCTGGCCCATGGGGATGAGCTTCGCCACCGCGTCGGCCTGGCTGTAGGGGATGTTCGTGACCCGCGCCACGTCCCGGACCACCTGCCGGGCGGCCATGGTGCCGAAGGTTACGATCTGGGCCACGTGATCCGCACCGTACTTGCGGGTGACGTAGTCGATGACCTCCCCGCGGCGGCGGACGCAGAAGTCCATGTCGATGTCCGGCATGGTGACGCGCTCGGGATTTAAAAAGCGCTCGAAATAGAGACTGTATTTCACGGGGTCGATGTCCGTGATGCGCAGGGCATAGCTGACGATGGACCCCGCCGCGGAGCCGCGTCCGGGACCCACAGGAATGCCCTGGGAGCGGGCGAAATTCACGAAATCCCACACCACGAGGAAGTAGTCCGTAAAGCCCATCTGCCGGATGACGCCAAGCTCATAGTCCAGCTGGGCGAGAAGCTCCGGGCCGCCGCCGGGATAGCGGCGCTCCAGGCCCTCCACGCACAGCCGCCGCAGATAGGCAAAGCTGTCCGTCTCCCCCTCGGGAAGCTGGAAGCGAGGCAGATGGTAGTTTCCGAACTCAAAGTCGAACTCGCACAGCTCCGCGATCCGCGCGGTGTTGTCGCAGGCCTCCGGCCACTCCGGGAACAGGGAGCGCATCTCCTCCTCGGATTTGAGGTACATCTCCTCGGAATCGAATTTCATCCGGTCCGTGTCGTCCACGGTCTTGCCGGTCTGGATGCACATGAGGATGTCCTGGGCCCGGGCGTCCTCCCGGCGGAGGTAATGGGCGTCGTTCGTCACCACGAGAGGGATGCCCGTCTCCCGGTGGAGGCGGATAAGCCCCTGGGCGGCGCGGCGCTCGTCGGGTATGCCGTGGTCCTGCAGCTCCAGGAAGAAGCTCCCCCGGCCGAAGAGTTCGTCCAGTTCCAACGCCCGGGCTTTCGCGGCGTCATAATGGCCCTGCACCAGCTTCTGGGGGATGTCCCCCGCGAGGCAGGCGGACAGGCACACGAGGCCCTCGGCGTGCTCGTGGAGCAGAGGCCAGTCGATGCGGGGCTTGATGTAGAATCCGTCCACGAAGGCCTTCGACACCAGGCGGCAGAGGTTGTGGTAGCCCGTCTCGTTTTTGCACAGGAGGATGAGGTGGGAGTAGTGGTTGTCCACGCCGTATTCCCGGTCCGTGAGGCTCCGGGGAGCGACGTAGACCTCGCAGCCGATGATGGGCTTCACGCCCGTCTCCCGGCAGGCTTTGTAGAAGGCCACCGCGCCGTACATAACGCCGTGGTCCGTGATGGCGACGGCATCCTGCCCCATCTCTTTCGCGCGGCGGGGCAGGTCCCGGATGCGGCACGCGCCGTCCAGCAGGCTGTATTCGCTGTGCACATGCAGGTGGACAAAGGCCATGGTGTTTCCTCTTTCAGTCGGGGATCGCCGCGGCCAGCTCCGTGAGCTTCCGCAGGCGGTGGTTCATGCAGCTTTTGGTGACGGGGGGCGAGGCCAGCGCCGCGAGATCGGCAAGACTCCCGGCGGGATTGGCGATGCGCAGGAGAGCGGTGTCCTGCAGGGCGGGCGGGAGGCTGTCGAGGCCGGGACCCGCCTCCAGACGGCGGATGGCGGCAAGCTGGGCGGAGGCGGCGTCGGTGATCTTGTCGGCGTTTGCCATGTCGCAGTTCGTCAGGCGGTTCATGGCGTTTGCCATGTGCTTTTCCACCTTGGCGGACATGACCTCCATGGCGGACACCGCCGCGCCCATGGTGGTGAGCAGGTCCTCGATGGCGCCGCTCTGCTTGAAATAGGTGATGTATCCCGCGCCGCGGCGGGAGTCCTTGGGCTCAAAGCTCATTTCCCGCAGGAGGGCGTTGAGCTGGCGGCAGACCCCGGCGTGGCTCGTGGAGAACTCCAGATGGTAGCGCTTCTGGGGGTCCGTGACGCTGCCTCCCGCGAGGAATGCTCCCCGCAGGAACGCCACCCGGTCGCAGTCGTTCTCCACGAGGGCGAGATTCAGCGTATGGGCCAGCATCCGGGAGGGATCATATCCCACGGCGGCGAACACCCGGCGGATCTTGTCCGGGTCCGTCAGGACGAAGGACCGCTTTCCGGGCTTGTCCTCCGGGGGGAGAAGGTCAAAGCTCACGCCGAAGGCCCGGCGGAACAGCTTCGGCAGCCGCGCCGCAAAGCCGTCGTGGGCGGTCATGACGCGGATCTGGGCGAGGGAAAACGTGTGCGCGTACAGCAAAACGCCGTACGCCTCCGCGAGGGCGCAGCACTTCTTCGCAAGTCCGTCGCGGCAGAGCTCGGTTTTTACGTCGGCGGCAAAGCTCACGGCATTTTCTCCCATACCGCCGTGCGGGTAGCGGCCATTTCGTCGTAGAGAGTCACCAGGGCCTGCGCCAGCACGGCGGGATCGTGGCGCACGAGGCCGCCCTTCCACGACGCCACCGGCGCGAAGACCGTCTCCACGCCCATGGCGCGAAGCTCCGCCCCGTCTGTCACGATGGGGGCGGCGTTTTCCGGGCGATAGCGCTCCGCCACGTCCGCCGGGATAGGCCGGGCGTTGGCGAGGACGTAGCGGAAGAGCCCTTCCCCGCCGTGGCGCATCAGTGCCCGGACGTGGTGGGCGGCGGTGTAGCCCTCCGTCTCCCCGTCCTGGGTCATAACGTTCATAACGTAGACCTTCACGGCGTTCGAAGCGTGGATCGCCGCCGCGATGCCGGGGGTGAGAAGGGTCGGGATAACGCTGGTATACAGGCTTCCCGGACCGAGGACGATGAGGTCCGCCGCCGCGATGGCGTCCAGCGCCGCAGGCAGAGCCGCCGGAGCCTCCGGCTCCAGATACACCCGGTCGATGACGGCGCTGGAGCCGCGCTTATAGTCCGTGATGGTGGTCTCCCCCCGGATAACGGCACCGTCGCTGAAGCGGGCGCAGAGGGTGATGTTTTCGTTCGTAACGGGCAGGACCCGCCCGGTGATGGCCAGGACCTGGCTGAGCTTCTGCACGGCGATGTCGAAGCTGGGGGAGGTGTCGTACAGCGCGGCGAGCAGGAGATTTCCCAGGCTCTGTCCCGCGAGAGACCCTTCGTGAAAGCGGTAGTCGATCATCTCCTGCATGGCAGGCTCGGCATTGGCGAGAGCCTGAATGCAGTGGCGGATGTCCCCCACGGCGGGGATGCTCATCTCCCGGCGCAGCATGCCCGTGCCGCCGCCGTCGTCCGTCACGGCGACGATGGCGGTGATGTCGTCGCTGTGGGTCTTCAGACCCCGCAGCATGGTGGACAGGCCCGTGCCGCCGCCCAGAACGGCGATGTGGATGTTTCTCTTTTTCATATCAGCGCTCCGCGTCCCGATGGACGACCGATACCGCGTGTCCCGCCGCCTCCAGCCCGTCCGCGAGGGCCTGGGTCATGGCGATGCTGCGGTGGTGACCGCCGGTGCAGCCGACGGCGATGGTGAGCTCCGTCCGATCCGGGCCATACAGCGGGATCAGAAAGGATACAAGGTCCATAAGGCGGTCCAGCAGCTTCTGGGCCGTGCCGCCTTGAAAGACATAGTCCGCCACAGCGGAGTCGAGGCCGGTCTTGTCCCGGAGCTCGTCGTCGTAGTATGGATTCGGCAGGCAGCGCACGTCGAAAACGAGATCCGCCTCCGAGGGGATGCCCTGCTTGTAGCCGAAAGAGATGAGGTTCACGGTAAAGGGCATCGAGCCGGGTTCCAGCAGGCTGCGGATGCGGGCCTTGAGGCGGTTGAGGCTCATGCCGGTGGTGTCTACGATCATATCCGCCCGGTCCCGCAGCGGCGCCAGCAGCGCCGACTCCCGCTCCAGCGCCTCCCGAATTCTGCCGCCCGGCTCCGCCAGAGGATGGCGGCGGCGGCTCTCCTTGTAGCGGCGGAGGATCGTGTCGTACTTCGCCTCGAGATACAGGATGCGGACCGTGCCGTCCAGCTTTCCCAGTTCGTCCAGCACGGCGATGAGGGCCTTGTGGTCCGGCAGGCTGCGCACATCCATGACGAGGGCCGCCCGCTCATACCGCCCCTGGGCCGCGCTGCACAGCGAGGCAAAGGAGGGCAGCAGCGCCGCCGGGAGATTGTCCACGCAGTAGTAGTTCAGGTCCTCGCAGATGTCCGCCGCCCGGGTCTTGCCCGCGCCGGAGAGGCCCGTGATGATGAGAAGCTCCATGAGATTATTCCTTTACGATGCGGACCTCCGGCTCGAGGGCGATGCCGGTGCGTCCGTACACAGTCGTTTGGATGCGGCCGATGAGGCAAAGAACGTCCTCCGCCGTGGCCCCGCCGGTGTTCACAACGAAGCCCGTGTGCTTCGGGGAGACCATCGCTCCGCCGACGGAGAAGCCCTTGAGGCCCGCCTCGTCGATGAGGGCCGCGGCGTACCCGCCCGCCGGACGCTTGAAGGTACTGCCCGCGGAGGGCAGGTCCAGGGGCTGGCTTCCCCGGCGCTTGTCGGAGAGCTCCCGCATCCGGGCGGTGATGGCGGCGGGGTCGCCGGGGGCGAGGGCCGCCCGCACCCGCAGAACGATGCCCGGACGGTCGGAAAACGCGCTGTGCCGGTAAGAAAATTCATGCTCCGCTCCCCGGAGGGTTCGGACCTCCATGGCCTCGTCCAGGTACTCCGTCGCCGTCACCACGTCCTTCAGCTCCCCGCCGTAGGCTCCGGCGTTCATGACCACGCCGCCGCCGACGCTGCCGGGGATGCCGTGGGCAAACTCCAGGCCGGTAAGCCCCGCGCTTTGGGCAGCGGCGGCGAGGCGGGCGAGGGTCGCTCCGGCCTCGGCGGTCAGGGCGTTTTCCTCCCGCTGGATGCGCCCGAGATTCGGACAGGTCTTCACCACGACACGATCAAGTCCCCCGTCGGGAAAGAGGATGTTCGTGCCGTTTCCCAGAAGAAACGGCTCCACCCCCCGGTCCCGCAGGAGGCGGCAGAGGGCAATGAGCTCCTCCGCCGATTTTGGCGCGAGAAGGACCGCCGCCGGACCGCCGATGCGGAAGGAGCAGTGCTTCGAAAGTGGTTCCTGTTCCAGAAGCTCCACCCCCGGAAGGGCGGAGCGGATGTCTCGGATGAGTGCAGAATGATCGGTCATAACAGCCTCGAAATCAATAGTTGATGCCGGCGTCGATCTGGGCGTCCACCCGCCTTGCCAGCTCCTCCGCCGCGCTGTAGCCGGATTTGCGCTGGCGGTTCGTCATGGCGGCAAGCTCCAGGATGACGGCCAGGTTCCGTCCCGGCCGCACGGGGATCGTGACGAGCGGCACCGCCACGTCCAGGAAGGTGGTGGTCTGGCTCTCGATGCCCAGGCGGTCATAGTGCCGATGGTCGTCCCACAGCTCCATGGAGACTGCGAGGTCGATGGGACAGGAGGGCTTCACCGCGCCGATGCCGAACACGTCCTGGACGTTGATGACGCCGATGCCCCGAAGCTCCATGAAGTACTGGATGATGGAGGGAGAACGGCCCTCCAGGGTGTCCCGGGAGGTGCGGAGGAGCTCCACCGCGTCGTCCGCGATGAGGCGGTGACCCCGCTTGATGAGCTCCAGTGCCGTCTCCGATTTTCCGATGCCGCTGTCCCCGGTGATGAGCATGCCCTCGCCGTGGACCTCCACCAGCACGCCGTGGACCGTCTGCCGCAGGGCCAGATGCCGCCGCAGCGCGCCGATGAGCTGGGCATAGAGCTCCGAGGTGTCCACCTCCGATAGCAGCACGCTCACGCCGTGCTTTTCCGCCATGGCGAGGCACTCGGCCATGGGCGGTTCGTCGTGGGCGACGATGACCGCCGGGATGTGGTGGCTCATGATGATCTCGAAGGCGGCAAGCCGTCCGGCGGAGGTCATCTCCCGCAGGAGGGCATGCTCCGCCTTGCCGAGGATCTGCAGGCGGTCGGTGTCGAAGTACTCGAGATGCCCGAGAAGCTGGATGCCGGGACGGTTCAGGTCCACGCTGGTGAGGAGCTTGGCATCGTAATCCGGCGCGGCGTAGGCCGCCTTCATGTTCAGCTCCTCCGCGATGACGGAGAGCTTGACGGTATAGCGCATGGGAACACCTCGTTTCATGTGTATGGCATCACCCTTATTTTAATACATATCCGGGTATTTACGCAATCCCAAGATGGGGGCAAAACGAAAAATCCCCGGAGCAAAAGCTCCGGGGAGGATTTTTCGGGAAAATTACACAGCGCGCTCGACCTTGCCGCTGCGCAGGCAGCGGGTGCACACGTACACATGCGTCGGGGTACCGCCTACGATCGCCTTCACGCGTTTGACGTTGGGCTTCCAGGTGCGGTTGGAACGCCTGTGGGAGTGGCTGACCTTGATGCCGAAAGTCACACCTTTTCCGCAAACCTCACATTTTGCCATCGTAATCAGCTCCTTCCTGCCGTTTTTCATGAACAGCTTAAATATAATACCAGACGAAACCGGGAATTGCAAGACTTTTTTTCGGAAATTTGCAAGAAATCACTTCCCGTCCTTTTTCTTCGGCCAAAACAGCACCCCGGCGGCCACCACCGCCAGCGCCGCGGTGGCGATCAGGATGCCCGGGGACTGCTGCCGGACCGTCTCCTGGGGGGCGGGCTCGGGAGTGGGCTCCGCGTCCGCCAGCACCGGCGCGGTCAGCGCCGCGGCAAGCAAAAGGCACAGCAGAAGCGCTATCCATCGTTTTCCGTTCATGGGTTTACCTCCTTTTCCACCCGGACGCGCTCGACGCGCTTGTCGTCCGCCTCCAGCACGGTGATCGAAAGGTCCTCGTACCGCAGCGTGTCGCCGGGGGAGGCAAAGCCTTCGTTGAGCTCCATCACCCAGCCGCCGACGGTTTCGCTGTCGAAGTCAAAGCCGTCCTCGTCGATGCCGGCAAGCTCCAGAAAATCCCCGATGGCCATGTCGCCGTCCAGCTCCCAGACGCCGTCGTCCGTCTCCACGACCTCCTCCGGCTCCACCTCGTCCGTTTCGTCCCAGATGTCCCCCACGAGGGACTCCAAAACATCCTCCATGGTGATGACCCCGGCGGTGCCGCCGTATTCGTCCGTGACGATGGCCAGGTGGGTCTTGCGGCGCTTGAGCTCCTCCAGCACGGCGGGGAGCTTCACGGTCTTGTAGATGAAGCAGGGCTCGCTGAGAAGCTCCCGCAGATCACATGTCCCGCCGGCCAGCAGGTCTCGGAATAGCGCGTTCAGATGCAATACGCCGATGATGTTGTCGGTGTCGCCCTCGTACACCGGCAGGCGGGAGTAGGGCGCGTCGTTCACGGCGGCGAGGATGTCCTCCCAGTCGTCGTCGATGTCGATGGCGGCCATATCCACCCGGGCGGTCATGACCTCGCTGGCGGCGATCTCGCCGAAGTCCAGCGCGGCCTGCAGCAGCTCGCTGCGGTCCTCGTCCAGGACCTCCTCGTCCTCGGCGGTCTCGATGATGGACTGCAGCTCCTCCACGGCGGCCTCCTGGGCGGCGTCCTCGTCCTCCGCCGGGGCGGGGAGCGCAGCGGTGATGACCTCCGTGAGCTTCACGGAGCACCACACCAGCGGCCGCAGGAGCCCGGACAGAAACCGCACGACCCCGGCCACGGCCATGGAGAGGCGGTTCGCGTTTTTCTTCGCCAAAATCTTCGGCACCGTCTCGCCGCAGATGATGACGAGGATGGTGACGAGCACCGTCGCCGCCGTGGCGCACAGGCCCTCCGCCACGCCGGTCTTTGCGGCGACGGCGATGGCAATGACAGAGCTCAGGGACGACGACGCCACGTTCACAAGGTTGTTTCCGATGAGGATCGCGCCGAGAGCGCTGTCAAAGCGGTCCAGCAGGAGCAGAGCGTTCTTCGCCCGGCGGTCGCCGTCCTCCGCAGCGTTTTCGAGGCGCAGGCGGTTCGCGGCGGAGAGCGCCATCTCCGACGCGGAGAAAAACGCCGACAGCCCGAAGCACAGAAGGAGCGCGAGGATGTACGCGGTCATGCGCCGTCACCTCCCTCCGGGGCGGGCGTCTCCTCCGGCAGACGGCGGGCAACGAGCTTGCGGATGCGGTGCTGGAAGACGTCCGAGAGGGTGAATTCCAGACCGTGATAGGTGAATTTGTCCCGCTGGGCAGGCATGAGGTCGAACTGCTCCAGGGTCCACTCGCTGAGGGACTTGTGGACAAGCTCCTCGTCGTCCTCCGGGTCCTCGAAGCCCAGAAGCTCGAAGGCCTCCTGCACGTCCATCCGGGCGTCCAGCTCCCAGCGTCCGCCGCCGAGGGGTCGGTAGAATTCCTCCACCTCGTCCTCCTCGTCCCAGATCTCGCCCACCAGTTCCTCGAGGATGTCCTCCACCGTGACGATGCCCAGGGTGCCGCCCCAGGCATCCGTCACCACCGCGATGTTCAGGCGGTTCCGGCTCATCTCCGGCAGGAGGGCGTCCACGTTCGTGGTGGCGGGCACGAAATACGGCTCGTCCAGCAGCGCGCGCAGGTCGACCTGCCCGCTGCCCGCGAGCCACGCTTTGATGAATTTTCGGATCTGCAGGATGCCGACGATGTTGTCCGCCGTGCCGTCGTACACCGGCAGACGGCTGTGGCGCTGCTCCCGGATGAATTCCTCCACCCGCTCCGTGGGCCACGCGAGGTCCACCGCCGCCATGTCCACCCGGGCGGTGAGCACGTGCTCCACGGTGATGTCCCCGAATTCCAGCGCGGACTGGACCAGGTCCCCCTGGTCCTCGTCCAGGGTGCCGGCATCGGTCATGTCCTCGATGATGTCGTAGAGCTCGTCCTCCGTGACGGAGACCTCGCCCTCGCCCTTCGTGAGCTTCGCCGCGGCCTGGCCGATGGCGGTCAGGAGCCTTGCCAGCGGCGCGAAAACCCCCATGAAAAACCGCAGCGATCCCGCGGTGCGCAGGCACAGCCCCTCGCTGTATCTCTTGGCGATGGATTTCGGGAGCATCTCCCCGAAGTAGAACAAAACCAGCGTCGTGGACACGGTGCCCCAAGCGGCGGCGCCGATGCCCCACCGCCGGGTCACCAGCAGGGTGACGATGGCGGCGGCGGTCAGATGGACGATGTTCGTGCCGATGAGGATCGTGGTGATGGCGCGGTCAAAGTCGTCCAGCACGCCCAGGGCACGCTTCGCCCGGACGTCGCCGCGCTCCTGCCTTGCCCGGAGGCGAGGCCGGGATGCGGAGGCAAACGCCGTCTCCGCCGCGGCAAAGTAGATGGCGCCGATCAAAAGCAGGATCAGCGCGGCTATGGAGAGCCAACTGCCCTCATCCATGGAGGATGACCACCTCATTTTTCATAAAAAAGTATGTGTATTCTAGCACGAATGCCGGTCACTCGTCAACCGAGGCGTTTTTCCCGGCATTTTCGCCCTTTTTGGCGATGTCGTTCGTGTCGATCTGGCCGCGGAACACGACGAATTTGTCGTACAGGAACTCCAGGACGAAATTCGCGATCATGTTCAGCGCGGTGACGAGGTATTCGTTCCAGCCCACGGTCTCCGCCAGCCAGTCGCCGAGGAGCGTGGAGACCGGCGTGAATACAAGGTAGAACAGAAACGCCATCAGCATCTGCCGGGCGTAGCTCCCCTCCGCCCGGAAGGCGTAGCGGCGGTTCAGCGTGAAGTTCCACACCACGCTCAGCACCAGCGCCGGGAGATAACACGCCCAGTATCCCCACCCCGCCAGCTCGTTCAGAAGGGTGAAGGATACGATCTCGATGATGCCCGCCGAAGCGGAAAACAACGCGAATTTTATAAAACGAAAGATTTCTTTCCTCTTTTCGGATGCCATAGCCATGCCTCTCACTGCATAAATTTCTTTAACTATACCATAGATGCCCGGAAAATGGAACACCCGATATGGTAGAAGTGGCAAAAGAACGGAGGATATGCTATAGTATGGGCATGATACGACTGATTTTGGGACGGGCGGGGACCGGCAAGACCGCCCGGATATTCGCGGAGATCGCCTCCCTCGTCCAGAAGGAGCGAGGCTCTGTCGTGCTTCTCGTGCCGGAGCAGTACAGCCACGAGGCGGAGCGGGAGCTCTGCCGCGCGGCGGGTGACCGCCTGAGCCTTTACGGGGAGGTCCTGTCCTTCACGGGGCTTGCCCGGCGGGTGCAGAGCCGCTTCGGCGGCGGCGCACGTCCCGTCATGGACCGGGGCGGGCGTCTTCTGTGCATGGCCTGGGCGCTGGACCGTCTCCCGCCGGAGAGCCTGCCCCTGTACCGCCGGGCCCGGAAGGACGCCCGGGCGGCGGACGTGCTCGTCCGGGGCATGGAGGAGCTTCGTTCCGCCGGGGCGGACGCGGAGGCTCTTCTCACAGCGGCCGGAGCGGAGGACGTTCCCACCCCCCTCGCGGAAAAGCTCCGGGAGCTGGCCCTCATCGGGGAGGCCTATGCCGCGGCCCTGGGACGCAGCGCAGCGGACCCGGCGGAGACGCTGGACACCCTCGCGGAGCGCGTTGCCTCGGACCCGGCGGTCCGGGCCTGGGCGGCGGGAACGACCTTTTTCATCGACGGCTTCTCGGACTTCACCGCCCTGGAGCAGCGGGTCCTGGCCGCCATCCTCCGGGCGGGAGCGGACATGACCTTCTGCCTCACCTGCGGCGAGGGGGACGTGGAAAACAGCGTCTTTTCCCTCACGGCGGGAACGGTCCGCCGGCTCCGGGAGGCGGCGGCGGAGGCGGGCATTCCCTGCGTCTCGGAACAAATGGAGCCGGAGGGCGATCCCACCCCCATCCGATACCTTGCGGAGCATCTTTTTGACTTCACCCCCGGTGACGCCCCGGAAAACGACGGCTCGGTGTCCCTCGTCACGGCGGCGGACCCCTACGAGGAATGCGAGCTTGCCGCGGCGAAAATGAGCGAGCTTGCCCGGGCCGGCGCCCGCTGGCGGGACATGGCGGTGGCCATCCGGGGCTTCGGGGATTACCGGGCGGCCCTGGAGAGCGCCTGCGCCCGGTACAATGTGCCGCTGTTTCTCGCCGGACGGGGGGACACCCTGCAAAAGAGCCTGCCGCTGCTCGTCGTCTCGGCGCTGGAGGCCGTGACCCGGGGGTACGAATACGAAGCCGTTTTCGGCTACCTCAAGACCGGGTTGTCGCCCCTGACGCCGGCGGAGACCGACCGGCTCGAAAACTATGCCCTCCTCTGGGAGCTGCGGGGGTCCATGTGGCACCGTCCCTTCACCATGCACCCGGAGGGGTACAATCGGGATATGAACGCGGACGCCAAAGCGCGTCTTTCCGACCTGAACACCCTGCGGGATAGGGCCATTGCGCCTCTCGCGTCTCTCGAGGCCGCCATGAAAGCTGCCTTCGACGCCCGCTCCCAGGCCCAGGCCCTGGCGGATTTCTTCGGGAACATCGCTCTGGCGGAGCGTCTGGCGGAGCGCTCGGCGGAGCTGAACGCCGCCGGACGCCGGGAGGCCGCCGCGGAATACGACCAGCTCTGGGAGGTCCTGTGCACGGCTCTGGAGCAGTTTGCCGCCGTGCTGGGAGATACCCCCATGGATGCCGGACAGTTCCGGGAGCTGTTTACCCGAATGCTCTCGAAATACGACGTGGGCATCATTCCGGTGTCCCTGGACCGGGTGCAGGCCGGGGACTTTGACGGCATGCGGCGGCGGGAGCTGCGGCATCTGTTCATCCTCGGCGCTTCGGACGGACGCCTGCCCGCGCCGGAGGAATCCGCCGGGGTGTTCACGCCGGAGGAACGGGAGGAGCTGACGGACCTGGGCCTGCCTCTGGGCGGACCGGAGGAGGACCTGGCCCGGGAATTCTGGCGGATCTATAGCTGCCTGTCCCTGCCGTCGGACACTCTGTGCATCAGCCGTCCCCTGTCCATGGGTGCGGATGGCGAGACCCGCCCCTCCCTGGTGATGGAGCGGGCAGCGGCACTGCTGGGCATCCCAGCGGTCCCCGGCGATCTGCGCCATGCCCGGACCTTCTCCCGGGAGGCGGCCTACACCCTGGCTGTCCGGGCCGAGGCGGGGGATGCCGCGCCGGAATGCCTTGCCGCCCGGGAGTTTTTCCTCCGGGAAGGGCACGGGGACGAGCTTTCCGCCCTGGTGCGCCGGGCGAGAGCCGGACGGGGACAGCTCGGCCCGGAGGCCGTGCGCCGTCTCTACGGCGACAGACCCGCCGTCACCGCCACCCGCGCGGAGAAATTCGGGGACTGCCGCTTTGCGTACTTTCTGCAGTACGGCCTGCGGGCAAAACCCCGGCAGAAGGCCGTGTTCGACGCCCGGGACAACGGCACCTTCCTGCACTGGGTTCTGGAGCAGGTGGCCCGGGAAGTCTCCTCGCCGGAGATGGGCGGCTTCGCCAAAGCAACCGAGGCGGACATCGACCGCCTGACGGACAAATACGTGGACGAATACATCCGCACGGAGCTGAACGACTTCTCCGAAAAGACCGCCCGGTTCGAGTATCTCTTCCGGCGTCTGCGGGGCACGGTGCGGCATGTGACCCGGGAGCTGTGGCGGGAGATGCGGGTATCGAAGTTCCGGCCCATCGAATTCGAGCTGGACCTCTCGGAAAAGGACATCCTTTCCGCGTCGGACGAGGACCTGCGGCTGTATGGCTTTGTGGACCGGGTGGACGCCTGGGAGCACAACGACAGGCTCTATCTCCGGGTCGTGGACTACAAGACCGGCGTGAAGGATTTCAGGCTCTCCGACATTGTCGAGGGCGTGAACATGCAGATGCTTCTGTATCTCTTTGCCCTGGCTGACCGGGGGAGCGTGCATTTCGGCGGGAAGGAGATCGTCCCGGCGGGCGTGCTATACTCCCCGGCCCGGTTTCGCGTGGTCCGGGCGGACGCGGAGCCGTCCGACGACGATCTCGCCCTTCTGCGGGAAAACGACATGACCGGCGCCAGCGGCGTGCGGCGGGGGCTGATTCTCCGGGACGAGGAGGTCATTGAGGCCATGGAGCCGGGGCCGGAAAAGCATTTCCTTCCCATCAAATACAGCGCGCGGACGGGAGAGCTTCTCGCAAACGAGGGCCAGCTCGCCTCCCTCGAGCAGTTCGGCTCCCTCAGCCGCTACATCCGAAAGACCCTGCAGGACATGGCCGCGGAGCTCCGGGCGGGGAGCGTGGCGGCGGACCCGTGGTTCCGCAGCACGACGGAAAACGCCTGTCTGCGCTGCGAGTTTGCCGACGCCTGCCAGTTCGACGAGAGCAGCGACGCCTGGCGCGTGCGGGAATCCCTGCGCCCCGCGGAGGCGTGGAAAACCATCGAGGAAACGGTGGGGGAAAGCCATGAGTGAGTTCATTTTTACGCCTGCCCAGCGGCAGGCCATCGACGCGCGGAACGCTCCGGTGCTCGTCAGCGCCGGCGCCGGCAGCGGCAAGACCCGGGTCCTGACCGAACGTCTTCTTGCCCGGGTGGCGGCGGGGGAGAATATCGACCGCTTCCTCGTCATCACCTTCACCCGGGCGGCGGCGGCGGAGCTGCGCTCCCGCATCCTGACGGCGCTGGACGCTCTCGCCGCCCAGAACCCCCAGGACCGCCGGCTTCGGCGGCAGAGCGCTCTGCTCTACCGGGCGCAGATCGGCACCATCGACAGCTTCTGCACCGCTGTCGTGCGGGAAAACACCCAAAGGCTCGACGCAGGCCTGTCCCCCTCCTTTGCCGTGCTGGAGCAGGAGCGGGCCGACGGGCTTCTCGATCGGGCGGCGGAGGAGGTCCTGGACCGGGCCTACGAAGACCTGCGGGGCGATCCGGGCTTTCTCGCCCTTGCGGACGGCGTCGGCGCAGGCCGGGACGACGCGCGGCTTGCGGAGGAGCTCGTGTCGCTCTATAAGCAGCTTCAGAGCCGCCCAGACCCGGCGGCATGGCTGCGGGAGAGCATCGCGGCGCTGGACATCCCGGACGCCGCGGACGTCGGGGAAACACCCTGGGGACGGTATCTTCTGGAGGAGCTGTCCGCCGACGCCGCCTGCTGGGCCGAGGCGCTCGAAACCGAGCTTGCCGCCATGACCGCGCCGGGGTATGAAAAACTGAACAAGGGCTACGGCGACGGCTTTGCGGACGCGGCGCTGCGGCTGCGGGACATCTCCCGCAGGGCCTCCGAGGGCTGGGACAAAGCCCGGGAGCTTCTTCTGCTGCCCTGGCCGAGCATCAAATCCGTCCGTACGGACAGCCTGCCGGACCCGGCCGTCAAGGACCGGGCGAAATCCGTCTGGGACGAAGCGAAAAAATCCGTCGAGAAACACGCCGCCATCTTTGCCATGACGGGGGAGGAGCATCGCCGGGGCATGGAGAGAACGAAGCCCGCCCTGGCGGCCCTCGGGACCCTCATCACCCGGCTGGACCGGGAGTATGCCGAGCGGAAACGCCGGGCGGACGGGGTGGATTTTTCCGACGTGGAGCATTTTGCCTACCGCCTGCTGACGGACGAGACCGGCCACCCCACGGCCCTGGCCCAAAAGCTCTCCGCCCGCTTTGCCGAGGTCATGGTGGACGAATACCAGGACGTGAACGAACTGCAGGAGGAAATCTTCCGCCGGGTCAGCGGCGAGGGCGAGAGGCTGTTCATGGTGGGGGACGTGAAGCAGTCCATCTACCGCTTCCGCCTCGCGGAGCCGGAGATCTTCAACCGAAAATACGCCGATTTCGCCGCAGACGACCGCGCCGTGCGGGTGGACCTGCGGGAGAACTTCCGCAGCCGGGGCGAGGTCCTGGACGCCTGCAACGCCGTGTTCCGGCGGATCATGTCCCCGGCGCTGGGAGACGTGGCCTACGACGACACCGCCGCCCTGGTGACCGGCGCGGACTACTATCCCCCGGAGGGCCGCCGAAAGCCGGAAATCTGCCTCGTGACGGCGGAAAACCTCCCCAAAAACGAGCGGCGCATGGCGGAGGCGCGCTATGTCGCCGCCCGCATCCGCGCCATGGTGGACGGCCGGGAGTCCGTGTACGACGGCCAGGGCGGTCTGCGCCCCGTGACCTATCGGGACATCGCCGTGCTCCTGCGGGCGCCGGGGACCTCCGGAGCCATGTACCGCAAGGCCTTCGCGGAGGCGGGCATCCCCGCGGACGCACGGCAGGGCAGCGGCTTTTTCGCCCAGCCGGAGGTCCGCTTCGCCATCGCCATGCTCGCCGTGGCGGACAATCCCCTGCAGGACGTCCCCCTCATCGCGGCCCTGCGGGGCCTGCCCTTCGCCTTCACACCGGACGAGCTCACGGCAGTCCGGGCGGAGGGGACCGGCGATTTTTGGCCCGCCCTGTGCCGCCGGGCCGAGACGGACGAAAGATCCGCCCGGTTCGTAGCCCTGGTGGAGCACCTCCGGGACCTCGCCCGGGAGGAGCCGACGGACGCGCTGCTGCGCCGGCTCTATGACCGGACCGGGCTTCTCGCCGCCTGCCAGGCCATGCCGGAGGGGGACCGCCGGAGCGCGGACCTCATGAAGCTCTATGAATACGCCCGGCGCTTCGAGGCCGAGGGAGGCCGGGGACTCTTCCGGTTCACGGCCTGGCTGCGGAAGCTGGAGGAGCGGGGCGAGGAACCTCCCGCCGCCGCCGCGGGAAACGCGGTTCAGCTCATGAGCATCCATAAATCCAAGGGCCTGGAATTTCCCGTGGTGTTCCTCGCGGACACGGGCCATCGCTGGAATCGGAGCGGGGACGGCGGGGTCCTGTGCCACAGCGGCCTGGGCCTCGGCATGCGGGTGACGGACGCCGCCCGGGGCGTGAGCTGGCCGACGCTTCCCTGGCTCGCCATCCGGCAGAAGACCCGGCGGGAGGAGCTGTCCGAACAGGAACGGGTCCTGTACGTCGCCATGACCCGGGCCAAGGAGCGGCTCATCGTGACCTGCGGGGCGTCGGCGGCGGACCAGCGTCTTGCGGAAGCGCCCATGGCCGACGGTCCCATCCCCCCGCAGCTTCTTGCCGCCGGGTCCAGCGCGGCGGCGTGGCTCATCCGGGCCGCAGCGGCGGACGGCGGACGGACCATGGACCTGCGCACCGCGGAGGGTCCCGGACCGGCGGAGTTTACATCCCCGGCGGAAAAAACCATCCCCGCCGCCGACCCGGAGGTCCTGCGGGGGCTGACGGAGCGTCTGGCCTGGACCTATCCCCGGACGGCGGCGGACATCCCGTCAAAGCTCACCGCCACGGGCATCCGCAGCGCCTCCGACGCCCCGGACCCGGAGGCCGCGCCCATCGCGCCTGACCCGAAGCGCAAGGCCCTGCGCGTGCCGGACCTGGGGCGGGAGGACCGTCCCCTCACCGGGGCGGAGCGGGGCGTGGCGGCCCATCTTGTGATGCAGTACATCGACTTTGCCCGCGCGGGAAGCCGGGAGGCCATCGCCGCCGAAATCCAGCGGCTGCGGCAGGAAGGCTTCCTCACCGACGCCCAGGCCGACGCCGTCTCCCCGGCGGATATTCTCGCGTTTTTCGCCTCGGACATTGGCAGGCGGGTCCTCCGCGCGGACCGGGTGCGGCGGGAGTTCCGCTTCTCCCTGCTCTGTCCGGCGGGGCAGTGGTATCCCGACGCACCGGCAGGCGAGGAGATCCTCCTGCAGGGCGTCGTGGACTGCTGCATCGAGGAAAACGGCATGCTGACGGTCATCGACTTCAAGACGGACGGCCAGATCGAGCCGGAGCGCTACTCGAACCAGCTTTCCGCCTACGCCATGGCCATGGAGCGCATCGAGGGAAAGCCCGTCGGGCAGGCTGTGCTGTGGTACCTGCGGCGGCGGGAGGCGGTCAACGTGCCGATTTTGCAAAAAAGTCTTGCAATTTCAAAGGAAGTGTGATACCATCCACTCTGCGTCTTGTAACGGCGGGCATCGCCCCGTACTCAAGATAGTTTTTCAATGAGGTAAATCAACATGAAGGAAGGCATCCATCCCAAGTACTATAAGACCACCATCCGCTGCGCCTGCGGCAACATCATCGAGACGGGCTCCACCCGGGAGAACATCACCGTCGAAATCTGCTCCAAGTGCCACCCGTTCTACACCGGCAAGCAGAAGCTGGTGGACACCAGCGGCCGTGTGGACAAGTTCAACAAGAAGTACGGCCTGGCCTGATCCCAAAAAAGCGCATCCCGTTCCCAAATGGGGACGGGATTTTTTGCGTTTTGGGCAAATTCCACAGGATTTTTCCGTGTGTTTGTATATATTCCTAGTTTTGCAATGGGATTATAATAACAAATCGTTATCACGGTTATAACAAGCTGCAAAATTATTAATTTAACAGAAAAGTGGTTGGCAATTGGCGCGGAATATGGTACAATTCAATAAGCATTTATCCATTTCAAGAAAAGGGAGAAACGAACTATGAAGAAAATTCTTGCGATTGTCCTCATGGCGGCTGTTCTGGTGTGCCCGGCCTTTGCTTCCGGCGAGGCTCAAGCTCCGGCGGCGGCCGCGCCTGCGGCAGCGGCTCCGGCAGCGGCGGCTCCGGCGGAGACGGCTCAGGCCCCTCACTATGTCCTGCAAGTGATCACCCCCGCCACCTGCACCACGAACGGCGTCAGCGCCTACGTGGACGGCAGCACCGGCGAGGTCCTCTTCACCTTCGAGACCGCCGCTACCGGCCACGTCCCCAGCGCGGAGGAACCGACCTGCACCGAGGCCGTCGTCTGCACCCAGTGCGGCGAGGTCCTGGAGCCCGCCCTCGGCCACTCCTACACCTACCAGTTTGACGCTGTTCAGAACGAGGACGGCAGCTTCGCCAGCTTCGGCACCTGGAAGTGCGACAACTGCGGCGACGTCGTAGCCGCCACGGAAGGCAACGCCGTCTACTACTACACCACCCCGGCCGAGCCCGCTCCCGCCGCTTCCGGCGAGGCGTCCGGCGCGGAGGCGGAAGCCGCTCCCGCGGAGGCCGCCAACCCCAACTACAACCCCTATGGCCATAACTGGGCCAGCATCGAGATCGTTCTTGCCCTGGTCATCGTCGTCGTCGGCGCTGTCCTTATGCTCTCCTTCGGCAAGAAGAAGAACGGTTGATCTCCGATCATACTACTTTATAATCAGGAGGAAAGCATAATGTTAAAGAACAAGAAATTCGGCTCCTACACGATCGCGTTCTGCATCCTCGGCGTCATCTACATGTTCATGTATTCCGGCCTGCAGAATGACCACTACAACATCATCCAGACCTTCACGAGCTGGACCGCCAAGCAGGTCCAGCTGGGCCGCACCGTCGCGGAGTACGTCTGCATCGCGCTGACCTTCGTCTACGGCACCTTCTTCATGAAGTACGGCGTCCGCAAGACCCTCATCCCCTGCATCATGCTCTGCGCCCTCGGCTGTGTCGGCATCGTCACCGCCAACGGCCAGCTCGTGACCGGCGGCGTGGGCATCTTCTGGCTGTTCACCATCTCCAGCTTCGTGCTGCGCTGCTGCTGCATGTGCTTCCAGATGGCCGGCTTCCAGCTTGCCGCGAACTGGTTCATCAAGTACCGCGGCCGCGTCCTCGGCATCATCACCCTCGGCTCCCCGCTGTTCTCCGTCATCGGCGTCGGCGGCATGACCACCCTCATCCAGAACCACTGGAACGGCGACTACCGCTTCTTCTATGTCGGCATCGCCGCGGTCCTCGTGGCCATCGCCATCTGCACCCGGTTCTTCCTGCGCGATACGCCCGAGGAAGTCGGTCTCTATCCCGACGGCGCGGATCACGCCCCCGTGTCCGAGGACCACTCCGACGAGATCCACATGACCGTCAAACAGGTCCTCTCCGAGAAGCGCGCCTGGCTCCTCATCGTGTCCTACGGCGCCTTCCAGTTCATCATCAACTGCTGCATGAGCTCCATGGCTCTGCGTTACATCACCCTGAGCGACGGCGCTCTCTGGCCCTATCCCGCGGCGGCGGTGTGGCTGTCCTTCGGCGCCATCGGCGGCATCTTCATGAGCTATGTCTTCGGCTGGATCGACGACAAGTTCGGCACCATCAAGGCCTCCTATGCGCTGGGCATCACGGAGTTCATCCCCGTCCTGATGCTCATGCTCATGCCTGCTGAGGGCAACGCGTTCATGGGTTACCTCTGGGGCTTCGGCGTCGCCTGCATGACCGGCGGCGTTCCCACCATGCACCCCGCCTCCATCACCTATGCCTACGGCCGTCGTGAGTATCAGTCCGCCAACCGTATCATCATGGCGATCCAGCTCATCCCCTCCGCGTTCGCCGCGATGATGATGGCCGCTCTGATCGAGGGCGGCAAGGCTACCCTGGCCTATGGCATCTGCCTCGTGGTCATCGTGATCGGCCTCATCGCCACCTGGATGCTCCGCAAGGTCCCCGACGCCATGGCCGCCGACCGCGCCTTCGCGCAGAAGTCCGAGTGATCGGATAGGGAGGCACATCATGGGACTGTTTAACCGCAAAAAGAACGAGAATCCCACCCCCACCCAGGAGAAGATCGACGCCGCCGCCGCGGCCGTGAAGGAAGCGGCAGCCGCCGTCTCCGCGGATATCACCGAGAAGGCCGGCGACGCGGTGGGAGCCGCCATGCACCAGGTCGACGACGTGATGCAGGCCGTGGCCGAGAAGACCAAGGACTTCGTCGAAGGCTCCATGGCTCCCGCCGAGGAAGCTCCTGCGGAGGAGGCCCCCGCTGCGGAAGGCGCGCCGAGCTGCGGCAATCCCGCGGGTGACGAGCTGACCGAGAAGGAAAAGGGCACCGTGTTCGCCGTCCGCATGAACTACCACGCGGGCTACAACGTCTACAAAGAATGGCCCAACGGCGGCATGACCATCCACGCCGGCATCGGCTGGTTCCATCCCTTCGGGCCCAGCGAGTACTACGGCATGGCGAACATCCCCGGCAACTTCTGCGAGGAAGCCAAGCAGTTCCCGCTGGAGAAGTACTTCACCGAGGACTGGATGAAGAACTTCGAGACGGACCTTTTCTGCGTCTACCGCATGCCCGACGGCGACATCTACGCCTGGGACGGCATGTTCGCGGTGCGCGGTCTCGACCCGAACAAATGCGTGGTCTATAACTCCGAGTACACCCGCCAGGACGTGCTGGTGAACGTCATCGTCGGCGGCACCGGCAGGTATGAGGGCGTGCGCGGCCTGCTCATCGGCACGGCCGAGGGCGGCGGCAAGACCCAGGTCTGCGGAAAGATGCCCGACGGCAGCGATCTCGAGCTTCCCGAGACCATCATGAAGGACCTGACCGGCTACATCCGCTTCCCCGAAAAGGCCTGAACCCTATAATCCATCCAGGGGTCGATGTCTCATCGGCCCCTTTTCAAACTGTAAAACGCTACTTAGGAGGAAAACACTTTATGAAGCACATCGAAGCTGACATCTGCGTGGTGGGCGGCGGCCTCTCCGGTCTGACCGCGGCCACGCAGGCTGCCGAGAAGGGCGCTGCGGTCGTCGTCTTTGAGAAGAGCGGCACCACCGGCGGCGCAGCCAACATGGGCATGGCGTTCTTCGCCGTGGAGTCCCATGTCCAGCGCGACCAAATGTACGCCTGGACGAAGGACGACGCCTTCAAGTTCATGATGGAGTATAACCACTGGAAGGCCGACGCCCAGACCGTCCGCCGCTGGTTCAACATGTCCGCCTCCACCGTGGAGTGGGTCGAGAACTTCGGCGTGGAAATTCTCGGCGCCTACAAGTACTTCCAGGACTCCCACACTACCCAGCACATGATCAAGCTCCCCGGCGCCAACAAGCCCGCCGAGCGCCAGGCCAGCCACATGGTCAAGCTCATGACCGACTACGCCAACTCCATGGAGGTGGACTTCCACTTCCGTACCCCCGCCCGGGAGCTCATCATGGGCGACAAGGGCCAGGTCCTGGGCGTCATCGCGGTGGACGAGTCCGGCGAGGAGATCGAGTGCCTCGCGGACGCCGTCATCATCGGCACCGGCGGCATCGGCAACAACGTCGAGATGATCAAGCAGTACCTCGGCTTCGAGTGGGGCAAGGATATGTTCACCTTCCGTATCCCCGGCCTGGACGGCGACGGCATGAAGATGGCCTGGAAGGTCGGCGCCACCGAGGCTCCCATCTCCATGGAGGTCACCTACAACACCCCCGGCACCACCGACGTGTTCAAGACCCTGTCCGAGACCATGCGCCAGCCCTCCTGCATCATGGTCAACATCCACGGCGAGCGCATCATCAACGAGCAGATCATGAACAACACCACCTTCACCGGCAACGCCATCAA
>CAYNZM010000022.1:0-22592 GCA_964401725.1 uncultured Oscillospiraceae bacterium
AGGGAGGCTGTGGGGCGGCAAAGGCGCAAAAAGCTCCCCCGGAGACCGGGGGAGCTTTGGGATTCCGGGGGATGGGGCGTGTCAGGGGGCGATCCGGGCGAGGATCTCCTCCAGAGAGATGGGGGTATAATCCACGCGCTCGGCGCAGACGCAGAAATGCTGGGGGCTGAAGTCCTTATAGAGGGGGCTGGCGTGGACATGGCCGAAGAGGTTTGCATAGGGCATGTTGGTGTTCACATACATGGGCTCATGGGACAGGAGCCAGAAGCCGCCATAGACCACCGGGAGATCATAGACCTCCTGAAAGCCGGCGGCGCGGTAATAGTCGCCGGGGCGGGTATCGTGGTTGCCCTTCACGAGATGCTTTGTGCCGTTCAGACGGGCGAGGATGTCCGCCTCCCGGCCGTCGCCGCCGAAGTCGCCGATGACATAGACGGTATCCGCCGGGGAGACGGCGCCGTTCCAGCGGGCGATCATGGCCTCGTTCATGGCGGAAACGTCCTCAAAGGGGCGGTTTTCATAGCGCAGGATGGTGTCATGGTCGAAATGGGTGTCGGCGATGAAGAAGACCTTGGACATGGGTTTCATACTCCTTTGAAAAAATCCCCCACGGGAGGGTGGGGGATTTTGGTGGGCTTATAATCAATAGTAGCAGAGCTCACGGGCGGCGGCGTCCAGAGCGTCGCGGTCGTCGGGGTGAGCGATGGAGATGAGGGCCTTGGCGCGCTCGCGCACGTCCATGCCGCGCAGGTTGACGCAGCCGTACTCGGTGACGACGTACTGGACATAGTTGCGCTGGTGGGTGACGACGGCGCCGGGGGTGAGCTGGGCCTTGATCTTGGGCATGCCCTTGTTGGTGCGGGCGGTGAAGGCCATGATGCCCTTGCCGTGCTCGGCGTAGTAGGTGCCGAGGGTGAAGCAGAAGCCGCCGCCGGAGCCGGAATACTGCACGGGGCCGATGGACTCGGCGCAGATCTGGCCGGTGAGGTCGATCTCCACGCAGGTGTTGATGGAGACCATGTGATCCTGGCGGGCGATGTTGAAGGGGTTGACCACTTCGGGGCCGGGCTTGAGCATGCACTTGGGGTTCTTGTGCAGATAATCGTACAGCTCGTGGGTACCGTCGGCAAAGACGCCCACGTGGAGCTCCTTGTCGAAGGCCTTGTTCTTGCCGGTGATGATGCCCTTTTCGATGAGGCCGGCCATGGAGGTGGTGAACTGCTCGGTGTGCAGGCCCAGGTCGTTCTTGTTCAGCAGATAGCGGCCCACGGTGTCGGGGATGCCGCCGATGCCCATCTGGATGGTGTCGCCGTCGTCGATGAGGCCGGCAACGGTCTTGCCGATCTGGTCTTCCAGCTCGGTGGTCTGCATGCCGGGGATGCAGTACTCGGGGGTGTCCACTTCGTAGAGCATGGTGACCGCTTCCACGGGCATGGCCACGGAGCCGTTCATGTAGGTCAGGTTGGGGTTGACCTCCAGGATGATGGTCTTCTTCTGCTCGATGGCGTCCTTCACGGCGTAGTACTCGATGGTCTGGTTCATGCCGATGTAGAGCTTGCCGTCCTCGGTCATGGGAGAGACCTGCGCGGTGAAGACGTTGCAGGGGCGATGCATGTTGACGGAGCGATAGTAGTTCGGCAGGTCCACGGGGATGAACATCGCGTTGCGGAGCTTGTGGGCTTCGCGGTAGCTGGGGCCGTAGAAGTAGTTGGCGCAGTTGATGTGGCCGTCCATGCCCGGGGTGACCAGGAAGGGATAGCGTCCGATGCGGCTCTTGTAGACGATGACGTTCTCCACCCGCGGGGCGATCTCGTGCAGGCGGCCGAAGAGGGTGGCGGGCTCGTTGTAGTTGTTCGAGCACCAGATGACGTCGCCGGACTGGATGAGGTCCAGCGCCTGGTCTACGGTCCCTTTTTTGGATTCGTAGATCTTTTTGTAGTCTTCGTAGGTGTAGGCCATGGTTCACACTCCGTATATAATTATTTTTAGTTACCTAATTTTATTATACCAAAGCGCTCGGGTTTTGCAAGAGGCTTTGCCTTGTGGATAAAATAACTTATTCCGCTTCGGCGGTCCGGGGCCGGAGGCTGAGATAGAAATCCGCGCTGCCGATGCCGAAGATGCCGCCGCCTCCGGCGAGGATGTCCTCGTACCCGGTCCAGCGGTCACTGCGGACGGCCTGCACGTCGACGGGACAGCCGAGGACGATGACGGCGGCGCTGTCGTAGGCGGTCTGCTGCAGGCGGCGGGCGTATCCCAGAGCGACGGCGGCGTCCTCCGCCGAGCGCAGCAGGGAGAGATCGCTCTCATAGCTGGGGTCGGACCAGCCGGTCAGTGTGCCCAGCTCGTCCCGGAAGCGGGTGGCGGTGACGGCGGCGCTGTAGCTGCCCTGCCAGCCCAGTACGCACATATCCCAGTCGTCGTCCTCCCCGCAGACGGAGGCGATGCTGCTGTCCGTGCGGTGCCAGTTCACCTGGGCGCCGATCTCCCCCAGGTCCGCGGCAAGGATGGTGGCGGCGGTGGAGGCCCATTCGTCCTGGTTGCTGGAGTACAGGCGGAAGGTGAGCTTCGCCGCCCGGGGACCGTAGTCCAGGATGCCGTCCCCGTCCGTATCCATGCAGCCCGCGCTCTGGAAGAGGGCAAGGGCGGTGTTCGGCTCATAGGTCCGCAGACCGTCCGGTCGGGCGAAAAAGGCATGGCCGGGACTGAAAAAGCTCGATCCCGTCACGCCGGCGCTGCCGACGGACATGGAGAGGATCCACGTCCGGTCCGCGCCGAATTCCACCGCCCGACGCATCACGTCGTTCCCCAGAAGGTCTGTCCGGGTGTTCAGGGCCAGAAGCATCTGCTCCGCTCCGGGCAGGACGGCCTGGATGAGCTCCACGCCGGGGACGTTTTCAAGGGTGGTGAGCTGCACGTCCGTCATGCCGAAGCCGGCGTCCGCGTCCCCCGAGGCCACGGCCTTTCCCGCGCCGGTGGGGGTGGCGTACCGCCGGAAAAAGACCGATCCGATGGACGGCGCGCCGCCGAAATAATCCGCCCGGGCATCGAATCGCCAGCCCTCCTCGCCGGAGCCGGAGGCGCTGTAAACAAACGGTCCGGAGCCGATCATGGAGGCGTTGTCAAAGGCGGCGGGGTCGAAGTCGTAGCTCCGCCAGATATGCCGGGGCAGGATGGGGGCGGGGTTATAGAGCATATCTCCCTTCACGTAGTCCGTGGAGATGACCACGGTGTAATCGTCCGCCTGCCGGATGGCGGAGATGCCGTCGAAATAATCCGTGTAGAGGGTGCCGCTGCGGCGCAGAAGCTCGTAGGAAAACAGCACGTCCGCCGCCGTGACGGCCACGCCGTCGGAGAACATCGCGTCCTGCCGCAGGCGGATGGTCCAGGTCCGGTGGTCGCTGGAGAGGCTCCAGTCCTCCGCGAGGCAGGGCTCAGGCTGTCCGTCTGCCCCGAGACGCCACAGGGGGTCGTAGGCCAGCAGGAAAAATTCCTGGGACAGAGCGCTCTGGGCGGTGAGGGGATTGAGGCTGTCCGGCTCCTGGGCCACGGCTATGGTGAAGGTGGGTCCGTCCACATACGTCGGGCCGGTATCGCCGTCGCCGCAGGCGGTGAGGCCGAGGCAAAGGGCTGCGCAGAGAAGAAGGGCTGCCAGCCGGAAAATCTTGTCGTTTTTCATCGGGGAGTTCCTCGTGGATGCAGTCTATGGGTCATTATAGCATACGCCGTCAAAAAATCCAATTCCGCAGAGAAAAACCGTTGAATATGTTTGGCGGATGTGATAAACTGACGTCAAGCTGAAACGGAGTGCTGTGCGCACGGGCTGCGGCGGGAACGCCGGCGGTCCGTGCGTTTTTTGCGAAAGGAGGAAGATCATGCTCATCATCGGAAACGGAAAACTCATTACCCGGGACCCGGAGAACCCCTGGCTGCCGGAGGGCGGCGTGGCCGTGGAGGGAAATCTCATCCATGCGGTGGGTCCCACCGCCGACCTGCGGGAAAAATACCCCGACGCGGAGTTTACGGACGCCCGGGGCGGCGTCATCATGCCGGGCCTCATCAACGCCCACACCCACATCTACTCCGGCCTGGCCCGGGGTCTCTCCATCAACGGCCACGATCCCCACACCTTCTACCAGGTCCTGGACGGCATGTGGTGGAACATCGACCGGCATCTGGACCTGGAGGGGACCCGGGCCAGCGGCTATGCCACGATTTTGGAGTGCCTGAAAAACGGCGTCACCACCATCATCGACCACCACGCCAGCTACCGGGAGATCACGGGTTCGCTGTTTGCCCTCAAGGACGTGGCCCGGGAGATGGGCATCCGCGCCGGTCTGTGCTACGAGGTCTCCGAGCGGGACGGCCTGAAAAAATGCGACGAGGCCATCGAGGAAAACGCGAACTTCGCCCGCTGGGCCGCCTCGGAAAAGGACGACATGATCTCCGCCATGTTCGGCGGTCACGCCCTCTTCACCATCTCGGACGAGACCTTTGACAAGATGGCGAAGGCAAACGACGGCCTTACCGGCTTCCACATCCACGTCTGCGAGGGGTCCACGGACCGGACGGACAGCTGGGACCGCTACAACATGCGTCCCATCGACCGCCTGAAGACCCACGGCATCCTGGGACCCAAGACCATCCTGGGCCACTGCATCGAGCTGACGGACGACGAGCTCGACGAGATCGCCGCGACGGACACCATGTGCGTCACAAACCCCGAGTCCAACATGGGAAATGCGGTGGGAGTCGCGCCGGTGCTGAAGATGTTCGAGAAGGAAATCCTCGTGGGCCTCGGCACGGACGCCTACACCCACGACATGCTGGAGAGCCTGAAGGTGGAGCTCATCATCCAGCGGCACAACGCGGGTCTGCCAAACGTAGGCTGGATGGAATCCACCGGCATGCTCTTCCGCAACAACGCGAAGATGGTGGAGCGCTATATCGCGAAACCCATCGGCATGCTGAAGCCCGGGGCGCTCGCGGACATCGCGGTGTTCGACTACGCGCCCTTCACGCCGCTTTCCGACGCCAACATCGACGGACACATGATCTTCGGCTTCCAGGGCCGGATGTGCACGCATACGATGGTGAACGGAAAGCTGCTCTACAAGGACCGGAAGCTCGTCGCCTGCGACGAGACGGCAATTACGGAACGCATCTATGCCGCCGCCCAGCGGCTGTGGAGCGAGCTGAACCCCTGAACCACCCACCCATCGCCGTTTCCCTGCGGCGCGAACGGAGGTATTCAAATGTCTGAAAAAATGACGCGCATCCCCTATGATGAGCTGCTTGCGCGGGTCTGCCATGAGTACGAAGCCTGCGGCACGATCTTCGGCGTGAGCCACATCTGGAAGGCGGGGGGAAAGACCCTGCCCATCTTCGGCTCGGAGAAGCTGGAGACGCCCTTCGGTCCCGCGGCGGGGCCCAACACCCAGCTTGCCCAGAACCTCATCGCGGCCTACGCCGCCGGCGCGCGGTTTTTCGAATTGAAAACCGTGCAGATCCTGGACGGCGACGAGCTTGCCGCCTGCGTGAACCGCCCGTGCATCTGGGCCAAGGACGAGGGCTACAACTGCGAGTGGAGCACGGAGCTCACCGTCCCGGACGCCATGGATGAGTACATCAAAGCCTGGAAGGTCCTCAAGGTCATCAGCGAAAAATACGGCCTGGGCTCTCCGGATGGCTTCGTGTTCAATATGTCCGTGGGCTACACCCTGGAGGGGATCAAATCCCCGAAGCTCACGGCCTATCTCGACGGCATGCGGGACGCGGGGGTCTCGAACTCCGTCACCATCTCCACGCTCCACGGCTGCCCGCCCCAGGAGATCGAGCAGATCGCCAATTATCTCATCGGCGAGCGCGGCCTGCATACCTACGTAAAATGCAACCCCACCCTCCTGGGGTATGACTTCTGCCGCAGGACCCTGGACCGCCTGGGGTATGACTACATCGCCTTCGACGACCGGCACTTCCGGGAGGACCTGCAGTGGGCGGACGCCGTTCCCATGTTCCGGCGGCTGACGGACCTCGCCGCGCAGAAGGGCGTGGAATTCGGTCTGAAGCTCACGAACACCTTCCCGGTGGACGTGAAGGCATCCGAATTGCCCAGCGAGGAGATGTATATGTCCGGGCGGTCCCTGTTCCCGCTGACGACGGAGCTTGCCTCCCGGATCGCGAAGGAGTTCGGCGGGGCGCTGCGGGTGTCCTACTCCGGCGGCGCGGACTGGCACAGCATCGGCGCTCTCTTCGATGCCGGGGTCTGGCCTGTCACCATGGCGACGAACCTTCTCCGTCCCGGCGGGTACAACCGCCTGGCCCAACTGGCGGACCTGCTCAGTACCCACCCCTATAAGCCCTTCACCGCCTCCGACCCCGTCCGGGTGGAGTCCATCGCGGTGAACGCCCGGGGGGACGGCTGGTACCGCAAGCCCATAAAACCTCTCCCGGAGCGGAAGATCGCCAATCGCGTGCCGCTCATGGACTGTTTCTTCGCCCCCTGCCGGGAGGGCTGCCCCATCCACCAGGACATCCCGGCCTATGTCCGTCTCACGGGCATGGGAAAGCATCTCGATGCCCTGCGGATGATCACGGAGCGAAATCCCCTGCCCAACATCACGGGAACCATCTGCAGCCATCGCTGCATGGATAAATGCACCCGCCAGTACTACGAAGGCGCGGTGGACATCCGGGGCTGCAAGCTGGAAGCGGCAAACGCGGCCTTCGACGAGCTGCTCCACTCCATCCGCGTCCCGGAGCGCAGCGGGAAAAAAGCCGCCGTCATCGGCGCGGGTCCCGCGGGACTGGCCGCGGCGGTGTTCCTGGCCCGGGCGGGGGTCTCCGTCACGGTGTTTGAAAAATCCGATGCCGCCGGCGGCGCGGTCCGTCGGGCCATCCCCGCCTTCCGCATCCCGGAGGAGGCCATCGACCGGGACGCAGCGCTGGCCTCGGCCTGGGGCGTGAACTTCGTCTTCGGCTGCGAGGTCAAATCCCTCGAGGAACTCCGGGCCTTCGACGACGTGGTGGTCTGCACCGGCGCGTGGGTCCCCGGCGTTCTGAAGCTGGAGCAGGGGGAGGCCCGCAACGCCGTGGAATTTCTCACCGCCTGCAAGCGTGACCCCCATCTGTCCATCGGCCGGAATGTGGTGGTCGTGGGCGGCGGCAACACCGCCATGGATACGGCGAGAGCCGCCAAGCGCCTCCGGGGCGTCAAGTCCGTCACCCTGGTCTATCGCCGGGATGCCCGGAACATGTCCGCGGACGAGGCGGAGCTCCGGGAGGCCATGGCGGAGGGCATCGCCTTCCGCACGCTGCTGTCCCCCATTTCCTGGGAGGAGAAGCAGCTCAAATGCGAGGTCATGGAGCTGGGCGAGCCGGACGCGAAGGGCCGCCGCTCTCCCGTCCCCACGGGACGCTATGAATTCGTGAAGGCCGACGCGGTCCTCGCCGCCGTGGGCGAGCGGACGGACACGGAGCTCTATCGCGCGCTGGGCATCGACCTCGACGCCAAGGGCCGACCCATCCTGGACCCGGCTACCGGGCGGTCCAGCATTCCCAACGTTTACCTCGCCGGCGACGGCGCTTCCGGTCCCTCCACCGTGGTGGAGGCCATTGCGGGAGCGACCCGGGCGGCGAAGGCCATCGCGGGCATTTCTCTGGAAAAATATGTCGATTTTAACGTGACCCGCAGCCCGGAGGAGGCTCTTGTGAAGAAGGGCGTGTTCCGCGCCGGCTGCCGCGAGGCGGACCGCTGCCTGGAGTGCGCCACGGTCTGCGAAAACTGCGTGGACGTCTGCCCGAACCGGGCGAATGTCGCCGTGGAGGTCCTCGGACGCATCCAGATCCTGCATCTCGACGGACCCTGCAACCGCTGCGGCAACTGCGAGAGCTTCTGCCCCTGGTCCAGCGCGCCGTACCGGGAAAAATGGACCCTATTCCCGGACGCGGAGGCCTTTGCCGAGGCGGAAAACCCCGGCTTTGCGCCGCTGGGCGGGCTTTCCGTCTGCGTGCGGTTTGCCGGAGAGGAGTTCGACGTCGATCTCGGGGAGGATAACGGACGCCTGCCCCGCGAGCTTGCCGTCTTCACCCGCACCGTGCTTCTGCGCTATCCCGAATTGCTCGGATAAATCAATAGAGGAGATACAAAGCAATGGACTACGAACGCATCAAACAGGCGGCGGAGGAATACCGTCCCGCCATGGTCAAATTCCTGCGGGAGATCATCGCCGAGCCCGGCGAGAGCTCCGGCGAGCAGGCCCACGCCGAGCGCATCCTGCGGGAAATGCAGGAGCTGGGCTTTGATGAGGCCGCCATCGACCCCCAGGGCAACGTGGTGGGCTGTATGGGAACGGGCTCTAAGATCATCGCCTTTGACGGCCACATCGACACCGTGGGCATCGGCCTGCGGGAGAACTGGACCTTCGACCCCTACGAGGGCTACGAAAACGACGAGGAGATCGGCGGCCGCGGCGGCTCCGATCAGCTCGGCGGCGTGGTCTCCGCGGTGTACGGCGCGAAGATCATGAAGGACCTCGGCCTCATCCCGGACGGGTATAAAATCATGGTTACCGGCACGGTGCAGGAGGAGGACTGCGACGGCCTCTGCTGGCAGTACATCCACAACGAGTCCGGCGTGACGCCGGAGTTCGTGGTCTCCACGGAACCCACCGACGGCGGCGTGTACCGGGGTCACCGGGGCCGCATGGAGATCCGGGTGGACGTGCGGGGCGTCTCCTGCCACGGCTCCGCTCCCGAGCGGGGGGACAACGCCATCTATAAAATGGCGGACATTCTGCAGGACGTTCGGGCCCTGAACGAGAACGACGCCGCGGAGGAAACCGAGATCAAGGGTCTCGTGAAGATGCTGGACCCGAAGTATAATCCGCAGAGCGAGGACGCGAATTTCCTGGGCCGCGGCACCGTTACCGTCAGCGAGATATTCTTTACCTCTCCCTCCCGGTGCGCCGTGGCGGATTCCTGCGCCGTGAGCCTGGATCGCCGCATGACCGCCGGGGAGACCTTCGAATCCTGCCTGCAGGAGATCCGGGACCTGCCCGCCTGCCAAAAGTACGGCGACGACGTGACCGTCTCCATGTATTCCTACGACCGCCCGTCGTGGACGGGACTTGTCTATCCCACCGAATGCTACTTCCCCACCTGGGTCAATCCCGAGACAGCCCCCCATGTGAAGGCTGTGGCGGACGCCCACAAGGCTATGTTCGGGGACGAGCGTGTCGGCGCTCCCACCGCCATGGAAAAGCGTCAGGGCCGTCCCCTCATCGACAAGTGGACCTTCTCCACGAACGGCGTCTCCATCCAGGGCCGCTTCGGCATCCCCTGCGTGGGCTTCGGTCCCGGGGCCGAGAGCCAGGCCCATGCGCCGAACGAGATCACCTGGAAGCGGGACCTCGCGGTCTGCGCGGCGGTGTATGCCGCCACCCCGGCCCTGTACGCCGAGGCCATCGACCCGCGGCATGCGCTGATCCCCTCCGGGAAAAAACGCGGCGGGATCGTCGGCTTCTTCAAAAAACTGTTTGGCGGAAAGGAGTAACGCCATGGCGCTGATGGACAGCTTTACCGCCGCGCTGGACGGCCTCGACTTTGCCCGGATGTATGGCGACGACTTCTTCCTGACCTGGGACAAGACCGACGACGAGATCGCCGCGCTCTTCACCGTGGCGGACGCCCTGCGGTCCCTGCGGGAGCACAACATCTCCCCCCGCATTTTCGACACCGGCCTCGGCGTCAGCCTCTTTCGGGACAACTCCACCCGGACCCGGTTTTCCTTTGCCTCCGCCTGCAATCTCCTCGGCCTGACCGTCCAGGACCTGGACGAGGGCAAGAGCCAGATCGCCCACGGCGAGACCGTCCGGGAGACCGCCAACATGATCTCCTTCATGGCGGACGTCATCGGCATCCGGGACGACATGTACATCGGCAAGGGCCACACCTACCAAAAAGCCGTGTCCGACGCCGTGCGTCAGGGCCACGCCGACGGCGTTTTGGAGCAGGTGCCGACCCTCGTGAACCTCCAGTGCGACATCGACCACCCCACCCAGTGCTGCGCGGACCTGCTGCACGTCATCCATGAGTTCGGCGGCGCGGATAAGCTCCGGGGCAAGAAGGTCGCGATGACCTGGGCCTATTCCCCCAGCTATGGCAAGCCCCTCTCGGTGCCTCAGGGGGTCATCGGCCTCTTCACCCGCTTCGGCATGGACGTGGTCCTGGCCCACCCCGAGGGGTACGACATCTTCCCCGAGGTGGAGGAGCTGGCGGCCAGGCAGGCGGCGGCCTCCGGCGGCAGCTTCAAGAAGGTCGCCTCCATGGACGAGGCCTTTGAGGGGGCGGACATCGTCTACCCCAAGAGCTGGGCGCCGTTTGCCGCCATGGAGCGCCGCACGGACCTATACGGAAACGGGGATTTCGACGGCATCCAGGCCCTCGAGCGGGAGCTTCTCGCCCAGAACGCCGCCCACATGGACTGGGAGTGCACCGAGGAGCGCATGGCGAAGACGAAGGACGGCAAGGCGCTGTACCTCCACTGCCTCCCGGCGGACATTTCCGGCGTCTCCTGCGAGCGCGGCGAGGTGGCGGCCTCCGTCTTCGACCGCTATCGCACCCCGCTGTATAAGCAGGCGAGCTTCAAGCCCTACATCATCGCCGCGATGATCTTCCTTTCGAAGGTCCGCGACCCCGCCACCATGCTCCGCAAGCTGGAGGCCAAGGGCCGCGTGCGGGAGATGACCTGTCTGTAAGGAGGATGCCCATGGAGCTCCTGAAGATCGAAGGCGTTACCCCGGCCCTGGGACCGTATTCCGCGGGCGTACGCATCGGCCCGGAGGACCTGGTGTTTGTCTCGGGCCAGATTCCCACGGATGAAAACGGCAATCTGCCCGAGGGCATCCGCGCCCAGGCGGAGCAGAGCATCCGCAACGTGCAGGCGGTCCTGGAGGCCGCCGGCAGCGACCTGCGGCATGTGGTAAAGACCACCATTTTCCTGCGGGATATGGAGGATTTCGCCGCGGTGAACGAGGTCTATGCGCAGTTCTTCGACGGCGAGGTGAAGCCGGCCCGGTCCTGCGTTCAGGCGGCGAAGCTGCCGAAGGACATGCCCCTGGAGATCGAGGCCATCGGCGTCGTGTGCCGGTAAAAACCGCATAAACGCAAGCGCCGCGCTGCCCGAAAACGGACAGCGCGGTGTTCTTTTGTTTCTGCTTGCTCCGGCGGGAGGTATGCCCCGCCTCCGGTGACAGTGGCCCATCCGGCGTGGCATACCTCCCGCCTCCGCTTTCGCACCGTTCCGATCGATGCCGTGGAGGAGAAGGGTGTGCCGGCAACATCGTCGAAGACCGTTGCCGGTATACCCTTCGACGACAGCGGCTCGTGGGGAGCGCTCGTCACTCCACGGGGACGTAGCCCACGCGGATCTCGTCGGGTCCTTCGATGTCGGCGTCGTTCATGTAGAACCACAGATCGCCCATCTGGCACTCGCTGACGACGAAGCCCATCTGGATCGTGACGCTCTCGCCGGGGGCGAGGTCCGTGATCTCGTTGCCGCCGTTGGAGCCGTCCCAACGCAGGTCCCAGTAGCGCATGTCCTCCAGGCGTCCGCCGCCGGTGCACCAGCCGTCGTCATACGCGACGGAGCTGTCCGCGGGCTTTGGCTCCGTGACAGTCCAGCCCTCCGGCGTTTCCGCGATGGAGAGCAGCCGTCCGTTGTAGCCGGCGCTCTCGACGGTGTGGTCCGTGTTGTTCGTGACCTCCACCGTCACCGCGACCATATAGAGCTGCTGGTCGGGGAGCGTCGCCACCGTGGTGAGGCTGGGAGTGTTCACGCCGTCGCCGCACACGACGAAGACATAGTCCGCCCTGGGGAGTCTGCCGTTTTCATCCACGCGGCTCGCCCAGTCGAGGTCCAGGTATTTCGTGTCCCGCAGGGCGCTGTAGTCGTCCCGGATGGACACATCCGTCACCTTGACGTCCAGATCGGTGAAGCCGACGAACAGGCCGTCCCGGTGTTCGGCAAAGGTCACGGGGAAGCTCTCGCCGAGGGCATGGGCGTCCGCCATGTTGGCTTTGACGGCCCGGTTCGCCGGGTCCCGCTCGGCCCACGCCGCCTCCATGGCGGCGATCTCCTCCGGCGTGACCTCGTCCGCCGTGTTCACATAGACGCCCGTGGCGATGAAGTTTGCCGCGTCAAGATAGCGTTTGCCGTTGTATTCAAGATTTTCGGCGTCCATTTCCCAGGTCCCGGGGGTCACGGTCAGATTCTCCGCGAACTTTATCGCGTCGTCCCGGGTCACATTTGCGCCGATGTACATGGTCAGGACCGCGTTGTATTCGGGGTACGAGATGAACATCCGCTGATTGAAGCCGCCGTCGGACGTCTGTTTTACATAGATGGCCTCATGTCCGTCGATGGTGAGGCTTTCCTGACTCTCCGCGTCGGTCACCACCTCGCAGAAGGTGGCGTTTCCGGCGTTCAGCGGCCAGGAGCCCAGGGAGAAGCCGCCGCGCCAGCCGTCCTCCGGCCAGTCCCATTTGACGGTCTCGCCGGGGACGTTTTCCATGCCCTCCGGCAGCCATCCGGCAGTCATCTCAAGAGGATGGAAGGCCGTATCCGACGCTTCGCCGGAAAAGGCCACCGCGCCGGGGGAAGTCCCCTCCTCCGCGACGCTGACCGCCACGGCGAGATCGCCCAGCCGGTCCGCCCGGAGCTTGTAGCGCACCGCGGCGAAGGCCGATCCCATGAGCAGCACCGCCGCGAGGGCGATGAGAAGTCCCGTCCGGGCCGGATGCCGTTTCGCCTGTGTCTGTTCCTGTTTCCTTGCCATGTTCAGTACCTCCGTGATCGTGTCCTCGGAGGCGTGGAGCTGGGCGAAGGTCTCTTTATAAAGCTGTCTGTCCGTCATAAATTCCCGCCTCCGTCAGCATGGTCCTGAGTTTTTCCCGTCCCCGCGCGAGGTGTGTCCGCACCGTGGCCTCCGGCGTATGCAGAAGCTCCGCGATCTCCGCCGTGGCGTACCCCTCGTAATAGAAGAGGTAGATCGCCGCGCGGTATTTGGGCGGCAGCTTCATCACCGCCTCCAGCAGCTCCGCGTGCTCCGGCGTGGGCATGGACAGGGAGTTTGCGTACTCCGCGATGTCCTCCGTTTTGCGCCACGGCGAGCGGAAGACCGACTTGCACTCGTTGATCGTTACCCGGATGAGCCAGTGTTTGAGGTGATCTTCGTTTTCGAAGTCGCCATGGTATCGGTAGAGCTTCAGCAGTACGTTCTGAGTGACGTCGTCGGCGTCGGTGCGGCTTTTGAGATAGCTGAACGCCAGCCGGAAGATCGTGTCCATGTAGCGGCGCGCGATGTAGGTGAAATTCTCGTTTGTTGTCATGATGTTACCCATGCGTCCGATGTTGATGTTTGGAAGGGCCCTTCGCTGGGAATACGCACGAGACGGGGGAAATGTTTCAAAAGAAAAAAATAAGCCCGGTGACGAGCCGCTGTCGTCGATCCGGGCTTATGCGAACCAGGTTCCGGCGAGCCCGCAAGACGGAGGGTGCGCCAAAAACATGGTGCAGTTTTTGGCGTATCCTCCGGCGGCGGCTCGTGTGCTGTGTTATCTCTCCGACCAGGAGCGCCATTTGTCCGCCAGGGAGTTGATCTGGCCGGTGAATTTGGAGAGCTCCTTGTTGGGGATGCCGCGGCATTTCCGGGCCACGGCGGTGAGCCGCTCGCAGGCGGCGAGAAGAGCTCCAAAGGCGTCGAAGGCGCGGCTGTCTCGGGCCTTGCGGGGTTTCTCCGCCGGGATGCCCGCCGGCTCCGCGATATACGTCCCCGTCAGCAGGTCGAACACCGCGCCGCTGTATGGTGCGCTGGCAGCAAGGCCGTGCTCCTCCCGCAGGAGAGCGGCGTAGCTCTCCGTCACCGCCGCCTCGCCGTGGTTCACGAACACCATGGCGGGCTTCTCTTGGAACGCGGTGATCCAGCGCAGGAGCCCGTCCCGATCCGCGTGACCGCTCTTTCCGGGCAGGAACGCGATCTCCGCCTTCACGGAGATGTCCTCCCCGAAGAGCTTCAGCTCCTTCACGCCGTCCAGGATGCGCCGTCCCGTGGTGCCGACGGCCTGATAGCCCACGAAAAGGATCGTGCATTCCGGCCGCCAGAGGTTGTGCTTGAGATGGTGCCGGATGCGTCCGGCTTCGCACATGCCGGAGGCGGAGAGGATGACCTTGGGGGTCTTGTCGAGGTTTATCTGCTTCGATTCCTCGCTGCTGACGGAGAGCTTCACCCCGGGGCTCATCAGGGGGTTCACCCCCCGGTCCAGCAGGGCTTTCGTGTCCGGGTCGAAGTAAGACCGCTCGCATTGCAGGAAGATGCCCGTGGCCTCGTTCGCGAGAGGGGAGTCCACATAGATGGGGAAGTCCCCGTGGCCGTGGACGAGACCCTGCTCCTGGACGATGCGCAGGAAGTACAGCATCTCCTGCGTCCGGCCCACGGCAAAGGAGGGGATGACCACGTTTCCGCCCCGGTCGAACGTCCGCTGGATCACGTCCGCGAGAAACTCTACGCTGTTCTTCTCGCCCCGCTCGTGGAGGCGGTCGCCGTAGGTGCTCTCCGTGAGGACGTAGTCCGCCTCGCGGATATACACGGGATCGTTGATAAGAGGCTGGTCGAGGTTTCCGACGTCGCCGGAGAAGACGATCTTTTTCGTGACGCCGTCCTCTGTGAGCCAGACCTCGATGCTGGCGGAGCCGAGGAGATGTCCCGCGTCCGAAAAGCGCACGACGACGCCTTCGTCCACCTGGATGCCATCGCCGTAGGAGCAGGGCCGCAGATGGGCGACGGCGGCCTCCGCGTCGTTCAGATCATACAGCGGCGCCACGGCGGGATCGCCGGCACGCTTCGCCTTGCGGGAGAGCCACTCCGCGTCGCTCTCCTGGATGTGAGCGCAGTCCCGGAGCATGATCTCGCAGAGGTGGCAGGTGGCGTCCGTGGCGTACACCGGGCCGTCGTAGCCGTTTTTGTACAGCAGGGGGATGCGCCCGGAGTGGTCGATGTGGGCGTGGGTCAACAGGACGAAATCCAGCTCCGCCTCCGGCACGGGGATGGGTTCGTTTACGAAAACGTCCTCCCCCTGCTCCAGACCGCAGTCCACGAGGCCGTATTTCCCCCCCGACCTCGATGAGCGTGCAGCTTCCCGTGACCTCGTGGGTCGCGCCGAGAAATGTCAGTTTCATAATTTCCTCCTCAGCGGGCGTATTCCCGGACCAGGGCGATGATCCCGTCCGCAGGCACGGGAACGGTGTCGATGTGGGCGATGAGGCCGATGGAGGTCCGGTCCTCATACCCCGGCGTGGCGGAGAGCTTGGCATAGGTGTAGGCGTGGTCGTCGGCATAGACGTCCGCCAGGCCCATGGCCTTCATTTCCGCCGCCAGAAGCTCCGCCAGGGCGAACTGCTCCTTGGTGGAGGGAGTCTCCCCCGGGTTGTTCTCGTCGCTGGGGGTGCGAATGGCGGCGTACCGCAGAAATCGTTCGTATGCTCTCATGGTTGCTCCTCCGTTATCCGTCTGCCAGGACCAGCTCCACCGGGCAGTGGTCCGAGCCGAGAATGTCTGCGTGGATGTCCGCGGAGATGAGCCGGTCCCGCAGCTTTTCCGAGGCGATGAAGTAGTCGATGCGCCATCCCGCGTTGTTCTCCCGGGCATGGAACATGTAGGACCACCAGGAATACGCCCCGGTCCGGTCGGGGTAGAAATGCCGGAAGGTGTCGATGTATCCCGCGTCGAGAGCGGTAGTGAGGCAGGCGCGTTCCTCGTCGGTAAATCCGGCGTTGCGGTGGTTCGACGAGGGATTTTTGAGGTCGATCTCCCGGTGGGCGACGTTCAGGTCCCCGCACCAGATGACGGGCTTTTCCGCCTCCAGGGACCGGATGTACGCGAGAAAATCCGCCTCCCAGGTCTGGCGATAGGCAAGGCGCGTCAGCTCCCGCTGGGAGTTCGGGACATACACGCACACCAGGAAGAAATCCCCAAATTCCGCCGTGATGACCCGCCCCTCGCGGTCGTGCTCCTCCACGCCGATGCCGTACCGGACGGACAGCGGCTCCACCCGGGAAAATATGGCGGTGCCGGAGTAGCCTTTCTTTTCGGCGTAGTTCCAATACATATGGTAGCCGTCCAGGGGCAGGGTGATCTGCCCGGCCTGGAGCTTTGTCTCCTGCAGGCAGAACACGTCCGCGTCCAGGGCGTCAAAGGCGTCCAGAAAGCCCTTGCCCACGCAGGCCCGCAGGCCGTTTACGTTCCAGGAGATGAGTTTCATGGGATGTCCTCCGTGGTTTTTTCTCCAGCATAGCACATTTCCGCCGAAAAGAAAACCGCTGGCGAAATTTGAATTATTTGTAACGTTTCCCGGCGAGCCTCTTGACATATTATAATGGGTGTGGTAAATTAGCACTCAGAGAAAGAGAGTGCTAGCACAGCGAAGCACCCACTGCCAACGAGGTCTTGCGATGGAACTGAGCGACCGGAAGAAAAAAATACTGACGGCCATCGTGGAGAGCTATATCGCCACGGCGGAGCCGGTCGGATCCAAGGCCCTGGCCGAGACCATCGGCTGTTCCTCCGCCACCATCCGCAACGAAATGGCGGAGCTGACCTCCATGGGGTATCTCGAGCAGCCCCACACCAGCGCGGGACGCGTGCCGTCCCCGGCGGGCTATCGGCTGTATGTCAACGAGCTCATGGAGCGGCAGAAGCTCTCCGAGGAGGAGACCGCCGCCATCAACGAGCAGCTCGCCTCGAAGCAGAAGCAGATCGACGACCTGATGGCCGAGGTGGGACAGCTCACAAGCTCCATGACCCAGTACCCCGCCTACGCCCTGGCCATGCGGTCCACCGCCGCGGTGAAGCGGTTCGACTTCATCTATGTGGACGCGAACACCTTCATCGTCGTTGCTCTGCTGACAGACAACACCGTGAAAAACAAGCTCGTCCACCTGCCGTTCACGGTGAGCCAGGAGCAGGTCCAGACCCTCTCCACCCTCTTCAACGCCCATTTTACCGGCGTGACCGACGAGGAGATCACGGACAGCCTCATCCGCTCCACGGAGCGCGCCGCGGGGGACACCTACGGCCTTGTGGCGGTGGTGGCGGCCTTTACGATGGAGGCTCTTGCGGATGCCCGGACCGCGCCGATGCGCGTCGCCGGGGCCAGCCGCCTTCTGAACCAGCCGGAGTTTCGCGATCCCGACAAGGCCCACGCCCTCATGAGCTTCATCCAAAGCGGCGACCGGCTTTTGTCGGACCTTCCCGATCTCGCCCCGGGCCAGGACGGCCTGCGGGTGACCATCGGCCCGGAGAATCTCGCGGAGGAGCTCAAGGACTCCAGCGTGGTCATGGCCTCCTACGACGCCGGCGGCGGCATGCGGGGCTATATCGGCGTGGTGGGGCCGACGCGGATGGACTACTCCAGCGTCGCCGCGAAGCTCAGCTACATCGCCGCGGGTCTGAGCCGCCTTCTGGCGGGTCCGGACGCCCCCGACGGCCTGAACAATAAACTCGTACTAAAGGAAGCAAACGACCATGAGTAAGAAAAACGAGGAAAAAAGCATCCCGGAGCAGGAAACCCCCGCCGAGGAGACGAAAACCGCTCCCGAAGCCTCCGAGGAACCGGAAGCGCCCGCCCCCGAGGCCGCCGAAGCCTCCGAGGTGGACGCCCTGCGGGACCAGCTCAAGGAGCAGAACGACAAATATCTCCGCATGCTGGCGGAATACGACAACTACCGCCGCCGCAGCCAGAAGGAGCGGGAGAGCATCTACGCCGACGTCCGGGCGGACACCGTGAAAAAGCTCCTGCCCGTCTACGATAACCTTCTTCGCGCCGCGGCCCAGGAGCCCAACGAGGACGCCAAGAGGGGCATGGATGCCATCCTGACCCAGTTCAAGACGATCCTGTCGTCCCTGGGGGTCACGGAGATCGAGGCCGTGGGCAGGAAATTCGACCCCGCGCTGCACGAGGCGCTGCTCCACATCGACGACGAAAAGTACGGCGAGGGCGAGATCGTCCTGGAGCTGGAGCGGGGCTTCATGCTGGGCGATAAGGTCATCCGCTTCGCCAAGGTCCAAGTCGCCAACTGATACTTTTCTTGAAAGAAAAGTATCCAAAAGAACTTTATCTTCGCACCGACAGAGCAGGAAACGACCGTTTCTGTGCCCGGTAACGAAGCGAATACAATATCGAACGTCCCCTTTGGGGTTAATCAAGTATAAATAACGATTCAAATACAGGAGGAAAATCATCATGGGAAAGATCATCGGTATCGACCTGGGTACTACCAATAGCTGCGTCGCCGTCATGGAGGGCGGCGAGGCCACCGTCATCGCGAACGCCGAGGGCGCCCGCACCACTCCGTCCGTCGTCGCCTTCTCCAAGGACGGCGAGCGCATGGTCGGCCAGGTCGCCAAGCGCCAGGCCGTCACGAATCCCGACCGCACCATCTCGTCCATCAAGCGTGAGATGGGCTCCAACTACCGCGTCACCGTGGACGGCAAGAGCTACTCCCCCCAGGAGATCTCCGCCATGGTCCTCGCGAAGCTCAAGAAGGACGCCGAGGCCTATCTCGGCGGCGCTGTCACCGAGGCGGTCATCACCGTGCCCGCGTACTTCACGGACTCCCAGCGCCAGGCCACCAAGGACGCCGGCAAGATCGCGGGTCTCGATGTCAAGCGCATCATCAACGAGCCCACCGCCGCGGCCCTGGCCTATGGCCTCGACAAGGAGACCGACCAGAAGATCATGGTCTACGACCTGGGCGGCGGCACCTTCGACGTCTCCGTGCTGGAGATCGGCGACGGCGTCATCGAGGTCCTGGCTACCGCCGGCAACAACCGTCTCGGCGGCGACGACTTCGACGAGTGCGTCACGAAGTGGCTCGTCTCCGAGTTCAAGAAGGACACCGGCGTGGACCTCTCCGCCGACAAGGTCGCCATGCAGCGTCTGCGCGAGGCCGCGGAGAAGGCCAAGTGCGATCTCTCCGGCATGACCACCACCCAGATCAATCTGCCCTATATCACCGCCGACGCCACCGGCCCGAAGCACCTCGACATCACCCTCTCCCGGGCGAAATTCAACGAGCTGACCGCCCATCTCGTCGATGCCACCGTCGGCCCCGTGCAGCAGGCCCTCAGCGACGCCGGTCTCTCCGCGGGTCAGCTCTCCAAGGTCCTTCTCGTGGGCGGCTCCACCCGCATCCCCGCGGTGCAGGATAAGGTCAAGGCCCTCACCGGCAAGGAGCCCTTCAAGGGCATCAACCCCGACGAGTGCGTGGCTGTCGGCGCGGCCATCCAGGGCGGCGTCCTGGGCGGCGACGTGGAGGGCATCCTCCTACTCGACGTGACTCCGCTGTCCCTCGGCATCGAGACCCTGGGCGGCGTCTGCACGAAGCTCATCGAGCGCAACACCACTATCCCCACCCGCAAGAGCCAGATCTTCTCCACCGCGGCCGATAACCAGACCAGCGTGGAGGTGAACGTCCTGCAGGGCGAGCGCGAGATGGCGGCCTACAACAAGAGCCTCGGCCGCTTCCATCTGGACGGCATTGCCCCGGCCCGCCGCGGCGTGCCCCAGATCGAGGTCACCTTTGACATCGACGCCAACGGCATCGTGAACGTCTCCGCCAAGGACCTGGGCACCGGTAAGGAACAGCACATCACCATCACCGCCTCCACGAACCTCTCCAAGGACGAGATCGACAAGGCCGTCCGGGAGGCCGAGCAGTATGCCGCCGAGGATGCCAAGCGCAAGGAGGAGATCGACACCCGCAACGCCGGCGACCAGATGGTCTACCAGACCGAGAAGACCCTGGAGGAGATGGGCGACAAGCTCGATCCCGCGGACAAGGCCGAGGTGGAGCAGAAGCTCGCGGACCTCAAAAATGCCCTCTCCGGCTCCGATTCCGGCCTCATCAAGACCGCCACGGAGCAGCTCACCCAGGCCTTCTATAAGGTCTCCGAGAAGCTCTACCAGCAGGCGGCCCCCCAGGGCGGCCCCAACGCGGGATTTAATCCCGGCGCGGACCAGGGCCCTGCCGACAACGGTCAGACCTACTACGACGCGGATTACACGGAGGTCGACCCGCAGTAATTTTCCGGGCTTTCACACAGCCCGACTGCACCGAAGCCTATCCCGCTCAACAGTCTTCGACGACGTTTCGTTGGGACAGGCTTCGTCTTGCGGGCTCGCCGGAACCTGGCTCGTATAGTCCCGGGTCGATGCCGTGAAGGAGAAGGGTGTGCCGAGCAACGTCATTGAAAACTGTGGCGAGGTATACCCTTCGACGACAGCGGCTCGTGTATCAGGGCAAAAATCAAACAAAGCAAGTGAAAAGTTATGGCAGATAAACGCGATTACTACGAGGTCCTGGGGCTATCCAAGGGCGCCTCGGACGACGACATCAAAAAAGCATACCGGCGCATCGCCAAGGAGTGCCACCCGGACCTCCATCCCGACGACAAGGCTGCGGAAGCCCGCTTCAAGGAGGCGAACGAGGCCTATGCCATCCTCTCTGACCCGGACAAGAAATCCAAGTATGACCAGTTCGGCTTCGCCGGCGTAGACCCGAATTACGGCGGCGGCGCCGACGGATTCACTGGGGATTTCGGCGATCTCGGGGATATTTTCGGGGACATCTTCGGCGGCTTCGGCTTCGGCGGATTCTCCGGCGGCGGACGCAGCGCCAACCGCTCCGGCCCCCAGCGGGGCGAGACCCTGCGGGTGCGCCTCGCCATCGCCTTTGAGGAGGCGGCTTTCGGCTGCCAGAAGGAAATCAACGTCGCCCGGGTGGAGCAGTGCTCCGACTGCAAGGGCACGGGCTGCGCTCCCGGCACCACGGCGGAGATCTGCCCGGACTGCCGGGGCAGCGGCTCTGTCCGCACCCAGCAGCGCACACCCTTCGGCGTCATGCAGTCCACCTCCACCTGCCCGAAATGCGGCGGCAGCGGCAAGGTCATCCACACCCCCTGCAATACCTGCCGGGGCAGCGGCTCCGTCCGCAGCCAGAAAAAGCTCAGCGTCTCCATCCCCGCGGGCATCGACGACGGCGAGACCATCTCTCTCCGCGGCCAGGGCAACGCCGGGAAAAACGGCGGTCCGGCGGGAGACCTGCTGGTCACGGTGCAGGTCCGGCCGAGTCCCGTTTTCCAGCGGGAGGGAACGAACATCTACGTCACCACCACCCTGAATTTCGTCCAGGCGGCCCTGGGCACGGAGGTGCAGGTCCCGACCCTGGACGGGGACGTGACCCTGACCATCCCCGAGGGGACCCAGACCGGCAGCGTGTTCCGCCTGCGGGGCAGGGGCGTCCAGAGCCTGCGGGGCGGCGGTCGGGGCGACCAGTACGTCACCGTGGACCTGGAGACGCCGCGGAGCCTCAGCGCCCATCAGCGGGAGCTGATGCAGGAGCTGGCGGAGTCCCTCGGCACGAAGGTGAAGGAAAAGGAAAAGCCCTTCGGCAAACGAAAAAAGAAATAATTCCGGCAGGGGGCGTTGAAACGCCCTCTGTTTTGTTTTATAATAAGATGTCATTCTGTGGATTTTCGGGGGCAGCACCCTATGCTTTCTAATCTTACCGTCGTCTTTCCGCTGGCCACGGCGCTGTTTGCGCTGCTGTGGTTCCTGCGGTGGACGAGACTGCACCGGCGCACGTCTTTGGCGGAGGCGGACCCCGGCGCGGAAGCATCACGCTTTTTCACGCGAAACGACTGGCTCGCTCTGGGCATCGTGACGGTGGTGTACGCCATCGTGGCCTTTGCCGGCCTGGGGGATGCGAAAGCCCCCCAGAGCTTCCTGCGCTTCGAGGGGGCGAACTACTACGCCGAGATCGATCTCGGCGCGGAGACGGAGCTCACCGGCCTGCGGTACTACACGGGCCTTGTCCCGGCGGACTACCGTCTCCAGGTCTCCCCGGACGGAGAGACCTGGATCGAGCAGACCCGGGAGGACGGTTCCTCCCCCATGACCCAGACCTACAGCCAGATCCTCCGCTGGTGCGACGCCTATCTGAATCCCGACAACGGCCCGGTGCGCTATATCCGCGTCATCTCCGGCGCGGACCAGGAGCTGGGGGAGATCGCCATTTACGGCCCGGAGGGACGTTTGCTCACGCCGGAGGAGTTCACTGTCGCCCCGGGGTGCGAGGCCCTCGCGGACGAGCAGGACCTCATCCCGGAGCACATCTCCTTCCGTAACGGCACCTATTTTGACGAAATCTACTACCCCCGCACGGTGAAAGAGCTCATGCAGGGCATGTGGCCCTATGAGATCACCCACCCGCCCCTGGGAAAGGCTATCATGGGCCTGGGCGTTCGGCTGTTCGGCCTCACGCCCTTCGGCTGGCGCTTCATGGGGGTGCTGGTGGGAGTGCTGATGCTCCCGGCGCTGTACGTGCTGCTGAAGCGGATGTTTTTTGACTCCGCCGCCGCCGCCGCGGGGACCACGGTGTTTGCCTTCGATTTCATGCACTATGTCCAGACCCGCATCGCCACCATCGACACTTACGCCGTGTTCTTCATTTTGCTGATGTACCTCTTTATGTATTT
>CAYNZM010000023.1:0-22337 GCA_964401725.1 uncultured Oscillospiraceae bacterium
GCATGCGTGGCACATCAATAATAAATCATTTAATGCCATTTCGCTCGCCGCCTACGCGGCAACCGCGAAATATGGCGCTTATTGCTTCCCCATCAATTCAAGAATTAATTGGTGGAGCAATAATAAAGAATTCCATTCTGCGCGCAGGGAAGCGAGGTGAGGCGGCATGCGGCAGATCGATCCGAAGATCCTGGCGATCCTGAAAACCGAGACCGGCTTCGAGACGGCGCTGCGCACCTGCCCGGAAGCTCGCCGCCGCTTCGAGGAGGACGCGCTGCGCGGCTCCGGCAACCCCGAGGCGTACGCGGAGCTGCGGGAGACGGTCGCCGTCGGCCGCGTCTCGCGCTATGCGGCGTGGCCTCCGCACCGGAACTACCTCATCGAGATCAGCTATATGGTCTGCGGCGAGTGCCGTGTCAACGTCGCCGGGAAGGACATCGTCATCCGGCAGGGCGACATCTTCATCCCCAACCAGTACACCGTCTTTTCCCGCGAGCCGCTGGGCGAGAACGACATTATGGTGAGCTTCATCGTAAAGCCGCAGTTTCTCGAGGAGGTCTGCATCCAGCTCAAATCGGGCTCGATCCTCTCGGACTTCATGCTCGACACGCTCCGGCAGGACGTGAGCTGGAACCGATACCTGCACTTCACCGGCATCGAGGACATCGCCGTCTTCGACCTCATCGAGACGATGCTGTACGCCGCGTTCCCCCATCTCGACAACGACAACATCCGCTGCGGCTCGGCGCCGGAGCCCCAGTTGACGGCTTACCTCCTGACGGGGGTGTTCCTGTCCCTGTCCCGCAACCTGGATGCGCTGGCCGACGACTCCCCGGCCAACTACGACGAGGTCGTGCGGCAGACGGTGCGCAGCTACGTCGGCACGGAATACAAGACCGGCTCGCTCAAGGAACTCGCCGCCCTCATGAATCAGTCGGAATCGGCGCTCAGCCGCCAGATCAAGGGCCTCTTCGGCTTCACCTTCAAGGAGCTGCTGCTCCGCAGGCGCTTCGAGCGGGCGGTGGCGCTGCTCGATCAGACGGACCTGCCCGTCGGCAGCATCGCCGAGGCGGTCGGCTATGAAAACACCAGCTTCTTCTATCGCCGGTTCCGGGCGATCTACGGCATCTCCCCGAAGGATTACCGCCGGACGCGGCAGGACGCGTGAAAAAAAGGTCGCATTTCACGTCAACGGAAGTCCTATGACAAAAGATTGGCGTATGATATGGTTGCATTATTATGATAGATGATCCTGTCCAAGCCCCGGCGGCCGCGGCGGACGAACCGCTTTTCGTGAACGTCACGCACATGGACCGGGACCGGTACTTCGAGGCCGTAAAGACCCGCGCCCGCAGCGGGCGGAACCTCGCGCTTCTGCTCGGCGGCATCGTCGTCGCTGTGATCGGGCTTTTCATGGCAAGCCGGTGGGTAGCCCTTCTGGGCGTGATGACTTTTTCTCTCACCGTTCTCTCTCCCGCTGTCATCGGGAGGCGGGATTACCGGAAGCTGTGCGAGCGGCATCCCAGCGGCGTCTGGGAGAAGACGGTCCGCTTCTACTCCGACCGCCTGGAGAGCGACGCCGGCGACGGAAATGTCACCACGGCGGGATATGGCGATATCCGGCATGAATACGAGTCCGAACGGATGTATATATTGGATTTCGGGAAGGCATATCCTGCGTCCGCCATCGACAAAAGCGGTTTCGTGAAGGGTTCCATGGAGGAGCTCCGAACGTTCCTCACCGAGGCGCGGCGTGCGGAATATGCTCCGAAGGAGCCGGTCGATTAACAGGGCCTGTCCCTGCGAAAGAAATAAACATGAATGAAGGAGCAAGACAGATGAAAAAGAATTTCCTGCGCCTGGCGTCTCTTATCATGGCCCTCGCCATGATCCTGTCGCTGGCGGCCTGCGGCGGCAGCACCGCGGACACCGGCAGCGCGAATGAGGCCGCCGAGGCTGCGGCCGCTCCCGCGGTCGAAGAGCCTGTCAACAACAACCCGAACGCCACGCTCGGCGACGACGGCATGACCATCATCGCAGACGACGGCTCTGAGGTCCACCCGGGCGGCACGCTCACGACCTACTGGTCCGAGTTCTACAACGAATTCGACCCGTCCGTCAACGACAACCGCAACTTTGTCACCTTCTACACCGATATGCTGTGGAACGTGGACTGGGACGGAGACCGCACCGACTACAACTTCAACACCTCCTATCTCGACGGCGACCATGTTGCCGGCCAGATCGCGGAATCCTGGGAGATCGCGGACGACTTCACCAGCATGACCGTGAAGATCCGTGACGACGTCACCTTCCAGGACAAGACCTCCGTCGGCATCGACGCCCAGTACGACGTGTACGGCGGCCGCGGCGTCACCGCGGACGACATCAAGTACACCTATGACCGCATCATGGGCTTTGAGGGCATGGAGCCTGTCTGCATGGACCAGACCGACTGGCCCACCGCCCTGGCCATGCTCGAGTCCGTCGAGGTCGTGGACGACTACACCGTGAAGTTCAACTTCAACACCGACAACGCCCTGGCCGTCTCGAATTTCATGAGCCAGCTCATCAGCATCTGCGGTCCTGAGTGGGACGAGCTCTCCGCCGAGCAGAAGGCCGACTGGCACTATGCCGCCGGCACCGGCCCGTTCATCCTGACGAACTACGTCAATGACAACACCATGACCTTCGTCAAGAACCCCGGCTACTGGGCTGCCGATGCGGACGGCAACCAGCTCCCGTACCTCGACGAAATCCGCCTTGTCCACATGACCGACACAGCCACCATGCTCTCATCCTTCATCTCCGGTGAGGTCGACATCCTGGCTGCCAACAACATCCTGATCGACCTCGACCAGGCTTCCACGATCCCCTCGGATATGTATTACACCATGAGCTACGTCGGCGACTCTCCTGCCGTCTGCATCAAGATCGGCAACAACCCCGTGGAGGCTCTTACGAATGCCCGCGTCCGCGAGGCCATGCAGTATGCCGTCGACCTGAACGCCATCAGCGAGTATAAGGGCTATACCTATGGCGACGACGTGGCGGAGAAGGCTATCTCCCTGTTCCTGAATGGCCTGCCCCTGAGCGATATCTCCGGCTGGTCCGATGAGCTGGTCGCCTCCTACACCACCTATGATCCCGACCTCGCGAAGCAGATTCTGGAGGAAGAGGGCTACGGCGACGGCTTCGCCTTCGATGTGTACCTGTTCCAGGCCCAGCCCATCGACTCCTTCCAGCTCGCTGCCGAATATCTGGCGGCGGTCGGCATCACGATGGAGATTCATGTCTGCGCCACGCCTCCCGAAATGAGCGCGCACGGCGGTGACGCCGACGACCCCGCCTCCATGTACGGCTCCTCCGGCATGGATCGCATCTCCGCCGTCCCCATGGTCATTCGCTCTGACGGCATGATGAACAACAACCATCAGCACGACGACGAGATCGACGCACTCTGCGATCAGTTCGCCGCCGCCACGACGCTTGAGGAGCAGATCGAGGCTGCCAAGGCTCTCGACGAGGCCTACATGGCCGGTCACTACCTGCTGCTTGTCAGCTATGGCCAGCAGTGGACCTGCTACTACAACAACCGTGTCCACGGTCTGCACGGCGAGCTGACCACCAAGAACTACTGGGCGGGCTTCATGTTCGCCCGGACCTGGGTCTCCGAATAAGAGTCGGCCGGCCCGACATAAACCCACACGCCCGGCGGACGCACCGCCGCCCGCCGGGACATGAACCTGGCCTTTGGCTGCGCGCAGTGTAGTCAAAGGCCATTCTGAATGATGGAAAACCAGAAGAAGGGAGCGGGAAATATGGATCAGGACAGCGATGTGATCCTGAGCATCGAGCATCTGAAGACCTATTTTCTGAGCGGGAAACACAACGAGACGGAAATGCGCGCCTCGGACGACCTCTCCTATCAGGTCCACAAGGGCGAGTTCGTCGCCATCGTGGGCGAATCCGGCTCCGGCAAAAGCGTCAGCGCCCTGTCGATCATGGGGCTCATCCCCTATCCGCCCGGACTCGTTGTGGACGGGCGGATCCTGTTCCACGGAAAAGACCTCCTCCAGGCGGACGATAAAGAGATACAGGAAATCCGCGGCTCGAAGATCAGCATGATCTTCCAGGAGCCCAGCACGGCTCTGAACCCCGTGGTCACCATCGGAAAGCAGATCGCCGAGGCCATCCGCATCCATGAAAAGGGCGTGAGCAGGGCCGAGGCCATGCGCCGCGCGGTGGAGCTTCTGGGGCGTGTGAACATCCCGAACCCGGAGGTTCGCGCCCGGCAGTATCCGTTCGAGCTCTCCGGCGGCATGCAGCAGCGCGCCATGATCGCCATGGCCATGAGCTGCAATCCGGAGATACTTATCTGCGATGAGCCCACCACCGCCCTGGACGTGACCGTGCAGGCGCAGGTGCTCGAGCAGCTCAACAGCCTGCGGAAGGAATTCGGCACAGCCCTCATCCTCATCACCCACAATCTGGGGGTGGTAGCGCGGTATGCCGATTCCGTGAAGGTCATGTACGGAGGGAAGATCATCGAGGAGGGCGACCCCACGGCGATCTTTGAGGAGCCACATCACCCCTATACCCTGGGTCTCATCCGCGCGGTACCGCGGCTGGATCTGCCCCGCAGCTACGGCCTGAACGCCATCGAGGGCGAGCCTCCCGATATGTCGAGGATCCCGCCCGACTCCTGCGCGTTTGCCGGGCGCTGCAAATACGCCACCGACATCTGCCGGGAGAAGCGTCCGCCCCTCGAGGAAATCCGCGAGGGCCATCTGTGCGCGTGCTTCCACAGGAACGAGACCGAACAGGAGAGGAGGGAGTTGGTATGAGCGACATCCGCGAGATCGACAAAAAGCCGACGCCGGAGCCCTCCCGCGACACCCCCTTTTCCACGCCCGATATGCCCATCGGCGGCAAGCTGGTGGACTTTATCGACGAGGATATCGCGAAGCAGCCGACCGTCCTGAAGACGGACGGGCAGGAGCTCCTTCGTGTGCAGGATCTCAAAATGCACTTTCCGGTGACAAAGGGGCTGTTCAAGCGCGTCGTCGGCCATGTCAAGGCCGTGGACGGCGTAAGCTTCACGATCCGGCAGGGCGAGACCCTCGGCATCGTCGGCGAGTCCGGCTCCGGCAAGTCCACGGTCGGCAACTGCGTCATGCGGAACCTGATGCCCACCGGCGGTACGATCCTCTTCGACGACCGGGATGTGACGAACATCCGCGGCCGGGAGCTCGGTGAGTTCCACAAGTACCTGACCATGGTGACGCAGGACCCCTTTGCATCGCTCGATCCCCGCATGAAGATCGAGGACTCTATCCTGGAGGGCGTCCGCATCAACAAGCTGGTGCCCGACCCGAAGGAGCAGGCAGACCTGGTGACGCGGCTTCTTGTCCTTGTCGGCCTGAACCCGAAGTTTGCCGAGCGCTATCCGCACGAGTTCTCCGGCGGGCAGCGGCAGCGCATCTCTATCGCCCGGGCGCTGGCCATGAATCCGGCGTTCATCGTGTGCGACGAGATCGTCTCCGCGCTGGACGTCTCCATCCAGGCACAGATCGTCGGTCTCATGATGCAGTTGCAGCAGCAGCTCGGCCTGACATACATATTTATCGGACACGACCTGTCGGTGGTGCGGCACATCTCAAACAATGTGGCGGTCATGTACCTCGGCAAATTCATGGAGCTGACCTCCAGCGACGAGCTTTACGAGCGTCCGCTGCACCCCTACACCCAGGCGCTCATCTCCGCGGCACCGATCCCGAAGCCCCGGGTGGACCGGCAGCGGCAGCGCATCCTGCTCGAGGGCGAGGTCCCGAGTCCCATCGACCCGCCCGTCGGCTGCAATTTCTGCACGCGGTGCAAGTATGCGGACGACCGGTGCCGGAACGAGGAGCCCGCGCTCCGGGATGTGGGCGGCGGTCACATGGTCGCCTGCCACCGGGTCACGGAAGGTTGAGGAGGCGCAGTTATGGGAAAATATACAGTCAAGCGTCTGCTTTTGCTCATCCCCACCATGGTCCTCGTCTGCGTCATCGTGTTCGCGCTCATGCGCATGATACCCGGCGACGCGGTGGACATGGTCGTTTACAACTACTCGCAGAACGGACAGGTCATCTCCCGGGCGGAGGCGGAGGCAAAGCTCGGCCTCGACAAGCCCGCTGTCACACAGTTCTTCATCTGGTTCGGCAATCTCCTGCGGGGGGATCTGGGCAACTGCCTGTTCCGAGGCGACAAGGTCTGGGACGTCATCCGCGCCCAGCTCCCTATATCGCTGGAGCTGGCACTGCTGACCTTTTTCTTCTCCCTGGTAATATCGATCCCGCTGGGGCTTTACTGTGCCGCGCATCCCGATACGATCACCGACGGCATGATCCGTACTCTGTCGGTGGTGCTGGCCTCGGTGCCGGTGTTCTGGATCGGCACGATGGTGCTCGTGTATCCGGCGGTCTGGTGGGGCTTTTCGATCCCGCTGACCTATGTGAGCCTGACGGAGAATTTTGCCCAGAACATGCGCATGTTCCTGGTGCCGGCGCTGGTGGGCGCCATCACCTCCGCGGGCATGAACATACGCGCCGTGCGCACTATGACGCTGGAGGTCATGCGGCAGGATTACGTCCGCACGGGCTGGGCCAAGGGCGCCGGTGAGAGCCGGGTCATGTTCCACCATGCATTCCGCAACGCCCTCATCCCGGTCATCACGCTGTTCGGCGGTTCCGTGGCGGGACTCGTCGGCGGCTCCGTGGTCATTGAGAACATGTTCAACATCCCCGGTATCGGCCAGCAGGTCGTCACTGCGCTGAACAATCGCGACTACCCGCTGGCACAGGGCTGTACGGTGGTGTTCGCCGTGTTCGTCATGCTGATAAACCTCATCGTGGATATCGCCTATAAATGGTGTGATCCGCGGGTATCGCTGGAATAAGGAGGGAGATGGCAATGGAACAGAAAACGAAAAAGAAAAACGCTTTCCTCGACTTTCTGGCTACACTCTGGCGCACGAAAAAGATCGCCTTCCTCGGCCTTGCGATCCTGGTGCTGTTCATCCTTGTGGCGATCTTTGCCGATGTGCTGGCGCCGCAGAAGATGGAAAACGGCATGCTGGCATCGCACCTGATCGACGCCTCCAAGGCTCCGTCGCTGGAGCACCCGCTCGGCACGGACGCCCAGGGCCGCGACCTGCTCAGTTACATGATCTACGGTGCGCGGACCTCGGTCATCCTGGGAATCAGCTGTACGATCCTGGCCACGCTCCTTTCTGTCGTTATCGGTGTGGCGAGCGCCGTGATCGGAGGCCGCTTCGACCTGTATCTGCAGCGCTTCATCGATGCCTGGCAGTGCATCCCCGGCATGCTCATTATGCTGATCCTCATGTCCATCATGGGTCCCGGCATGATCTCCATGGTCGTGGTGCTGTCGCTGCCCGCAGGCATCGGCGGCTCCCGCATGATCCGCTCCGCCGCCATCTCGGTCAAGGACAGCGGCTACTGCAATATGTCCAAAATGCTCGGCGGTAAAAACGTCTGGCGCATGATACACCATGTCATCCCCAACATCATGCCCCTCGTGCTCATGAACCTTGCCAATTCTCTCGGCGGCACGATCATGATGGAATCTACGCTGAACTTCCTGGGTTTCGGCGTGAACATCAATACTCCGAGCTGGGGCTACCTGCTGACGAGCCAGGGCCGCAGCAAGATGTATACCGCGCCGTGGATCGGCCTTGCACCCGGACTGGCCATCACCATCATGGTTTTCGCCGCAGCTATGTTCGGGGACGGCGTGCGCGATATCCTCGATCCGCGCCTCAAGGGCGGCATGGGCTCCTTCTCCCGCAGGAAGATCCGCAGGATCGCAGAAAAGTACATGAGCGGCAAAAAGGCTGCCGAGCCCACAAACGGCGGAGGCTGACGCCGATCTTCCCCGATAAACGAAGAACGGGACCGTCCGGTCCCGTTCTGATTTTTTCCGTGTCATTCAAAGGTGTATTTTGCCTGGTATTCGTGGAAAAATCGGTCGAATTCCTCGTCCTTGCGGCTGCGGAGGCTTTCGATGTAGTTGTGGGTGTCGAAGGACTCGTGCTCCAGCTCGATCTTCGCCACGGCGATGTTGGAGCAGTGGTCGGAGACACGCTCGTAGTTCGCGATGAGGTCGTTGAAAACGAAGCTGTTCTGCCGGGTGTAGACCCCCTTCTGCAGGCGGTCGATGTGCCGGTGCTTCATCTCGTCGCAGAGGGTGTCGATGAGCTCCTCCAGAGGCTCCACCCGATGGGCGGCAATTTGGTCGTCCTCCGTCAGAGCCCGGAGAGCGGTGTCCACCACGTCCGTCAGGGCGTTTTCCATGACGTCCATCTCGTGCCGGACATCGTCCCCGATGACGATGGATTTGTCGTGGATTTCCTTGGCGTTCTGGGCGATGTTCGTGGCGTGGTCGGAGATGCGCTCCAGGTCCGTGATGGCGTGGAGGAACTGATAAACGTCCTCGTTCTGCTTCTGGGTCAGCTCCGCGGAGGTGACCTTGACGATGTAGGTGCCCAGCTTATCCTCGTACTGGTCCACCAGCTCTTCTTTATCCAGTACGGCTTCGTAGCCGTCGTCGGAGTAGGTCCGCAGAAGCTCCAGCGCCCAGGCGAGATTCTCCCGCACGCTCTCGGCCATGGAGGCAAGAACGATGCGGCACTGCTCGATGGCGAGAGCCGGATGCTGGATGAAGCGGTCCTCCAGAAGGTCCCAGTCCCCGGCGGAGGCAGGCTCCGGCTCGTCCTTCAAAAGGACGCAGACCAGCTTCTCCATGATCCCGATGGCGGGGGTCAGCACGGCGACGGTCACGACCCGGAAGGCGGTGTTCAGCGCGGCGACGGAGACGGGAGTCATGGCCTCGTCCATAAATCCGAAGGGACGCACGGCGTTCACGGCGTAGAACACGATGCCGCAGAACAGGGCGCCGGCCACGTCGATGATGAGGTGGACGAGGGCCGTGCGCCGGGCGTTCAGAGACGCGCCGAGGGCGCTCAGAAGCACCGGCAGGGCGCCGCCCACGGCAATGCCCAGGATGATGGGGTATGCCGCCGAGAAGGACAGGGCCCCGGTCATGCTCAGGGCCTGCAGAATGCCCACCGCCGCCGCGGAGGACTGGATGATGGCAGTGAACACGACACCTACCAGGATGCCCAGCACGGGGTTCGAGAACTTCGTCAGCAGCTCGATGAAGGCCTCGCTCTCCCGCAGGGGGGAGACGGCCTCGCTCATGGCGGTCATGCCGTACATCAGCACCGCGAAGCCGAGAAGGATCGTTCCCACCCGGTTTTTCGTGGGGTTTTTGCTGAATTTCAGAAGCACGATGCCCACCACCGCGAGAACGCCGGTGATGAACGCCGTGGAGAAGATCGCCGTCCAGCCGCTGCCGGAGTCGAGGGACGATAGGCTGACGATCCAGCCCGTGATGCTGGTGCCGACGATGGAACCCAGGATGATGCTTACCGCCTGGGAAAAGGCCATGAGCCCGGAGTTCACAAAGCCGATGGCCATGACGCTGGTGGCGGAGGAGGACTGGATGAGGGCGGTGACGCCGATGCCCAGCAGGATGCCCCGGAGGGGATTGCTGGTGAGGCGGTAGAGGACGACCTGCAGCTTGTTGCCCGCGACCATGTTCAGGCCGTCGCCCATCAGGGCGATGCCGTACAGAAACAGGGCCAGACCGCCCAGCAGGGATACGATGTTGAGGATGCTCATAGGCAGCTTTCTCCATGCAAATAACTATTGCTAACTCTTTACACGGAGTTTATTTTATTGCTTTTAGGTCAAAAATGAAAGCAGTAAATTGTAAATTCTGCGTAAAAAGGATAAAAAATGCCGGAAACACCTGTTTTTTCGGGCGTTTCCGGCTGGATTTTTCTGTCAGAGGCGGATGTTTTGCGGTCCGATGTCCGCAAGGGCCGGGGTACCGCACATGGTCATGGTGTCCCGCAGCTCGGCGGTGAGCTTGTCGAGATACAGCCGCAGGCCCTCCGCGCCGCCGCCGTAGATCATGGGCGCGATAGGGCGGCCCACCAGAACGCCGTCCGCCCCGAGAGCGACGGCCCGGAAGATGTCCGTCCCGCTGCGGATGCCGCCGTCCACCAGGATGCGGAGCTTCCCGCGCACCGCCGCCGCGATCTCGGGGAGGACCTCCGCCGTGGAGGGAACGCCCCCCAGGACCCGCCCGCCGTGATTCGACACCACGATGGCCGCGGCTCCGGCCTCCGCTGCCTTCAAGGCTCCGGCGGCGGTCATGACGCCCTTCACGATGAAGGGAGCCTTCGCGTACTCCACGATCTTCCGCAGCTCCGGGACGGATTTGCTGCCGGCGTTGGGGTTCATGGCCTTCAGGAAGGGAAGTCCCGCGCCGTCCACGTCCATGGCCACGGCGAAGACCCCGCCGTTTTCGTGGATATAGTCGAGCTTCTCAAAGACCGCCTCCGGATTCCAGGGCTTGATGGTGGGGATGCCCATGCCGCCGACCTTCCGCATGTCCAGCACGGAGCTTTTCATGATGGCCGGGTCCACGCCGTCCCCGGTGAAGGCCGCGATGCCGTACTCCGCGCAGGTGGGCACCAGCACGGCGTTGTACGTGAGGTCGTTGTATTTATCGCCGTAGTGCATGGCCACAGCCCCGAGAGGCGCGGCAAAGATCGGCGCGGAGAATCGGTGGCCGAAAAGATTTAGGGAGATGTCGATGGGGCGGCTTTCGTACAGCGTGTCCATGTTCACGCAGATGTCCTGCCACTTGTCGTAGTTTCGCGCGGCGGCGTTTCCGGGCATCTTGCAGCCGGGACCGGGCATCGAATTGCCGCAGGCGCGGCCGTTGCACACGGGGCAGGCCCGACAGAGGGTCATGATCTCCCGGGCGGCGGTCAGAATTTCAGCGTATTCCATAGTGCACTCTCCTTACGCAGTATTTGCAAAGCTTACGCGGATTTTCGCAGCTCCGCGAGCCACAGCTCCGCCAGCTGCGCCATGCCGCCCGCGGTGGGGTGGCAGCCGTCGATGGTGTCGTACAGAAGGCCGCTCGCCGCCATGTCCACGAGCCGTGCCCCGGCCCGGGATGCCTCCTCCCGGATGACGGACGAAAAGGGCTCCAGAGGCTTTCCCGGCTCCTCGCCCATGAAATAGGGCTCGTCCTCCAGGACCTTTTTCCCGTTGATGAGCGTGGAGCAGACGATCTCCGCTCCGGGATGGCGCTCCCCCAGACGGTCCAGCAGCAGCCGGTACGCCGCCCGGAAGCCGGCTTCGTCCACGCCGAAGCCCAGGTCGTTGGCCCCGCCGAAGATGAGGATCACCTCCGGATCTCCCAACGCGCCGACCCGCTCCCAGGAGCTCATCCCCCGGCCCAGGCCGTACCCGTCCGCGACGCAGGAGCCGGCGTAGGCGTTCACCCGCTCCACGGTGCCGCCGAGGCCGTCCACGACCCGCCGCCACCAGGTATCCTCCACGCCCCGAAAGCCTCCCTTTTCGCACATGACGCGGCCGTAAAAGGTGTTGGGATCGTCCACCGTGACGCCCTTGAAGGTGGTGATGGAGTCCCCCAGGATCGAAAATCGCTTGCCGGTATAGTCCATAGAGTTCTTCCTCCCGAAAATGCTTTGGCTTTTCCATTATAATGTGATATGATGCCATTTGCAAAGAAAATCGGAGGATTTACGGCATGGAACGAGAATTTCCCCGGCTGACGGTGACGAAAAAGGCGGAAAAAGCCATCCGCGGCGGACATGTTTGGGTCTACGGCGACGAGGTGACCCGGGACGACGGCGGCTGGACCGACGGCGACGTGGTGGACGTATACGCCCCCAACGGCAAATGGCTCGGGGCGGGCTTCGGAAACCACGTCTCGAAGCTCCGGGTGCGGCTTCTCTCCCGCAACGGCAACGATAAATTCGACGAGGCGTTTTTCCGCCGCCGCATCCGGTACGCCGTGCAGTGCCGCCGGGAGGTGATGGGGAAGGAATTTTCCGCCTGCCGACTGGTGTTTGGCGAGGCGGACGGGCTTCCCGGCCTCACCGTGGACCGATACAACGACGTGCTGGTGACGGAGGTCCTCTGCGCCGGGACGGACCGGGTGAAGAACGTGCTGTACGACGCCCTCCTCCGGGAGCTGGGCGGCGAGGCCGCGGCGATCTACGAGCGGAGCGACAGTCCCCTCCGGGCCAAGGAGGGACTTTCCCCCTTCGAGGGCTGGGCCGTGGGCGAGGCGAGCGGAAAGACCGTCATCACCCAGAACGGCGTGAAATTCGCCGTGGACTACATCGGCGGACAGAAGACGGGCTTTTTCCTGGACCAGAGCCGCAACCGCGCCGCGGTCATGCGCCTGGCCGGGGGAAAACGCGTGCTGGACTGCTTCACCCACACCGGAGCCTTCGCCATCCACGCGGCCCTGGGCGGCGCGGCGCGTGTCACGGCGGTGGACATTTCCGCCGCCGCATTGGATACCGCCCGGGAAAACGCCAGGCTCAACGGTCTGGAGGACATGGACTTCGTCCGGGCCGACGTGTTCGATCATCTCACCGAGCTTCTTGCCGAACGTCGCCGGGCGTATGATTTTATCATCCTCGATCCCCCCGCCTTCACCCGCTCCGGCGCCACGGTGAAAAACGCCTGCCACGGCTACAAGGAGATCAACCGCAAGGCCATGCAGCTCCTGCCCCGGGGCGGGTATCTCGCCACCTGCTCCTGCTCCCATTTCATGACGGACGAGCTCTTCCGTCCGATGCTCCGGGAGGCCGCCGGGGACGCTCATGTCTCTCTGCGGCAGCTCTACGTGGGCCGGCAGGGTCCGGACCACCCCATCCTCTGGGGTGTGCCCGAGACGGATTACCTGAAATTCTATCTCTTCCAGGTGGTCTGATTTCCAGGTTGCAAACCCGGAAAAATGTGCTATAATGATTACAATTTAGTTACAACCTCGCGCATACACGCGCTCACATCCAGGAGGAGTGCCCCATGAGCCGCAACGATATAGGTCCTGAGTGGAACAACGACGAGCTGGACTGGCTCGACGATTTCCTCACGGGAAAAAAACCTGCCGAAAATTCCACGCCGGCGCCGGGATCCGAACCGGAACCGACGGTCCCGTCACCGGAGTATATCGACTTTGAAAAAGAACCCGCGGAGCCCGCGTCGCGGCCCCGCCGGGAAGCCCGCGCCGCCGCCCCGGAGCGTCGGCGGACGGAGAGCCGGGCCGCGTCCCCGGACCGCAAGCGCCGGGAGTCCCGCGCCGTCCCTCCGGAGCGACCCCGGGCGGAGAGCGACCGCGCTCCCGCCTACCGCAGGCGCCGCCGCCGGAGCACTCCCATGACCATCGTCATCGTGATCCTTGTTCTGGGCATCGTTTTTTCCGCGTGGCAGCTCGGAAGGATGGCGTTTCACTACATCAAAGACCGCGCGGCCTACAGCGACCTTGCCGAAAGCGCCGTCACGCAAAAACCCGTGACCACCGTCCTTCCCACCGAGGAGGATGACCCCATCGCCACCCCCTTCGTCTCGGATATCCCCATCGAGGTCGACTGGGATATGCTCCGATCCATCAACCCGGACGTGGTGGGCTGGCTGTACTGCCCCGGCACGATCATCAACTATCCCGTGGTCCAGGCGGCAAACAACGAATTCTACCTCAACCACGGCTTCGACCAGTCCTCCAACAACGCCGGTGCGCTGTTCGTGGACATGGACTCCGCCCTGGGCATCACTCAGTCAAACTACATCATCTACGGCCACAACATGAAGGATAACTCCATGTTCGGCACCATCAAGGACTACATGGACGAGGACTACCTGGCGGAAAACCCCTTCATGTACTACCTCACTCCCTACGCGAGCTACCGCGTGGACCTCTTCGGCATCCACATCGTGGAAGGCACCATCGACAACTACCCCGTCTACTTCGGCGACACCGCCGCCTACCAGGATTACATCGACCGGATCAGCACGGGCTTCTACTGGTTCAAGCGGGACATCCAGACCACCCAATACCAGCTCATGACCCTATCCACCTGCACCTCCGCCTCGGGCTACAGCGACGCCCGCCTCGTGCTCCACGGCGTGATGGTCCCCATCCAGTAGCTCACCCGACAAAAACCTCCTTCTCACCGCGAGAAGGAGGTTTTTCGTCCTTATGTTTTGGTTCGACGCCGGACCACCAGACACGCCGCCAGCGTCAGGATGGAGATGACCGCCCCGGCCAGAAGTCCCGCGGGGACATACCGCAGCTCGACAGTATGAGCTCCCGGCGTCACAGCCAGAGCCATCAGCCCCTCCTGCACCGAGGACGGCGTCACCCGCTGTCCGTCCAGGGTGATGCGCCAGGAGCTGTCGTACGGCAGGGTGAAGACGAGAAGTCCGTCCTCCGCCGGAGCGGAGAAATGCCCGATATAGTGGGCGGCATTGATCCTCGTCAGCCCGCAGCCGCCGGTCTTCAGCACCGAGGCATAGGCCGCCAGCGCATCGGCGTTTTCTGTGGAAAAAGCGGCGTGAGCGACGGTCATATCCGCAGACGCCTGCAGCGTCACGGTGACGGCATCCCCCGCCCGGCAGTCCCCGAGGTACACAGTGCCGTTCGTCTGGGCAGTGGCGTACCAGGCCCGCAGAGTGCCGTCGGCAAAGAGCATCACGCCGGGCCAGTCCGGGATGTCGAGCTCTGCGTACAGCGGTCCGTCCGCCCGGACGGAGACGGTGTAGGTGACGGACGCCGGAGCAGTCTCCACCCGCGTGAACCGATCACCGTTTCGGACGAAATTGGAAAGCTCCGTCACCTGCGCCTCCGCGGAGGTGAATACATCCGCCCGGACCTCCGGCGCGGCGGCGGCATACAGGGCGTTCAGATACCCGAAGCTGTCTTCCGCGGCGATAGGATCGGCGATGGCCTCGTCCGCCGTCCAGGCGATGGGCAGGGCATTGTCGTTTCGCAGGACTGTGTAAGCATCCGTCTGTCCGAGGACGGCATAGCCCTTCGCCTCCCCGCCGGTCACGAGATACCGCACGCCCAGGATCGTGTCCGCCGCGGCGGTGACCCCCGGGCCATACTGGACCCACAGGGCCTCATAGCGGTCCAGGCCCATCCGGTCCAGCAGGTCCAGGCTGGCCTGGGACAGCGTCGATCCGTAGTGGGACAGGCCGTCGTACCCGAAGAGCATGGGCTCGCAGCGGTCCATATCGAAGCTGTCCGTGCTCTCCGTCCGGACCAGCTCATACTCCGTCGGCAGGAGGGCCAGGGCATCGGCCTTGGCCTCAGCATAGGCGGCGAAGGCGTTTTTATCCGACGCCTGGGCATACAGGGAGGCAAAGGTGTGTCCGGCGCTTTGGGCAAGCTCCCCGGCGTGGAGCAGGAAAAGCGCCGCGCAAAGAACCGCCGCGAGGCGTTTTCCCGTCTCCGGCTTCCGCAGGACCGCCAGCAGGACCATGGCGGCGGCGGTCATCCCCGCGGCGATCCCGGCGTTCGTCCAGGAGGCGTAGGGATAGCTCTGTCCCGCGAAGGTCAGGGCGGATACCCCGGCGACCACCCCCACCGGCAGCAGCAGATGCCCCAGTCTCGTGCCGGTGCGAAGCTCCGCCAGCTCCTGGTCTGCGGCGGCAGCCAAAAGAAAGCTCCACAGGAAGGAATACCGCGCGTTGTACCACGTGGGCAGGTTAAATCCGTGCCACACCAGGTCCAGCGCCGAGATAAGCATGCTCCCCGCAAGGATCAGCATAAGGCCGCCGGTGAGGAGCCGCCGCCGGGGCGGGACGGCGCGGTTTGCGAAATACAGCACCGCCAGCGCCGCCGTCACCGTGCCGGTAAAGAGCTGGGGCGCACCCTCGGGCATGATCTCCTCGTACCGGAAAGCATCCGGGAACAGCTTTGACAGAAGCTGCGGCAGGGAATAGCGCAGCTCCAAGGAGAAGGAGGACAGGGAAAAGCCCGCCTTGCCGGTCCGCAGGGACAAAAACGCCGGAAGCAGCACCGCCGCCGCCAGACCCCCCGCGGCCAAGCTCGACAGCACGAACCGCCGGAGGGTCTTTCCCTTGTCGCTTCGGGTCGCGGAGATCAGCTCCGCCAGGAAAAACAGCACGGAAAACAGGCAGAGGATATAGCCGATGTAGAAGTTCAGCGCCAGCGCCGCCGCCAGGGAGACGACGTACAGCCACGGGCTTCCGTCCGCCTCCGCCAGCCTCGCGATGCCCAGGGCCACGAGGGGCAGCAGGATCACCCCGTCCTGCCAGAGGTAGTTGAAGCTGTAAGCCGTCATGTAGGCCATGAGGGCATAGGCAAAGGCCGGGATCAGCACCCGGGGCGCATACCCCCGGCGACCTCCGGCGTAGACCGCCATGGTCAGCCCGCAGAGCCCTACCCGCAGGATATACAAAAGCCCCACGGCATCATACAGCCGCCCCCGGGGAAACAGGCACACCAGAAGATCCAGCGGACTGACGAGATAGTACGCGAATACGCCGAACATATTCCCGCCGAGGCACATGCTGGGCAGATAGTACAGGCTCGCCCGACCCGCCAGAATGTCCCGCAGGGAGGCCAAAAACGCGATATACTGGTGGGACATGTCCATGACACCCATGGTGCGTCCGCCGAAGGGAGCAAGACCGCCCAGGGCCAGCACCGCCGCCATAACGGCCGCCGGCAGCAGGAAGGACAGCAGCAGAAGCCGGAATCTGCGGGAGGGATTTTTCATCGTGTTTCGCTCTTTTCTGACATCGTTAAAAAAATAATTTTTCGTCGAGTTGTTCCGTTTTTTTCACTATACCACAAGATATAGTCCCTCGGCAAGATATGTAAACCAAAGTACAGGGATTTCGAAGGAAAACGCCCGGCCCGAAAACTTGACATTAATTGTAACTTTTATTATAATTAGTTACTGAATTGAGTGACTACGCGGAAATATCCGCCGGACATACACACCGGAAGGGAGAATTTCAATGGATCCGACAACGACGCGCCGACTCGCCCGGCTCCTGCTGCTGGTACTCTGTGCCTCCATGCTCACGATGCCCGCCCTGGCGGCGGAAGAATCCGCCCCGGCAGAATCGGCGGAGGAGACCGTGGACATCGCGCCGACGCCCCTGGAGAACATTATTGAAGAGGTTGGCGCTCCCTCCGACAGCCCGGAGGCCGACCTCCCCGGGGAGGAGCCCCTTCAGGAATCCGCCGGAGAGATCATCGAGCTTGTGACCGAGCCGGAGCTTCCCGCGCTGGAGTCTGCGCCGGAGGAATCCTCGGCGGAGCTGGACGGCGATGCGGAGGCCGCTTTCACCGTTTCCTACTACAACGGCGAGACGCTGCTGGGCCAGGAGACCCTCTCCGCCGGCGCCGCCCCCTCTCAGGCACCGACCCAGGCCGACGGCGTGGATATCCGCGCCTGGCAGGATGCCAGCGGTGCGCTGGTGGACCTCGCCACCGTCGCTGTGGAGGCGGACGTTTCCTACTTCGCCTGGTTTATGCCCCATCTGAACACCACGGACCACATCCGATACATCAACGGCATCGGCAACGCCAAGTTCGGACCCACCGCGTCCCTGACCCGGGCCCAGGCTGCCCAGATCCTCTATCAGCTTCTGGACTCCAAAGACCTGGGGCCCTATTCCGCCGTCTTCTCCGACGTGAAGGAAACCGCCTGGTTCGCGACACCCGTGAAGACCCTCGCCTCCCTCGGCGTCATCAACGGCTACAAGGACGGCACCTTCCGTCCCAACGAAACCATCACCCGCGCGGAGTTTGTCAAGATGCTCGCGAGCATCACCGGCGCCTCCGGCGGCGAATGCACCTTCTCCGACGTCAGCGCCGCGAACTGGGCCCGCAGCTACATCGCCGCCGCCGCGGCCAACGGCTGGGTCACCGGGTATTCGGACGGCACCTTCCGTCCGAGCCGCACCATCACCCGCGCGGAAGCCGTCGTGGTGGTCAATCGCGTGCTGGGCCGCTCCGGCAAGGGCCTCACGGAAGGCCCGGGCCTGCTGCACTTCATCGACGTAAGCTCCACCGACTGGTGGTACTACGACGTGGTGGAGGCCTCCGTCGCCCATGAATACACCGGCCACGGCAGCAACGAAACGTGGACGACCTTCACCGTGGAGAGCTGCGGTCTTGAGCCGGGTCTGCACAAAATCGGCAGCGTGTATGTCTATGTGGACGGCAACCGCCAGCCCACCTACGTAAACACCGGCATCAACAATCTCGGGGGGATGTACGTCTACGCCTCCTCCGCGGGCTACAGCTTCACGGCGGACCTTTCCTCCAGGCCCGGATACGTCACCTTCGCCTCCGGCGCGGCGGACCAGGCCCTGGCAAACGGCTTCAACCGCATCGGAAACACCCTGTTCTACTGGAACGCCGGTGAAAACGCACCCCTGGCTCTGAAAGCCGGTCTGAACCCCATCGGCGGCAAGACCTACTGGGCCGACGCGGAGGGCTACGTCGTCCGCAACTCCTTCGTGGACGGCAACGGCCAGAACGTCAGCGGCAAGGGCGTCGTGGCTCTCGGCGGCAAGAAATACCTCACGGACGGCGCCTGCGCCATCATCACCACCGGCCTTGCCTACACCTCGGACAACGCCACCCTCGCCAACGTGGACCTGCGGAACAAGACCTACGAGTTCGAGGGCAATATGTACTACATCCAGGACGACTATTCCCTCTTGACCGGCGGCTACCAGGGCTACCTCTACTTCGACGACAACGGCCGCTACACCTCCGGCGACGCGGAGCTGGACGCCATCATCTACAACCGTGTGAAGGACTACCTCTACAACGGCAACTCCCGGGTCAACAAGCTCTACACCGCCTATCTCTACCTCCGGGGCTGGGATGGCAACGCCAATCACGTGAACCAGGCTTACGACAACGGCTTCACCTATCGCAACCGGAACACCGAGACCTTCTACATCGACCGCTACAACTACAACGACGAAGGCATCTACGCCAACTTCCGCGCCTGCGCCAAGCGGTTTTACTCGAACCACTACGGCCGCTGCTACGAATGGGGCGCGGCGTACCTCTACCTCGCCCGGCGTCTGGGCTTCCAGGCTTACCTCATCGTCGGCAACATCGGCGACAACCCCGGCGTGAAGGGCAATCCCCACTGCTGGAACATGATCCAATGGGACGGCGTCTGGCACCTGTCCGACGTGGAGACCGAATGGGGCTGGCTCAACGGGTATTATCAGCCCGGTCTATTCCTCTACCGCAACCTGTTCGACCAGGCCATTTACGATGTGGACAACACTTATTATTACGCCAACAGCAACGCCCGGATATATTACTTCTTCCCATAACGGAACTCTTGTGCTATAATAGCTCCGCTCAAATTTCGCAAAGGAGAACCAACCGCCTATGAAAAAGCTTTTTCCCGTGCTGCTGGCCGCCCTGTGCCTGATCCTTATCGTCTGCGCGGCCTGCGGCGGCAATAAAACCGAGGCAAACGTTTCGGTCTCCGCCACCATGGAGCCCTCCCCCACGCCTTCCCCCACGCCGACGGCCACCCCGGAGCCCACCGTCACCCCGGAGGCTACGGCGACGCCGGAGCCCACCGCCACCCCGGAGGCTACCGACGCGGCGCAGTCCGGCACTTCCACCAACAGCAACAGCAACTCCAACGCCAATTCCAACGCCAACACCCAGACCGAGGAGGCGGACGACATCGATCCCCGCACTGTGGCCCAGGGTCTCGTGGGTCAGAGCGTGGACGCCCTCTTCTCCGCCATCGGACAGCCCGGCTCCTCCAGCTATGTGGCGAGCTGCCTTGTCATCGGCGGCGAGGACGGAACCCTCTACTACAGCGGCTTTGAGGTTGACACCGTCCGCTACGGCGACGGCACCGAGGTCATCCTCGGCGTCTGGTGATCTCTCGGCAAAACCAAACACCGCTTCGGCATCCCGTTTTGGGAACCGAAGCGGTGTTTTTTACGCAATTTCAGCGGATGCGCCGTATGTCGTCGGCGTTGGTCTCGGAGACGATATAATGGGGCCGGTGCTTAGTCTCCAGGTATGTCTTTGCGAGGTACTGGCCCATGACGCCCATACAGAGAAGCTGCAGGCCGCCGATGAAGATGATGATGCAGGCGAGGGACGCCCAGCCGGCTACGGGATCGCCGAAGATCAGCTTCCGGACCACCAGGAATACCACCATGAGAAACGACAGCAGCGTCAGCACCAGTCCCCCCGCCGAGGCGATGGACAGGGGCACCTGGGAGAAGTTCACGATGCCGTCCAGGGAGTACCGAAAAAGCTGCCAGAAGCTCCATTTTGTCTCGCCCGCGACGCGCTCGATATTCTTATACGGCAGCCAGCAGGTGCGGAAGCCAACCCAGCCGAAGATGCCCTTGGAGAAGCGATTGTACTCCCCCATCTCCACGATGGCGTCGACCATATCCCGCTTCATGAGGCGGAAATCCCGGGCTCCGTCCACGATGTCCGCGTCGGAGATGCGGCGCATGACGCGGTAGAACATCCGGGCAAAGAAGGAGCGGATGGGCGGTTCCCCCTCCCGGTCCTCCCGGCGGGTGGCAACGCTGTCGTACTCCCCGGTCCGCAGCAGCCGCAGCATCTCCGGCAGCAGCGACGGCGGGTCCTGCAGATCCGCGTCCATCACCGCGACGTAATCCCCCTTGGCGCTGCAGAAGCCGGCGTACATCGCCGCCTCCTTGCCGAAGTTTCGGGACAGGGAAATATACGTCACATGGGTATCCTCCGCCGCCAGCCTTCGCATGACGGGGAGAGTCTCATCCCGGGAACCGTCGTTCACGAGAAGCAGCTCGTAATCCGTGTCCATCCCCGCCAGGACCCCGGTGATCTCCCGGTGGAACAGGGGCAGGGATTCCTGCTCGTTGAAGCAGGGAACGATGATCGAAAGAAGCATGGGAACGCACCTCTCTTTTTGTTCAGGTGGTTTGGAGGGAGGCTCGGCCTCCCGTGGCGTCAACAAGGCGGGCGACAAAGGCGTCGGCATCCTCCGCCAGGAGCTCCGCCGTCAGCAGCGCCGCCCGGGGATCGGATTCGTAGTCCTGGGCCAGCAGTGCGCCGCCGTACTCCCGCAGGAGGCGATGGGCCCGGTCCATATGCTCCCAGGGCACGGCGACGGTGAGGCGGGTCTTCTCCGGGTCCGGCTCCGTACCGGCGTCGGCCAGAGCCAGGGCCGTCGCCTTGGAATAGGCCCGGACGAGACCGCCGCTGCCCAGCAGGGTGCCGCCGAAATACCTGGTCACGACGCACAGCACGCCGCAGACCCCCGCCCCCCGCAGGACCTCCAGCATGGGACCTCCCGCGGTGCCGCCGGGTTCGCCGTCGTCCGACCAGCGGAAAGCTCCGTCCGGCAGCACCCAGGCCCAGCAGTGATGCCGCGCGTCGGGGGATTTTTTCTTCACCGCGGCGATCTGCGCCTTGGCCTCCTCCTCGGAGGCCACCGGAAACAGCTCTCCGATGAACCGGGAGCGTTTTTCTTCGTATTCCCCGGTGCCACGGCCCGAGGGTTTTTGCCGCACCGCGTCAGGCATCCCGCTCCACCTCGAAGGGCGCCACCCGGGCCCGGAGCTCCGGCCGCACCACGGCCAGGACGTGGATGCCCTCGTCCCGGTAGTCCAGCTCCAAAATGTTCGCGTCCCGGCGCAGGCGATCGAGCAGCGCGGTTTCGGCGTAGGGAATGCGAAGCTGCACCCTTGTCAGACCCCCGCCCAGCTTCTGGCCGATGGCGTAGAGCAGGGTCTTCGTGCCCTCGCCGGTCCGGGCGGAGACGCAGACCTCGTCCTCTCCGCCGGGGAGCCTCCCGAAGAAGGCGTCGCATTTGTTGTAGACCCGGAGGCAGGGCGTCTGGCCCGCGCCGAGCCGCCAAATGAGGTCCTCCACCACTGCGGCCTGGGTCTCCCAGTCGGGGTTCGAGATGTCGATGACGTGGAGAAGAAGGTCCGCGTAGGTCAGCTCCTCCAGGGTCGCTTTGAAGGCGTCCACCAGCTCGTGGGGCAGCTTGCGGATGAAGCCCACGGTGTCGGACAGGAGGACCTGCCCGGCCTCCTCCAGGCTGAGGCGGCGGGTGGTGGTGTCCAAGGTGTCGAAGAGGCGGTCGCCGGTCTGGATGCTGTCTCCGGTGAGGGTGTTCAAAAGGGTGGATTTTCCGGCGTTCGTATAGCCCACCAGGGCCACCACGGGCAGGGAGTTTTTCTCCCGCTGCTTCCGCTGGGTGCCCCGGACGCGCCGGACCTGCTCCAGCTCCTCCGCCAGCTTCTGGATGCGGCGGCGGATGTGGCGGCGGTCCGTCTCGAGCTGGGTCTCGCCGGGGCCGCGGGTGCCGATGGGGGCGGAGGTGCCCGCCTGGC
>CAYNZM010000024.1:0-21893 GCA_964401725.1 uncultured Oscillospiraceae bacterium
TGCTGACCTTCTTCTTCCGGTATATGCGTCCCCTTATCGAAAATGGCTACGTCTACTCCGCCGTGCCGCCCCTGTATAAGCTGTCCCGGGGCAAGACCCAGCGGGTCGCCTACTCCGACGAGCAGCGGGACGCCATCTCTGCCGAGCTTCGGGGCGATAACCCCAACGCCAAGGTGGACATCAGCCGCTTCAAAGGCCTCGGCGAGATGGACCCGGAGGAGCTCTGGGAGACCACCATGAACCCCGAGACCCGCACCCTGCGGCGCATCACTCTGGACGACGCAGTAAAGGCCGACGAGATATTCACCATTTTGATGGGCGAAGAGGTGGAACCCCGCAAGCAGTGGATCGAGACGAACGCGAAATACGTCGTCAATCTGGACTTTTAAGTCCCTTTTTCTTGAAAGAAAAAGTAACCAAAAAGAACTTTATATTCGCACGGAAGCCGGATTAGACATAACGGCTAAGCCCGGTAACGTTCGTTTGATGAAACAATACAGTTAAGAGGAAACACAATGGCACACAATCGCGACTATAAGCCCGAGGACATCGCGTTCCCCGAGCAGCACATCGTAGAGAGCGAGCTTGTCCGGGAAATGCAGACGAGCTACATCGACTACGCCATGTCCGTCATCGTGGGCCGGGCCCTGCCCGACGTCCGGGACGGTCTGAAGCCCGTGCACCGCCGCATCCTCTACGCCATGTACGAGGACGGCCTGACCCGGGACAAGCCCTTCCGCAAATGCGCCACCGCCGTCGGCGACGTGCTGGGCCGGTATCACCCCCACGGCGACGCCTCGGTGTACGACGCGCTCGTTCGTCTTGCCCAGGACTTCTCCATGCGCTATCCCCTCATCGACGGCCACGGCAACTTCGGCTCCGTGGACGGCGACCCCCCCGCGGCCTACCGCTACACCGAGGCCCGCATGGCCAAGATGGCGGACGAGATGCTCCGGGACATCGATAAGGACACCGTGGACTGGGACCCGAACTTTGACGAGACCCGCAAGGAGCCTCGCGTCCTGCCGAGCCGCTTCCCGAATCTTCTCGTAAACGGTTCCTCGGGCATCGCCGTCGGCATGGCGACGAACATCCCGCCCCACAACCTCACGGAGGTCATCGACGCCGCGGTCTGCGTGCTGGATAACCCCAACGCCCAGCTCGAGGACCTCATGCAGCACATCAAGGGCCCGGATTTCCCGACGAAGGGCATCATCATGGGCCGCAGCGGCATCCGCGCCGCCTACGCCACCGGACGGGGCCGCATCGTGGTCCGGGCCCGGACGGAGTTCGAGGAGTTCGGACGGGACCACCGCACGCGAATCATCATTACGGAGCTGCCGTACCAGGTAAATAAACGCGCTCTCGTGGCGAACATCGCCGAGCAGGTCCGGGAAAAGCGGCTGGACGGCATCTCCGACATGCGGGACGAGTCCGACCGCAACGGCATGCGGGTGGTCATCGAGCTCAAGCGGGACGCAAACCCCGAGATCGTCCTGAACCACCTCCTGAAGCAGACCCAGCTCCAGACCACCTTCTCCATCAACATGCTGGCCCTGGTGGAAAACCAGTCCCAGCCGAGGATACTCTCCCTGCGGCACATGCTGGACGAATACCTCACCTTCCAGGAGCAGGTCGTTGCCCGGCGCACGGAGTATGACCTCCGCAAGGCCCGGGAGCGGGCGCATCTGTTGGAGGGGCTCCTCATCGCCCAGGACAACATCGACGAGGTCATCAAGATCATCCGGGAGAGCTACGACGACGCGAGGGAGAACCTCATGGCCCGCTTCGGCCTCGACGAAGTACAGGCCCAGGCCATCTGCGACATGCGCCTCATCGCCCTCCAGGGCCTCAACCGGGAGAAGCTGCAGGCGGAGTACGACGACCTGCAGCACAAGATCGCCTGGTACCTCGAGCTCCTCGGCGACGAGGAGAAGCTCAAAGCCCTCCTCAAGGAAGAACTCCTCGCCATCCGGGACAAATACGGCGACGCCCGCAAGACCGAGATTCAGGACGTCTTCGACGAGATCGACATCGAGGACCTGATCCCGGAGGAGGAGTGCGTCTACACCATGTCCCACAACGGGTACATCAAGCGCCAGCCCGCCAGCGAGTACCGCTCCCAGAACCGGGGCGGACGGGGCATCCGCGCCATGACCACTCGGGAGGAGGATTACGTGGAAACCGTCTTCACCACGTCGAGCCACGACTACATCCTCTTCTTCACCTCCGCGGGCCGGGCCTACCGCCGGAAGGGCTACCGGATTCCCGAGGCCTCCCGGGCCTCCCGGGGTACCCCCATCGTAAACTTCATCCCCGTGGAGCCGGACGAAAGAGTCCAGGCCGGGCTCCATGTCCGGGATATGGACGGGGAACACTTCATTTTCTTCGTCACCGAGCAGGGCACCGTCAAGCGCATGAAGCTCTCGGAGCTCAAAAACATCCGCAACGTGGGCATCCGCGCTCTGAACATCGACGAGGAGGACCGCCTCATCGCCGCCTTCCTCACGGATGGGGACGACAACATCCTCATTGCCACGAAAAACGGCATGGCCATCTGCTTCAACGAAAACGACGTCCGGCCCATGGGACGCACCGCCGCCGGTGTCCGGGGCATCCGCCTGCGGGAGGGTGACCGGGTGGTCGGCGCGGGCAGCGTGCGGGACGGCATGGCAGTCCTCTCCGTCACCGAAAACGGCTACGGCAAGCGCACTCCCGCGGAGGAATACTACCGCGGCGGCGAGGTCCAGGGCCGCGGCGGCTACGGCATGAAAAACTACACCATCACCGACAAAACCGGATACCTCGTAGACATGAAGATCGTCTCCGGCGAGGAGGATATGCTCATCGTCTCGGACGACGGCACCATGATCCGCACGGACGTCGGCTCTGTCTCGGTGTACGGCCGCGCGGCCCAGGGCGTGCGCGTCATGCGCCTCGCGGAGAGCAGCCGGGTCATCTCCGTCGCCTGCACCGAAAAGGCAGAGGCGGAAGCCCCGGAGACCTCTGCGGCGGAATGAAGAAGGTAACCATCTACACCGACGGCGCCTGCTCGGGAAATCCCGGTCCCGGCGGCTGGGGAGCGATCCTCCTGTACAACGGCGTCGAAAAGGAAATCTCCGGCGGGGAGCCCCGAACCACCAACAACCGCATGGAGCTCACCGGCGCGATCCGGGCGTTATCGCTTCTGAAGGAGCCCTGCGCCGTGATTCTCTACTCCGACAGCCAGTACCTTACCCGGGCCATCAACGAAGGCTGGCTCAAAAAATGGAAGGCTGCCGGCTTCACAAAAAAAGGCGGTCTGAAAAACGCCGAGCTCTGGCGGGAGCTGGACGGGCTTTTGCAGACCCACGACGTAAAATTCATCTGGGTCAAGGGCCACGCCGAAAACGAATACAACAACCGCTGCGACGCCATGGCCGTCCGGGAACGGGAAAAATTCGCATAAAGAGATACCGGGAATATCCCCTGGCGGGACGTCCCCGGTATTTTTTCTCAAAATCAGTTCAGCGTCAAAGTCATCTGGATGGGGTTGTGGTCGGAGTTTTGGAAATCCAGGTCCAGGGTCTCCATGCTCTCCACGGTGATGTTCGCGGAGGCGATGAAGCCGTCGATCATATAAAACTGGAAGCCCGGGTCGCCGCGGTCGTAGGCCCGGTCCAGGGAACGGCAGGTGGGATGGCTCGTGTTCATGAGAAACTGCCAGCCGTCGGAAAATTCCGCGGTGTCGATCTCGCCGCATTCCCACAGGCCGTTCCCCTGGAGGGGGTACATGCTGGTGTCCACGCTGGAAAAGCTCTGGTTGAAGTCGCCGCCGGCGATGACGTAATTTCCCTTGTCCGCCTCGGCCTGCATGAGCTCCGCCAGCATCCGGGTCTGGGCGATCTTGCCCTCCCCGTCGTCGTAGGCCTCCAGGTGGAGGTTTATGAGGACGAGCTCCTTGTCGGACCCTGCCACCGGGATCCGCTCCACCAGCAGGCAGCGCTTGAGGTTCATCGTGCGGATGGGCCAGGAGAAGGGACAGGGAAGCTGCACCCGCCGGGCGCTGTCCGCGCTGTATTTCGTGAAGGTGGCGATGCCGGAGTCGATGTGGCCCATGGGCGGCCAGGGATAGGGCATGTACAGCACGCGGAAGTTCTGCGCGAAGGAGGACTGGTACGCGGGAAACGCCGCCTGCACGGTCTGCAGCTCGTCGATGCCCCAGCTCCGGGTGGAGTTCCGGTCGATCTCCTGGAGGAACACCACGTCCGCGTCGGTGGAGGCCATGAGATCGGTCACGGCCCGGACGTTCGCTTCCACCTGGGCCTCGTCCTGGGTGCGGACGCCGGTGCCGCCGTCCATGAAGAAGTCCGCGGTCTCCGAAAGCCCGCCGTACCCCATGTTCCACGACAGGACGGTGATCGTCTGCCCGACCGCGGGGGTCTCCGCGCCCCGACCCAGCAGAGCTGCGGGCTCCTCGTCCGCCGGGCGGTACTCCGCGACGGACGCCGCGATCAGAAACACCGCCAGCAGTCCCACCACACACGCCAGCACGATGCCGACGACTTTCAGCGCTTTTTTCATGGTTTTTCCTCCCCGTATTTCGTCAGGATCGCCCGCACCGCGGCGGGATCGAGATCATGGATGCTTTTCAGCGGCTCCGGCGGAGCGTCGCAGACTGACAGCGGCTTTTCGTACACCGTGACGCCGCGCCATGCGCCGTTTTTGAAACCCGCGTTATGCGTCACGCCCGCGACCTGAAAACCCATCGCGAGATGGAAGCGGTCACTCGGCTCGTTGGGGATGGTGACGAGGGTGAAGGCCATGCGGATGTTCTGCAGCCGCAGCAGGTCCAAAATGGCTGAGTAGAGCCGCGGACCGATGCCCCTTCCCCGGGCGTTTCGGTCCAGGTAGACGGAGAGCTCCGCGCTCCACTGGTACGCCGCCCGTTCCCGGTAGCGGTGGGCGTAGGCATAGCCGAGAACGACGCCGTTTTCCTCGCACACGAGGTACGGATAGAATGCCGAAATATGCGCGATGCGTCCGCGGAATTCCTCCGGGCTCGGAAGCTCGTATTCAAAGGTGATGGAGGTATCGATGTACTGCCCGTAGATCGCGAGCAGCGCCGCCGCATCCCCCGGTACCGCCGGTCGAAGCATGGAAATCCCCCCTTTCGTCTTTCCATTATAAAAGATGATCCCGCTCTCGGCAACCGTTTCTTGACAAAGCGGGGGATATAAAGTATATTATGTTATACAAATCATACTTTTTGGAGGTAAAGCCATGAAAAACGCTCCCAAGGGCAAATATGCCTGGTCCGTCACCGTGGGGGAAAAGGGACAGATCGTGATCCCGAAGCAGGCCCGGGAGGTCTTCGGCATCCAGCCGGGAGATTCCCTTCTCCTGCTGGGGGACGAGAAGCGAGGTCTTGCGATCCCGCCGAAGGGCAGCGTTTCGGAGCTGTTCGCCCATGTGTTTGAGGGCGGTGAGGAGGAATGACCCCGGTGCTGCAGGTCCGGGACCTGACGAAGACCTACCCGAAATTCACCCTGGGACCGGTGTCTTTTTCGGTGGAGGCCGGAAGCATCATGGGCTTTATCGGACGAAACGGCGCGGGAAAGACCACGACCCTCAAGTCCATCCTCGGCGTCGTCCGCTCCGACGGCGGGAGTGTCCGGTGCTTTGGGCTGGACAGGACCGAAAAGGAGCGGGAGATCAAACAGCGCATCGGCTTTGCCGGCGGCGCGGTGGACTATTACCCACGCAAGCGCATTCGGGACATCCTCGCCGTGACCCGGAGCTTTTACCCCAACTGGGACGAAAATGACCATCGTCGGTACATGGACGCCTTTTCCATCGACCCGGAGAAAACGCCCCGGGAGTTATCCGAGGGCATGCGGGTGAAGCTGAATCTCGCCGTGGCCCTCTCCCACCGGGCGGAGCTTCTGATCCTGGATGAGCCCACCAGCGGCCTCGACCCCGTGTCCCGGGAGGAGCTTCTGGATATTTTCCGGGTCCTGCGGGACCGGGGAACGGCGATTTTGTTTTCCACGCACATCACATCGGACCTGGACCGATGCGCGGACGGCATCACCTATATCCGGCAGGGTCAGATCGTGGCGTCGGAGTCCCTGGCGGGTTTCCGGGCCTCCCACGGCGGCGCGGAACTGGAGGACATCATGCTTCGGTGCGAAAAGGAGGATTTCCGTGAAAAGCTTGCTGACTAAGGAGCTGCGGCTCGCGGCATCGCCGCTGTCGTATCTCTTTCTGGCGTTTACGGTCATGGCGTTTATCCCGGGGTATCCTATCCTCGTGGGCAGCTTTTTCGTCTGCCTCGGGATGTTCCAGAGCTTTCAGAGCAGCCGGGAGCAGAACGACATCCTCTACACCGTGCTGCTGCCGGTGGACAAGAGGGACGCGGTGCGGGCGAAATATGCCTTTGTGTGCTTCCTGGAGCTTTTGGCGCTGGTGCTGACGGCGGCGATGACGGTCCTGCGCATGGCCTTTTTGGCGGATGCCGCCATCTATGTAAATAACGCCATGATGAACGCGAATCTCGTCTATATCGGCTGGTGGGCGGTGGTGTTTGCCCTATTCAACGGGGTGTTTCTCGGGGGATTTTTCAGGACGGCGTATAAATTCGGAAAGCCCTTTGTGACCTTTATCGTGCTGGCGATGCTGGTGGTGTTGGCGGGAGAGGTCCTTCACCACATCCCCGGGCTTGAATGGGTGAACGGCACGGATCGGCTGGGGATGCAGGCGTGTATTCTCGCCGCGGGGCTTGCGCTGTACGCCGGGATCACGGCGATCTCCCTTCGGGCTTCCTGCCGGCGCTTCGAGGCGCTGGATCTCTGAGATATGCGCGAACGCGGACCCAAACGGTTCCGCGTTCGATGCTTTTTGTGGGTTTACGGCTCCATGGCAAGGCGGGCACAGCCGTAGATGCCCGCGTCGTTGCCCAGGGAGGCCAGGCGGATATGGGTTTCCCGGCAGGCGTGGAAGGCGTACCGATGGAAGGCATCCTCCACCCGCAGCCGCAGAAGCTCTCCGGCCTTTGCCACGCCGCCCCCCAGGACCACCGCCTCGGGATCGAAGACCGCGCAGGCCGCCGCGAGGCCCCGGCCCAGATAGTCGCAGGCCCGGTCCGCCACGGCGGAGGCGGCCTCGTCCCCCATGGCGGCCCGGTCGAATACGTCCTTTGCCGTAATGTCGCCGAGGCCCGCGAGCCGCGCCAGCCGCGCGATGCCGGTGGCGCTGGCATACTGCTCGAGGCAGCCCCGGTTCCCGCAGCCGCAGGATTCCGTTTCCGTCGGCTCCACGGGGATGTGGCCGATCTCTCCCGCCGCGCCGTGCTCCCCGGTCAGCAGGACCCCATCCCGCACGAGCCCGCCGCCGACGCCGGTGCCGAGGGTGACGAGCAGGACGCTCCGAAAGCCCATGCCGCCGCCGAGCCAGTATTCTCCCATCGCCGCGGCGTTGGCGTCATTCACCATGCGGCAGGGCAGGCCCGTGAGGGAGGTGAACTCGTTTCCGGGCCGGCAGACGCCCCAGCCGAGGTTCACGCAGCGATTTACCGTGCCGTCCGGCAGGACCGCCCCGGGCACGCCGATGGCGGCGCTGACCGCCTCCCCCCGCAGGGAGCGCACGATGTCCGGGACGATGTTTTTGCCGCCCTCCGAGGTGTCCGTGGGGATGTCCCATTTGGCGAGAAGCTCCTCCTCGGAGAACAGACCCAGCTTTACCGTGGTGCCGCCCACGTCGATGCCGTAGTACTTACCCATGGGCGCAGCGCAGCACCGCGGTCTGCGCGGGGGTCTCCGGCGTGAGCTCGAATACATCGGTGTCGCAGAAGGTCACGTCATCGCAGAGGTCCGTGAAATCGGACAGCTCCGCGATCACGTCGTAGCCCATATTCCCCAGGCGGTAGTGCATGGGGATCACCACCCGCGCGCCGACGGCGTCCGCGACGGCCTTCGCCGTGGGCGGGTCGATGGTGTAGTGTCCTCCCACGGGCAGGAGCAGGGCATCCACCCCCCGCAGAGCGGCGAGGAGCTTTCTTCCGGGCCGGTGGCCCAGGTCCCCGAGATGCGCCACCCGCATGCCCTCCGCGCGGAGGATGTGGACGGTATTTTTTCCCCGCAGAAGACCGAGCTTATCATCGTGGAAGCTGGGAAGGGCCTCCATCTCGACGGCGGGCGTCGTCCCGGAGAGGGTCACGACGCTCCGGGCGTTGTGGTCGTGGTGGTCGTGGGAGCAGAACACCGCGTCCGCCGTGAGCCGGAGCGGCGGCAGACCGGGAACGGCGTTGTCCTCGTATGGGTCGAAAACCACGGTCCCGGCGTCGGTTTCCACGGTAAAACAACTGTGTCCGTGCCAGACGAGCTTCATAAAGCCATCACCTCAAAAATAAGTATACAATATTTTCCCGAAATATGGTATGATTATTTGTACCAATATTTCTGGAACGGAAAGGAGCGTGGGCCATGTCGATCCCGGCAACGGTCATCTGCCGCGCACAGCAGCTTGTTCTGCAGGCAAAACACGCACGGCGTCCCGAACGGCAAATCGTGGAGGAGGGCACCGGCGCGGTGTTTTCTGCGGCACAGCTCCTGCGTCAGAACCGGCTGAAAAAGCCCATGATCCTCGCCTCCCCGGCGGATGCCGCCGTCCGGGAGCGTGTTGAGCATGCCATCACAGAGGGAAACCTTCCCTTCGCCTCGTGGCTCATGCTGGACCCGGCCCCCACGGAGGACGCCGCGGAGGCCCTGCGCCTGGCCTGGGCCCAGGAGGCCTGCGACTGCTTCCTGGTGATCGGCGGCGGGAACGCCGTGGACCTCGCAAAGATCGCCGCGGCCCTGGCCGGGGAGCGGGGTCGGAGCCTGCGCAGTCTCGTGGGCGAGGGAAAGCTCCGTCACCGTCCGGCCCCCGTGGTGGCGATCCCCACCGCCGCGGGCTCCGGCGCGGAGTCCCTGGCCTGGGCGTCCTTCACAGACCGGGAGGGGAACCGCTTTACCATCCAGGACCGGAGCGTCGTCCCGGCCTATCTCGTGCAGGACCCGGAGCTTCTGGCGGATATGCCCCGGGCGGCCATCGCTTCCGGCGCGGTGGACGGGATCTGTCTTGCCGTCGAGGCATTTCTTTCCGGCTACGCCGACGATCGGACCCGGGCGACCGCCGCGGAGGCTCTGCGGGCGTTTTTCATCGCCATCGAGCCCTGCTGGAACAGCGGCGGGTCTACCCCCCAGCGCAGCGCGCTTCTGGCGGCCTCCCGCCTTGCGGGGGAGGCGGCGTCTCAGGCCGGCGCCGGGTACGCCCGGGTGCTCAGCCGCGCCGTGACCCGGACGGCGGGGGTGAGTTTTGCCGACGCCTGCGCGGTGCTACTGCCGGTAGTTATGGAAAAATATGGAAGACATGCGGAGTCACGGCTTGCGGAGCTGGCGTCCCTGGCGGGGATCGAGGGCGGTGCGTCGGGCCTGATCCATCGGCTGCGGCAGTTGTTTTTCCGCATCGGCCTCGCGGAGACGCTGGACCTTCCCGCCGAGAGCATTTCCGCGGCGGCGGAGCTGGCGGAGGCGGAGGCCAATCCCCGCTCCGCTTGTCCCGCGGTGTGGACGGCGGCGAAGCTGGTTTCCATCCTGCGGGACGCACCCCGTTCCGCTGTATAATCGTATCGTTAGGAGGTTACTATGGCAGTTGATTTGAAAGGCCGGTCCTTCCTCACACTGAAGGACTACACGGCGGAGGAGATTTTATACCTGCTCGACCTGGCGGCGGAGCTGAAGGAAAAAAAGCTCGCTGGCATCGTGGGAGACCGCCTGCGGGGCAAGAATATCGTTCTGATGTTCGACAAGACCTCCACCCGGACCCGGTGCTCCTTCGAGGTCGCCGCCATGGACGAGGGCGCGGGCGTGACGTACCTCGACAAAAACGGCTCCCAGGTGGGTAAAAAAGAATCCATCGAGGACACCGCCCGGGTCCTGGGCCGGATGTACGACGGCATCGAGTACCGGGGCTATGACCAGGCCCTGGTGGAGGACCTCGCCCGGTTCTCCGGCGTGCCGGTGTGGAACGGCCTGACGGACATCGACCACCCCACGCAGTCCCTGGCGGACGTTCTTACTCTCCGGGAGAACACGAAAAAGCCTCTGGACCAGTGCAAGATCGTCTTCTGCGGCGACACCCGCAACAACGTCGCGTACTGCCTCATGTATATCTGCTGCAAGCTGGGCATCGACTATACGGGCTTCGGTCCGGCGGAGCTGGCCCCGGCAGAGGATGTGATGGACTACTGCCGCGCGGAAGGAGCGAAATCCGGGGCGAGGATCGAGTTTAGCTCGGAAATTTCCGCCGTGAAGGGTGCGGACGTCCTCTACACCGACATCTGGGCCTCCATGGGCGAGGAGGACAAAATCCCCGAGCGCGTGGCCCTCCTGACGCCCTACCGCGTGACGATGGACGTTCTTGCGGCGACGGAAAACCCCGACTGCATCTTCCTGCACTGCCTGCCCAGCTTCCACGACTTCAACACCGATATGGCCAGGCAGCAGATCGAGCGAGGCTGCGACATCCGGGAGGTCACGGACGAGGTTTTTCGCTCTCCTGCCAGCAAGGTGTTTGACGAGGCGGAAAACCGCATGCACACCATCAAGGCGATTTTGGTGGCCACTATCGGCCGATGACAAGAGCATAAACGAGAGGGCAGCGGCGAAAAACCGCTGCCCTTTTTCAATGTTTCACGTGAAACATTTTTGCCTTCGCGCCAGAGGTGAGGGAATCTATCCCCGTCTGTGCCCGGTTACGATATCGCTCCGGTATCCACGGGCCTATTTTTGCGGGATCAAAATCTCCTTGCCTCCCATGTAGGGCCGCAGGGCCTCGGGGATGGTGACGCTGCCGTCGGCCTGGAGATGGTTTTCCAGGAAGGCGATCAGCATGCGGGGCGGAGCCACGACGGTGTTGTTCAGGGTGTGGGCAAGGTAGAGCTTCCCGTCCGCGCCGCGCACGCGAATTTTCAGGCGCCGGGCCTGGGCGTCGCCGAGGTTCGAGCAGGAGCAGACCTCGAAGTATTTCTGCTGCCGCGGACTCCAGGCCTCAATGTCGCAGCTCTTGACCTTCAGGTCCGCCAGATCGCCGGAGCAGCATTCGAGCTGCCGCACGGGGATCTCCAGGCTGCGGAACAGCTCCACGGAGTAGCGCCACATCTTTTCGTACCACTCCATACTCTCCTCGGGACGGCAGACGACCACCATTTCCTGCTTCTCGAACTGGTGGATGCGGTAGACGCCCCGCTCCTCAATGCCGTGGGCTCCCTTCTCCTTGCGGAAGCAGGGGGAATAGCTGGTGTAGGTGATGGGGAGCTGCTTTTCGTCCAGGATTTGGTCGATGAAGGAGCCGATCATGGAGTGCTCGGAGGTGCCGATGAGGTAGAGGTCCTCCCCCTCGATCTTATACATCATGGCGTCCATTTCCGCGAAGGACATGACGCCGGAGACCACGTTGCCGCGGATCATGTACGGCGGGATGTGGTACACGAAGCCCCTGTCGATCATGAAGTCCCGGGCGTAGGCCAGCACCGCGGAGTGCAGGCGGGCGATGTCGCCCTTGAGGTAATAGAAGCCGTTGCCGGCCACCCGGCGGGCGGCGTCCAGATCGAGGCCGTTGAAGCTTTCCATGATCTCGGCGTGGTAGGGGATGTCATAAGCGGGGACGACCGGCTCGCCGAAGCGTTCAAGCTCCACGTTGTGGCTGTCGTCCGGACCGATGGGTACCGAAGGATCGATGATGTTCGGAAGGACCATCATGCGCTTTGTGAGCTCCGCTTCCAGCTCCGGTTCCTGCTTTTCCAGCTCCGCCAGGCGGGCGGCCTGGGCCGCGACCTGCTTCTTGACCTCCTCGGCCTCCTCCCGCTTGGAGGGGTCCTTCTTCGCCTGGCCCATAAGCATGCCGATCTGCTTCGAGAGGGTGTTGCGGTTGGCCCGCAGCTCGTTTGCCTCGGTCTTGGCGGCCCGGAGCCTGGCGTCCAGGTCCAGGACCTCGTCCACCAGGGGGAGCTTCCGGTCCTGGAATTTCCTGCGAATGTTCTCTTTGACGGCCTCCGGGTTCTCCCGGACGAATTTGATGTCCAGCATGATACTATCTCCTGTTATGATTTCCTGAGTGTCATCAGCGCCTGCAGAAGCGCCTCGCGGTCGTCCGCGCCGTAGTATTCGAGCTCGATGCGGCCCCGTTTCCGCCCGTCCACGATATGGACCTTGCGGCCCAGGACCTCCCCAAGCTCCGCGCTCATGACAGCGGCGTAGTCCACGCCGGGCTCCACCTTGACCTTCGCGGCCTTCGGAGCTTTCATGAGCTGCGCCACCAGCGCCTCCGTCTGCCGGACGGAGAGATCCTTCGCCAGGACCTGTTCCGCGGCGGCAAGCTGCATTTCCGGGTCGTTCAGGGCCAGCAGCGTCCTTGCATGACCGGCGGAGAGTCGGCCCTTTTCCACCAGAGCAAGCACTGACGCGGGCAGATTCAACAGCCGCAGGGAGTTTGCCACGGCGGAACGGCTGCGTCCCACAGACTGGGAGACGGCCTCCTGGGTCATGCCGTGGTCCTCGATCAGCGTCCGATAGCCCCGGGCCTCTTCCAGCGGATTCAGGTCCTCTCGCTGCAGGTTTTCCACCAGGGCCAGCTCCTGGGCCTTCTGCTCGTCCGCCTCGATGATCCGCACGGGCACCTGGGTGAGGCCCGCCAGCCTGGCGGCCCGCCAGCGCCGCTCCCCGGCGATGATCTGGTAGTATCCGTCCTCCAGTGTCCGGACGGTGATGGGCTGCAGCAGCCCGTGCTGGGCGATGCTGTCCGCCAGGTCCTGCAAGGCGGCTTCGTCAAACTGTGTGCGGGGCTGTCCCTTCCGGGGCTCCACGCGGGTGATGGGCAGGGTGTCCGCCGCTTCGGCGGGACGGAGCTCGTCCTCGCCCAGCAGGGCAGCCATGCCTTTTCCCAGGCCTTTTTTTTGCATATGTACCTCCGATTTCGCAGCGGTTATAGTTGATATGTATGTTTGTGCCGGAAAAACTCCACGGCGAGACAGTCGTAGGCGCTGGACCCGCGGCTCAGCGGAGCGTACACCCCCACGGGCTTGCCGTGGCTGGGAGCCTCCGCCACCCGGACGTTCCGGGGGATGACCGTGTTGAATACACCCTTGCCGAAGGTCCGGCGAATCTCCATGGCTACCTGTCCCGAGAAGGACAGCCGCCGGTCGAACATCGTTAGAAGGATTCCCTCGATGGCGAGGTCCGGGTTCAGACGGCGTTTCGTCAGGCGGATGGATTTGATGAGGTCCGCCAGGCCCTCCATGGCGTAGTATTCGCACTGCACCGGCACGATCACCGTGTCCGCCGCCACGAGAGCGTTCAGCGTAAGAAGCCCCAGAGACGGCGGGCAGTCGATGAAGATGTACTCGTATTTTTCCCGCAGGGGCTCGATGGCTTCCCGCAGGACATACTCCCGCCGGTCCGCGTCCACCAGCTCGATGGTAGCGCCGGAGAGGTCCAGATTTGTGGGGAGAACCTCGCCGTAGGGAGTCTCCACGATGGCTTCCTTCGCCGGAACGCCGTTCACCATCACGTCGTACAGCGTGGGTGTGCGGCGCTTGTCCACCCCCATGCCGGTGGTGGCGTTCCCCTGGGGATCGGCGTCCACCAGCAGGATGCTTCGATGCTTTTCCCGAATGGCGGAGCAGAGATTCACGCAGGTCGAGGTTTTTCCGACACCGCCCTTCTGGTTGGCAAAGCATACGACACGGCCCATGACGCGCCTCCTCTCATGTGGATCGCACCCATTATATCATATCGCCCGGGAAATTCAACACATCCGCAAGGGGCAAATGGGAATGTTTCACGTGAAACATTTTCTATCCGACGAACATATCCACGTCCGCGACGGTCAGACCGGGGTGGAGGGCCAGATTCAGGGCATAGCCGATAAGACGACCGGCGTCCTTAACGTAGCGGTCAATGTCCCGGGGGGTGACGATAAGCCCGTCCCCGGCATCCACCACCGTGGGCACACCGATGGCTGTCACCGGTACCCCCAGCACCCGCCGGGACAGCTCCGCCCGGTCATTCCCCACGCCGGAGCCGGGAACGATGCCGCTGTCCGTGAGCTGGACGGTGCGGCAGAGACGGTCGGTGTTTTTGGAGGCCAGGGCGTCCACGACGATCACCGCGTCGGGCTTCACCGCGCCGCAGAGGGCCTGGATGATCTCGCCGCTCTCCATGCCCGTGGTGCCCAGGACGCCGGTGCGAAAAACGCTGACCGGTCGGAACCCGGCAAAATCCGCCGGAAGCTGGGACTTCAGATGCCGGGTGGCGAGGGTCAGGGCGGCGGTCTCCGGGCCGACGGCGTCCGGGGTGATGGCGGGATTTCCCAGCCCCGCCACCAGGACGCTGGCATCCTCGTCCAGCGCGATCAGCCGCCGCAGATGCTCTGCCAGAAGCTCCGCGCCCAATGCGAAGGCATTCTCCCGCCGCTGGACGAAGCTGTCCACGTCCATGGTGATATAGCTTCCGATTGGTTTACATAACGCAGACGCTCCCTGCTCGTCCAGCACCTGCACCCGGGTAATGCGGAAGCCGTTCCGGTCCCAGGCTTCGCTTTGGACGCCCCGGAGCTCTCCCCCGCCCTGGGGAAGCTCCTCCGCGGCGATGTCGGTGCGATGACCCAGCATGCGATCGCTCCTTTTCGTTGGTATACGCTATATTTTGCGCCGGAATGAGACGTTTTACGCAATATTTTGAAAGATGGAAAAAGAAAGAAAAAAAGGCTTGCAATTTTCGAAAAGTCTTGGTATAATGCCACTCTGCGGACATCATGTTCAGCTTTTGATAGGGAGGTGCAATGGAATGCCGAATATCAAGTCTTCCGCCAAGAGAGACGCTCTTCAGAAGGCGGCCAACGCGAAAAACCGCGCTGCGAAATCCGCGCTGAAGACCGACATCAAGAAGTTCGACGCGGCGGTCGCGGCCGGCGACGGCGAAAAGGCTGCGGAGACCTATAAAGCTGCCGTGAAGTCCGTTGACAAGGCGGCCTCGAAGGGCCTGATCCACAAGAACAACGCGGCGCACAAGAAATCCGCGATGGCCAAGAAGATCAACGCCATGTAATCGAACGAACGACACCCGGCTCTCGCAGCCGGGTGTTTTTTCTGTGTAGGGAGTGTCTATGAATATTCTTTTCAGCAGCCGTGATCCCGGGGACAAATCCCCCTTCGGCGTCCTGCGGGCCGGGGAGCTTTGCCGTCTGCGCATACGCATCCCCCTGGACTGCGGCGCCTATCGGGTGATCCTTACCGGCGTCGGCCCGGATGTGCATTTCGTCCCGGACGGCCAGGAAGGACCCTACGGCGTGTTCCGGGCGGAGACCTGCTTCACCGCCCCGGGACTGTATTTCTACCATTTTCATATCTGGGACAAAAACGGCGACTACGATCTCTTCCGCGCCGGGGAGGGAACGAACATCGGCGTGGGAGATCCCTGGCAGCTTTCCGTCCTTCCGGCGGACTGGTCCGTGCCGGAGGCCTTTCGCGGCGCGGTGTACTACCAAATTTTCCCGGACCGCTTCGCCAAGGACGGCGACTGCGACCTCACGGGAAAGCTGGAGCCCTATTCCGTCCGGCCCTTTGCCGAGTTTATGCCCGCTACCCGGGACGCCTCGGACTTCGCCGGCGGGAACCTGCGGGGCATCGAGAGGCACCTTGACTATCTCCAGAGCCTCGGCGTGGAGGTGGTATACCTGAACCCCATTTTTATGGCGGCGTCGAACCACCGTTATGACACGGCGGACTACACCCGCATCGACCCCATGCTGGGCACGGAGGCGGATCTCGTCTCCCTCTGCGATGCCCTCCACGCCCGGGGTATGCGCCTCGTGCTGGACGGGGTGTTCTCCCACACGGGGAAAAACAGCGTGTATTTCGACGCCTTGGGGGTGTTCGGTGGGGGAGCGGTGTCGGACGGACCCAAATCTCCGTATTATAAGTGGTACAATTTCACCCATTTCCCCCATAAATATGAGGCGTGGTGGGGGATCGAGTCCCTCCCGAACGTCAACGAAACGGAGCCGTCGTACCGGGAGTACATACTGGGCGAGGACGGCGTGGCGGCGAAGTGGCTGCGGCTCGGTGCGGACGGCTTCCGGCTGGACGTGGCGGACGAGCTGCCGGACGTGTTCATCGCGGAGCTGCGGGACCGGGTGCGGAAGACGAAGCCCGAGGCCGTGGTCATCGGGGAGGTCTGGGAGGACGCCTCCAACAAGGAGGCCTACGGGCAGCGGCGGCGATACTTCACCGGCGGAGAGCTCGACGGCGTCATAAACTTCCCCTTCCGCAGGGCGATCCTCGACTTTGCCTCCGGCGCGGACGGCGGCGAGGCCCTGCGGGAGACGGTGTTGACCCTGGCGGAGAACTACCCCGCCCCGGCCCTGGACTGCACCATGCTCATCCTCGGAAACCACGACACCGAGCGGGTGGGAACGCTGCTGCCGGACCGAAACGCCCGGATCGCCGCAGCGTTTCTGCAGTTCACGCTGCCGGGTTCCCCGACGGTGTACTACGGCGACGAGGCCGGTCTCTGCGGCGGCCGGGACCCAATGAACCGCCTGCCCTTCCCCTGGGGCCGGGAGGACGCGGACCTGCAGGCGCTGTACCGGGAGCTTTCCGCCCTGCGGCGGGAGCATCCCGCCCTGCGGACCGGCAACGTGCGTTTTCTGGAGGCGGGGGAAGGCGTCCTGCGCTTTACCCGCGCCGCCGAGGGGGAGACGGTGGAGTGCCGCGTGTCCCGGTGGGACGGGAGTTTTTCCCTGCGGACGCGGTGACTTTTCAAACCCGGCGGGATATGCTATAATCGAGACGAATTTCCCACAAAGGGGGAACTGCTATGAAAAAAATCGCGTGGCTGGCGCTTTTTCTGTGCCTGTGCCTTGTGCTGACGGGCTGCGGACGCTATGTGAGCATCCTGCCCGGAGGCGACGCATCCGCGGCGATGCCGGAGGAAAATGGCGAGGGGGAGGACGGCTTCGGAGAACGGCCGCTGCTGACCTTCCTGGGCCGGGACGCCTTTGCCTCAGCCTACTACACCGACACTCCCACCGCCCTGAGCTATCGGCGCACGGCGGCGGACGGCACCGTGGGCTGCCGGTCCTATGTCTTTGACCGGACCTCCATCATCGCGGCCTGCGACGCTCTGCGGGGCATCACCGTCACCGGCGAGAGCAGCGAGCCTGTTGCCACCCAGGGGGAGTACGTCCTCACCATGGCGGACGGCATCGAATACACCTTCTCCTTCGGGCTTCTCGCGGACGGACAGACCCGGGTCCTGCGCACCAATGGCGGCGATTATGCCATCACCGGCGGCGACGCCCTGTGGTCCATCGCCTTCCCGGCCTACAGCCCGGAGTACGACGTCTTCGACCTGTACTTTGACAGCTCCATCCGCTCCTTTGCGGATCATTTCTACGAAAATACGCCGGTGTCCGTGGGCTTTCGCATGCGCTCCGGTGCCAGCATCACAAGCTCCGATCCCGCCGCGGTGGAGGGTGTGTTCCGCGCCCTGGCAGACGCCTCGGTCATCGTGGTGGAGAACCGCCCGGACCAGAACATCGACCTCACCGACACCCGGGAGTATTTCTTCGTCATGGAAAACGGCGAGCGGTACAGCTTTCTGTTTGCCCAGCGGTGCCTCGCCGTGACCGCCAACGCCTCCTTCGGACCGGTGTACTACTGGCTCACGGGCATGGACGACCTCTGGGCCGTGGAGATCGCCTCCGAGCGGGAGGAGGTCACCTTCGAGGGCGGCACCGTGGCGGACCTGCGGGAGGACGTGACCCGGGCGGTGGCCGTGGCCAGCGGCGCCTACGACGCGGATCTGACCGTCCTCGGCGTGTTCGTGGAGTACGCCATCGGCGAGGAAAAGGGTTACATCGCCCTGCAGGACGATGCCGCCGCGGAATTCATCCGTACCGTCGGCTCCATCGCCGTCTCCGGCGAGACGGTGTCCGATCCCGGCGGGGACAAGCTGACGATCTCCGTCACCCTGTCGGATTCCTCCGGACCGATCCTCTACTTCGTCGGGGACGCCGTGCAGCAGGTCGTCGGCACGAACTACGCCTGCGACGGCGACGCGATTTCCGCTCTGCGGGATCGGGTCCTGGACCTTGCCGCAAACGGCGAGAACACCGCCCAGATCGAGGACGGCGGCACAGACTGACAACCGCATACAAAAAACCTCCCTCGGCTGAGGGAGGTTTTTTCATAGCCCGGCGAAGAAAGCCTCCAGTGTCTTTCGGTCGGCGGCGCAGCGGCCGGAGATCATGCGCTCCTGTCCGCCGCCCCGGGCGGCCAGCGGCTCCCGGATGTCCTTGGCGAAGGCCCGCATGTCCCGGGTCCGGCTGCCCATGACGAAGCGGAATTCCCCGTCCGTCCCGGCAAAGGCCCCGCAGACGCCGCCGCATTTTTCCATGCCGGCGTTCACAAGAAGCCGCAGCTCCGCGTCCTCGCCGTCGGCAAAGAGAAGAAGGCTTCCCTCCGTGGGCTCGATGGCCGCGGCCTGGGCCTCGATGATTTTTCGCCGCTGGGCGGACAGCTCCGCTTTCAGAGCGTCCCGCTGGGCCAGGAGCTTCTCTGTGCCGGGAACGATCTCTCCCTGGGGCAGGTTCAGAAGCCCGGATACCGCCGCCGTGGCCTCGTACCGCGCGCGGTAGTCCCGCAGAGCGTCCGACCCGGCCTTGAGCCAGATCCGCACCCCGCCCCGGTGCCGCATGAAGTCCAGGAGCTTGACGACGCCGATCTGCCCCGTGCGCTCCACATGGGGCGCGCAGCAGGCGCACACGTCGATGCCCTCCACCGCCACGAGGCGGACGTTTTCCGTTAAATCCAGCTTCGAGCGATAGGTGATGGTTTTCAGCTCCTCCGCTGCCGGGAACCGGGCGTATACCGGGCGATTTTCCCAGACCACGGCGTTTGCCGACCGCTCCATGTCGTCGATCTCCGCCCGGGTCAGCTCCCCGTCGAAGTCCAGCGTGCAGCCGTCCTCCCCCAGGTGGAAGCCCACGTTTTCATAGCCGTATTTTGCGTGGACGAGGCCGGAGACGATGTGCTCCGCGGTGTGGTTCTGCATCTTGCGGAAGCGCTCATCCCAGTCCAGAATGCCCCGGACGGTGGTACCCACGGGGATGGGCTCGTCGGTGTAGTGCCAGATGAGGCCCTCCCGCTCGTGGGTGTCCAGGACGGGGATATTTCCCAGCCTGCCGGTATCGCCGGTCTGACCGCCCCCCTCGGGGTTGAAGGCGGTCCGGTCCAGAGCCACGGCAAAACCGCCGGTTTTACGCGGCTCGCAGGCGGTGATGATCCCGTCGAACTCCCGGGTGAAGGCGTTTTCGTAATAGAGCTTTCGTGTTTCCATCGGTTGACCTCGCGGATGAAATGATGTAGGATGCAGGGGGAAAGGAGCGGACTATGAACGCATATTCGGGCATTTTGACCTATCTGGAGATCATCAACCTCCTGGCCTTCGTCCTGTTCGGTGTGGACAAATACCGGGCAAAGCGCGGACGTTGGCGCATCCCGGAGGCGACGCTCCTGGCGGCGGCGGTGCTGGGGGGCGGCATCGGCGCATTGGCGGGGATGCGGCTGTTTCACCACAAGACGCGCAAGCCTCGGTTTTCCGTGGGCGTGCCGGTCATCCTCGCCATGCAGATCATCATGATGCTGCTCATCGTCTGGGCCGTGGGCAGCTAAATCAAATCCTCCCGGCTTCGGCCGGGTTTTTTTATCGGGCGGCAACCAGGGCTTTCAGACCCTCCTGCAGACCCTCCAGGGTCAGACGGTACATGGGGACCCGGTCCTTGATGATGCGGATGGTCTCGCTGCCGTAGCCCCGGTCCCAGTGGTCCCTGGGGAGGGGGTTGAGCCAGATCATCCGGTCATACCGGCTCGTGAATTTCCCGATCCAGTCGATGCCGGGTTCCTTGTTGTAGGTGTAGTAGTCGCTGCATCCCCCGGGAGAGAGCAGCTCGTAGGGTGCCATGGAGGCATCTCCCACCACGATGACCTTGTAGTCCTGCCCGAGCTGGGAGAGGACCCAGTCCGTGGGCACGCTGTCGGCGTGGAGGCAGGTGGGTTTTGTATAGAGGTCGTCGTAGAAGCAGTTGTGGAAGTAGTAGACGCGCAGGTCCTTGAATTTCGATTCCCGGCTGACGGCCTGGAAGAGGCTGGCGCAGAGCTGGGTGAATTCCCACATCGAGCCGCCGGAATCGAAGAGCATGAGGAGCTTCACGGTGTTGCGCCGGGGCCGTCCGAAGACGAGCTTCAGGCGTCCGGCGTTCTCGCCGGTGGCGCGGATGGTGTCGTCCAATTGCAGCTCGTCCTTGGGGCCGTCGTCCAGGGCGGAGAACTGCCGCAGCCGCCGGAAGGCCAGCTGGAACTGCCTCGTCTCGAGGGTGGTGTCCTCCCGGAAATCCCGGAAATGCCGCTCTCCCGCCACCTGCAGAGCGCTTCGGTTCCGGCCTGCCCCGCCCACGCGGATGCCCCCGGGGTAGTACCCGGAATTTCCGAAGGGGGAGGCTCCGCCCGTGCCGACCCAATGGGTGCCGCCGTCGTGGCGTTCGTGCTGCTCCCGGAGTCGCTGCTCCAGCATTTCCCGGATGGTCTCGATGTCGAGGCCCTGGTTTTTCAGCGCGTTTATGTCGTACTCCACCGGGTCGATGGGGGTATTCAGCCATTCCTCCAGCTCCGAGGGGAGCTCGTCGAAGGCTTTCACGTCCTTAAAATACTCCACGAACACCCGGTCGAACTTGTCGAAATCCGACTCCGTGTGGACGAGGACCGCCCGGGCCAGCCGGTAAAACCCCGTCAGGGACGACCCGTGCAGACCCAGCTCCAGTCCCCGCAGGAGCGTCTGCCACTCCTGCAGGGATACCTTCAGTCCCCGCAGACGCAGAAGGTAAAAGAAATCCGTGAACATCTCACCAGCGTTTTTGCGGCGTCTGCCTTGACTTTGTCAGGGTGTCCAGGTCCTCGTTCTTTTTGAGGAGAACCCCGGCGAAGGGCATCTCCTTTTCGATGCGCGCGGGGTCGATGCCGGCGATCTGCAGGGCCTGCACCCAGTCGAGAAGCTCCGAGGTGGAGGGCTTTTTCTGCAGACCCCGCAGAGCCCGCAGGGCGTAGAAGCTCTCCAGCGCCTGGCGCAGGAGCTTGTCCGGCAGGTCCGGGAAATGCACCCGGACGATGCGCTCCATCATGTCCGCGTCGGGGAAGTCGATGTAGTGGAACACGCACCGCCGCAGGAAGGCGTCGGGAAGCTCCTTTTCGGCGTTCGAGGTGATGATGACGAGGGGCCGGACCGCCGCCTTCACCGTCTCCTTCGTCTCCGGAATGTAGAATTCCATCCGGTCCAGCTCCCAGAGAAGGTCGTTCGGGAACTCGATGTCCGCCTTGTCGATCTCGTCGATGAGCAGGACGCATTTCTCCGGGCGGCGGAAGGCCTCGCCCAGCTTGCCGAGCTTGATGTACTTTCCGATGTCCGAGACGTCCGCGCCGAACTGGCTGTCGTAGAGCCGCTGGACGGTGTCGTAGACATACAGACCGTCCTGGGCCTTGGTGGTGGATTTGATGCTCCACACGAGAAGCGCCATGCCGAGAGCCTCCGCCGCGGCCTGGGCCAGCATGGTCTTTCCCGTGCCGGGTTCGCCCTTCACGAGGAGGGGTTTTTCAAGGGCCATGGCGATATTCACGCTGGCGAGAAGCTCCGGCGAGGCGACGTAGCCCGCGCCGCCGGTGAAGGCCGCTGTAGTCATAAGAGGAATCCTCCCATCCGCACATTCTTTGGGAAAAATTTTACCATCCGCTCCACGGTCTGTCAAATCTGTGATATGATGGC
>CAYNZM010000025.1:0-21203 GCA_964401725.1 uncultured Oscillospiraceae bacterium
GTATCCCAGCCGCAGTGCTCGTCCTTGCAGGCCATGAAGCAGGCGTAGCAGGCCATGCACCGGGCGGAGTTTATCGCGATGCCGGGCTTTTTCATTTTGGTTTTCAGCATATCAGTCCACCTCTCAGTCTTTCTCTCCGAAGAGCAGGTCTGCCGCGGCGGAGGTTCGGATGGGACGCTCGGTCTCAAGCTGCTGCTTGTCGACCGCGTCCAGAATAAACTCCCAGCCCTGGCCGAAGTTCGGGTCGGGATCGGCCTTTTCCACCTCGATGTTGCAGCTGTAAGGGGCCATGGCGGGGACATAGTCGCCGATGAGACGTCCCGGCGTGAGAACGTTGATGGAGCCTCCCTTGTCGGTGCTGCCGCACTTGCCGTATTCGATGGGGTTGTAGATGCCGGAGGAGGTGTAGGCGTGGATGGTCTGGGGCCAGACGCGCCAGGTCACCCGGGCGACGCACAGAACGCTGCCGCGGTCGTTGTAGAGCCGCACGACGTCGCCGTCCTTTATGCCCTTCTGCTCCGCGACCTCGTGGTTGATGTGGCAGACGAGATAGGGGTTGCCGTTGATGATCACGCGGTTTTTGGGAACCTCCCAGAGCCACTTGGCGTGCTGGTTGTAGTGGGTGTGATAGTCGAAGCGCGGGTGGGGAGAGATGAGGCCGTACGGATACTTGTCCGCGGAGAGGGATTTGTGGCCCTCCCAGGAGTCCTGGTACTGCGGGATGGGACGGCGGGCCTCGTCGTCCGGCGCCCAGTAGGTCAGGGACTCGGACACGAACTCGAACTTGCCGGAGAAGGTGCCGAGCAGGTGCTCCTCCTGGAAGACCTTGTGGTTCATGGTGTCGCAGGCGCGGTTCTCGGCGAACCACTGGAAGCCCGGACGGCGGTCCCAGTTCTCGTAGAGGCCGGTCTTCGGGTCCTTGTCCTCCTCCCGGTTGGAGACGGGGATGATGTAGTAGCCCTTCTTCTTGAAGTCCTCCCAGTTCATGGCCTTCGGCAGGTCACTGAACTGCCAGAAGCGCTTGGCCCATTCCTCCTCGGTGCGGCCCTCGGTGAAGCGCTCGCCCCAGCCGAGGCGGGCCGCCACCTGGGAGAATATCCAGAAGTCGGACCGGGAGTCCCACAGCGGCTCGATGGCCTTGTCCTGGTACACGATCATCTGCCAGGAGTTGCCGGACTCGGAGTGGGAGCAGTAGCCGCCCAGGCCGGAGGAACCGACCTCACCGATGTCCACACGCTCGAGGTTCGTGCAGGCGGGCAGGATGACGTCCGCGTGACGGGTCTCGGGGGTGAGGTAGATGTCCTGGTTGATGACAAATTCCAGCTCGGGGCTCTTATACATCTTCGCCCATTTATTGGTATCCAGCATGGTGCCGAAGAAGGAGCCGCCGTAGCGCCAAAAGGCGTGGACTTTGTTGTATCCCGGCGCGGGATAGACGTGGCGGGTGAACTCCAGGTCGATGCCGCCGCCGCAGAAGCCCTCGCCGTACCATTCGTAATGACCGTTCAGAATGGCGTCGGGCAGATTCGGGCGGTAGAGCACCTGCTCCACGGAGTTCATGGGGATGTCGTCCGCGATGGGGGGCTTTGCGATGGAGGCCAGGGGATCGGAGTAGCCGCCGAACCAGAAGTCGTAATTCATCGGCGCGCCGCAGCCGGGGCCCCAGAAGGCGCGTCCGGGCTTGCCCATGCCCTGCATGGCGGACAGGAGCACCAGCAGGCGGGCGTATTCCGTGCCGTTGGAGTGGCGGCAGGCGCCGCCGAAGCCGCCGCGCATGCCGGAGCCGACGGTGGTCGGGGTCTGGGCCCAGCGGCGGGCGATGGCCTTGATGTCCATGGCGGGAACCAGGGACAGCTCCTCCGCCCACCTGGGGGTCTTGGGGGTGCCGTCGGGGCCGCGGCCGAGGATGTGGTCCGCGAATTCCTGGAAGCGGTGACCGTGCTGGGCGACGTATTCCTTGTCGAAGGTGCCCTCGGTCAGCCATACATAGGCGATGGCCTCGAGGATGGCGGCGTCGGTGCCCATGCGGGGACCGATCCACTTATCCGCGTGCTTGACGGAGGTGTAGTTGTTGAAGGGGTCCACATAGATGAAGTTGATGCCCATCTCCTTCATCCACCAGCGCCAGAGCGCGGACTCCTGCGCGGAGTAGCCGCCGCGGCTGGTGTCCGGGTCGGAGGACCAGCAGATGATGGTCTCGGCGTTCTGCATGGCCATCTCCAGCATGTCGTAGGGCTCCGGGCCGCCGAGACGCCAGTAGTAGCCGTAGGTGTGAGGCGTTCCCCAGTGGAAGCCCTCCCAGGAGTCGGGGTTGTCCGCCACGCGGGTGTAGCCCATCATGGAGAAGAAGCGGTTGAACAGGGATATCTTGTAGCCCACGAGGCCCCAGGAGTGGTGGCTTGAGGTGCAGGCGGTGATGGTCTCCTTGCCGTAGGTCTTGTGCAGACGCTTGATCTCGCGGGCAACGAGGGAGAGCGCTTCGTCCCAGGAGGCCCGGCGATAGCCGGACTTGCCGCGGTTTTCCGTGTTGCGGTTCTTGCCGTCCGGGGTCTCCACGAAGTCCTCGCGGATCATGGGGTACTTCAGGCGGTCATAGGCGTAGGTTCGGTCCTTCTCGCAGTAGCCGAGAAGGCTCATGGTAAACTTGCGCTGGGGGGTGTATTCTTTTCCGCGGGCCTTGATGACCCAGCCGGGGGTGTCGTCATCGGTGAGGACGATGGGACGCACGCGGCGGATCACGCCGTCCACGGTGTGCACGGTCATGGGACCGGCCACACAGACGCCGTGGGAGATCTTCTCCCGGGGATGTCCGGCGGAGCTGGGGGTGATTTTTTCAGCCATGTCTCGTCCCTCCTTACTGCACTTCGACCATCTGGGCGGCGTACTCGCCGTACGGGTCGATCTCGACCATCGTACCGACGTATTTGCCGTCCTTCCGCTCGAAGCCGCGCATGTTGAAGTCCTCCATCACAGGAATCCAGAAGACCCGTCCGTCGGGACCCTGGTAGTGCTTGCCGAGATGGAAGCGGTGCTGGAGCATGAAGTTGCCTTTCGCGTCGTGCTTTGCCGCCTCGGCGTAATGCAGATTCAGAAAGCTGGGGTTCACGACGCCGTACTTCTCCCAGCGCATGGGTCCGATGTCCTTCCAGTCGTCGGTGAGAGAGCGGAAGGTCTCCACGATCACGTCGTACACGTCGGTGCCGGGCATGCCGCAGCCCTCGAAGCCCTCGTACCAGACCCGGAAGGCGTTCATGTGCTCGCTGGGGTGGTCCTTCAGGATGGCCTTGACGCGGTCCACGAGCTCGGACTTCGTCAGCGTCACATTCTCTTCGGGAAGACGCAGAAGATATTTTTTCTCGAGTTCCACAGTGCTTCCTCCTTATTTCGTGCAGCTCTGCCGGAGGGCGGCTTTTTCCGCCGCCGTGCCGGCAAGACGGTCGTTTCCATAGCCGTAGTTCCAGTCCACGGCCTCCTCCGTCGCTTTCGTCAGGCGCAGGTCCTGCCCGAGAAGCGTGCCGGTGCCGTGGTACTTGGCGTTCAGCTTTTCCGCGGCGAGGACGCGGGCCTCGGCTTCCGTCTCGGCCTCCGCCCAGACCCGGGCCGGCGCGCAGAAGACATATTTCGGCTCCGTGGGCTTTTCGAGCTGCTTTTTGTCCACTTCAAAAAAGAATTTTTTCATGGCCGGCTCCTCCTCAGTACATGCGGACGTCCGGGATGAACTGTCCCTTCACCCAGGGGTCGTACTTCGCGAGGAAATTCACGTCGTCCCCGGCAAAGCCGTAATCCGAAAGCTCCGACGGATGGACCCATTTGAACTCCGCGTAGGTCCCGGGCTTCGGCTCCGTCTGCCAGGTGTTCACGGCCTCGTAGTAGAGGTGGTAGTCGTCCTTCGTGTGGGTGTTGTGGGTGATGTTGCCCTCATAAAGATGCTCCACCACGCCGTCCTGGGGCTTGTGCCGGCCCCGGGTGATGAGCTTGCCCACGGAGACGGTCATGCCGAGCTGCTCCCCGGCGATGCGGGCCGCGGCGGCCTCGTCGGTTTCGTTCGTGCGCTCCCGGTCGTGGGGGAATTCCCAGACTTCGCCCTTTTTGCAGATCAGCACGTCCCCGGTGGGACCGGCGTGGTGCTGGATCAGAACAGAGATGATTTTCATCGGTTCCTCCTCCCCTCAGAGCGTGTACTGGTGCGGCGCGGAGGCATATCCCTCCGCCTCCAGCAGCGCGCCGACGCGCTCGCGGAACTGCCGCACCGTTTCAAGATGCACGTCCCGGTCGATGCGCCTGACCTCGACGCCGTCCTCCGTGCAGCTGGCCCACTCCGTGAAGCCGTCGCGGGTGCTTCTGCACTCAAATCGGTATTCCTTCACTCTCTTACCTCCTATCAATGTACGAGAATGGTTCTTACGTTTCCCCGGCAGGCTCCGACCACTCCATGAAGTCCACATCCTCCGCCGGAAGCTGGCCCGTCATGTCGAGGTAGGACACGATGCCCCGCTCCGCCGCGACCATGACCCCCAGAGGGTCCATGTCGGGCTTCGGCGTGATCTCAAAGAGCTGATCCGCCGCGGAGGCCAGGTTTTTGATCATTGCGGTGTTCCGCTCGTCCACCGGGAAACCCCGGCGGCGTCCTTCCTCCGCGTCCAGCTTGTGGATGAAGCACTGGTAATGGTCCCGGAACACGAAGACGTACATGACCTCCATGCCGCTGAGCACCGCCGCCATTTTCGCATTGGATAACGCCCGGATGAGCTTGTCCCCGTCCTTCTCCATCAGGCGGAGGCGGACGTCGTTTTTGTGGTCGTTCCGATCCTTGCGGTCCCGGCTGCTCCGGGGTTTCTTTTCTTCGTCCATGGCGCGTTCACCTGCCATTCGGGGGATGCCGGCGGACGGCATCCCTCAATTATATTTATTATAAACTCTGGTACAGTACTAAGGTCAACGGTGTGTTTGGCTTTCCGGCGACAACTCATAGGTTGTTACCGGTCACACCCTGTTTCGTCCGATCCAGGGGAATGTCCCCCAGATTCACGCATTCCCGGGTGCGGAGCTTTTCAAAGAGCTTCACCTCATACCCCGGGCACTGGATGGAGAGATCGAACAGGCCCACCGGCAGGTCGTTGAACCAAAAATCGCCGTACTCATCCGTCCGGGTCTCCCAGCGCTTGCCGCCGGAATTGAGAAGGCACCTCGCCCCGATGACGACCTCCTTCTCCACGGGATCGTACACCGTGCCGGCGATGAATTTGCCGGGGATGTTGCGGTAATACACCCGGGGATGGCAGCCGGTCTCCGGCTGGAGGACCGACGCGCCTTCGACGTAGTCCGCCAGGTCCTCTTCCTCGCCGAACATCATAGCGTCCGTGGGGCAGGCCTCCACGCAGCGGGGGAGCTTTGCCCCGTGGTCCAGCAGGTGCGCGCAGCCGGTGCATTTCTGGGGCAGGGACAGCTCCTCGTTCCAGAAAACGGCCCCATAGGGACAGGCCTCCGCGATCTGCTTCTGTCCGGCAGCCTTCTCCGGGTCGATGAGGATGAGGCCGTCCTCCCGGCGGTAGACCGCGCCGTCCTTCGCCGCCGCCATGCAGGGAGCGTTCTCGCAGTGGTTGCACAGCCGGGGGATGTAGTGGATGCGGACCTTGGGGATGGTGCCCTGGGGGTGATCCGTCACCCGGCACCAGAACTGCCCCGTCAGGGGCTGGGCCTTGGCATAGGGAGTCCAGTCGTTTTCCGCGTGCTCGTCCTTGCAGGCGAGCTGGCAGTTGTAGCAGCCGGAGCACTTCGCCACGTCGATCACAAAGGCTTTCGCCATTACTTCGCCGCCTCCTTTTCATCCAGGAGCCAGCCGGCGAGACACACGCCGGCATCCTTGTCGATATGTCTTGCAAACGCCTCGGGATACTCCCGCTTCCAGGCGTCCATTTCCTCCTCCGTCACCTTCTCGACCTGGGCCAGGAACCCGGCCACGGCCATGCCCGTGGCCTTCCGGGAGGTGGTGCCCGTGGGGGTGATGGTGTTGATGGCCCCGCCCCGATCCAGCCAGCCGGGAACGATGGGGTCCAGGCGGGCTCCGTGGTCCACATAGCACACGCCGGGCATCAGCCGCTCCGTGACATAGGCTCCGCAGAGCACCACGCCCCGCTCGTTGAACACTTTTACGATGTCGCCGTGTCGGATGCCGCGTTTTTCCGCTTCGGAGGTGTGCAGCCAGCAGGGCTCGTACTGATAGCCGTCCACTCCCCGGACCTTCATGGTTTCCACCTCCCGGTTCCAGACGATGTCGTCGCACTGGGAGTGCATCCGCCACCGACCGTGGTTGGAGACGCACAGCAGGGGGTATTTTTCCGCCCGCCGGGAGCTCAGCCGCTCGTCGTGGGTCTCGCTTTTCTCGATCCAGTGGGGCACCGGAGGCCGCTCCGGGTCGTCCGGGGCGTGCTCCCCCAGCAGAGTGGAGTAATACTCCAGCTTTCCGGTAGGGGTGGTGAGGGGATGGTTCTCGGGATCGGCATAGAAGGGATAGAGCCCTGCCGGGAGCTTGTCCAGCTCCTCCTGGGTCTTGCATGGGACCACATAGATGCGCTTTTTGCGGAATTCCTCCCAGGTCATATAATCCTCGCAGCCGGTGGCCTTGTAGAAGAACCGCACACGGGTCTTTTCATCCATGTTGTCGGTGTAGGCGTCGTAATACTCCGGTCCCAGCTTCTCCGCGACCTTCGCGCAGACGTCGAAATCGGACAGGCTCTCTCCCAGCGGCGGCACGCACTGTTCCTCCAGATAGATGGAGGTGAAGCCCCCGGAGGACATATCGTTGCCGAGATCGTTCATCTCGTGCTTCGTGATCACGGGGAAGATGATGTCCGCGTAGTAGCAGTCGTTTTCCAGCCAGGGATGCTGGGCCACGATGCACTCGATGGAGGGGTCCTGGTAGGCTTTGGCCGTCAGGTTCCCGTCGTTCCAGCAGGTGATCTGACAGGGCGCGTCGGTCCAGATCATGTGGACCCGGCTCAGACCGTCCCGGGGATATTTCATATGGCGGAACTGGTACTGCTGGGTGGGCTGGCGGAAGTTGTTCGCATCCGGCTGCTGGGAGGAGGAGAAAACCTGCAGGCCATACCAGTCCGCCCGGCCCTCCAGGATCGCCCGGTGGATCAGCGGCCGGGGGATGAACTGCTTGGGCGCGGGAAGCTGCGTAAAGAGCTTCACAAGCTCCGGCGCACGCTTCTTCTGGGCGTCGCTCAGGACATAGCGGTCCATATTGACCTTGGGGTCCACATCGCCGTCCACCGGCCGAAGAGGGTCCGCGATCTGAGTGATCTTCGGCACCCACTGGCCCTGATAGGGCACGGGATAGTCCCGGTTCCACAGGTTCCATTCCAGCATTTTGGCCTGATGGACCCCCGGCTTCCCCACGCCCCGCATACCCAGGAGCATGACCTCCAGGCGGGCAGGCTCGGAGGAATAGGGTCCGCGGATCAGACCGCCTCCGTTGCCGTGGATGATGGAGACGGTCTTTTTGGCCCAGTCCCGGGCGAGGGCCTTGATGGTCCACTCCTTCACGCCGCATTTTTCGCTGGCCCAGGCCGGGGTCTTGGGGACGTCGTCCTCCCGGCCCAGGACATAGTCCTCAAACTTATCGAAGCCGTAGGCGTGGGTGGCTATATAGTCCTTGTCGTAGGTCCCCTCGGTGATCCAGACGTAGGCGACGGCAAGCTGCAGCGCCGCGTCGGTGTTGGGCAGGATGGGGATCCATTTGTCCGCGTGGACCGCCGCGCCGTAGTTGAGGTCCGGGCAGATATAGATGCTTTTCAGACCGATCTCCGACAGCCAATAGCAGAGCCGCCCCGGCATACACATCCCGAAGCCATAGGGGGTGGTCTCCGGGTCGCAGCCCCAGAACAGCAGCGTATCACTGTTTTTGGCAATATCCGGATACAGATTCGTCTGCGGCGCCATCTGGCCCACGGGCTCGCAGCCCCAGACGTATTTCGCGCCCCAATGCCATCCCTCCCAGGAGTCCGGGTTCCGCATCTGGAGGGTATAGCCCCCCAGCAAAGACAGCAGCCGGTTGGGGCAGCCATGGGCCGGAGCCACGTTTTTGCCCTCCCCGTGCATATCCGCCTGACAGAGCACTGCCTCGGGGCCGTAGGTTTTTTTAATGCGCCTGAGCTCGTCGGCCACGAGCTGCGCGGCCTCGTCCCAGGAGATCCGGACATACTTGGATTTGCCCCGGTTCTGGGGGTTCCGCTCCCCGTTGGGGTCCCAGTCCACCCGCTTGAGGGGGTACATCACCCGGTTGGGAGAATAGACCCGGGACTTATAACCCAGGCCGAAGGGCGTGAGCATCGCATGATCCGGGGCTTTGAACACCTTTCCCCGCGCTTCGATCTTCCAGGGATTGCAGTGTGCGTTCGTATAGTCCGTGTCATAATAGTAGGGACGGATGCGCGTGATTTTTCCGTTGTTCGTATCCACAACGCATGGCGCGCCGCTCTCCGGCCCGGTGAGGCTGGTGCTGACGATGCTCTGCTGGTCGGGGGTAAATTTATCCGCCATGACGCGGTCCTCCTTTGTGCGTTTCGTGACACGGTCCCATTATACCACCGGGCCCATGGTTCGGTTACACCATTTACACCGTTTTTAACAGCAATGCGGTTGTATCAAGCCGTTTCCGGCACACGACGCCGGCGTGATCGCCTTCCAAAAATCCGAGATCATCCGGGATAATCGCCCCTTTTTTTCGCTTGTTTTCCGCAAAACAGCGGGTTTTTTCGGTCCGCAAAGGACATTTGCCCTATTACTCTTATTTGTTGTTACAAAATATTTTATGGTTGTAACAGCGTTTTGCCCGTTGAAAAATCCGCTCTCACGGACCTATAATGGAGGCGAAATCTAACGAAAGGATACCCATTCTCATGAAAAAGTTTCTTGCTCTTGTACTGGCCCTGTGCATGGTACTGGCGCTGACGGCCTGCTCCGGCGGGGTGGACGCCGCCAAGATCGACGAGCTGCAGGCTGCCGTGAACGACCTGGAGGTCCGGGTGAACGATCTCGTCGCCGCCCGGGCCGCGGCCGAGGCCGCTGCCGCCGCCGCTGCCGAAGCCGAGGCCGAGGCCGAAAGCGCCTACGCCGGCGAGCTCATCGTCTTCGCCGCCGCCTCCATGACCGAGACCCTCACCGAGATCGGTGATCTCTTCATGGCCGCGAACCCCGACGTGGAGATCGTCTTCAACTTCGATTCCTCGGGCACCCTGAAGACCCAGATCGAGGAGGGCGCGGACGTGGACGTGTTCATCTCCGCCGGACAGAAGCAGATGAACCAGCTGGACATCGAGGCCGATCCCGAGGTCAACACCGACGGCCTTGATTTCGTCCTGCCCGGCACCCGCTTCAATATTTTGGAGAACAAGGTCGCCCTGGCTGTGCCCGACGGCAACCCCGCCGGCATCGAGAGCTACGACGACTGGGCCGCAAAGCTGGGCGCGGGGGAGATCTTCCTCGCCATGGGCAACTCCGACGTCCCCGTGGGCCAGTACACCCAGAAGATCCTCGCCTACTATGAGCTGAGCGAGGAGGACCTGGCTGCCGCGGGCTCCATCACCTACGGCTCCAACGTCAAGGAGGTCACGACCCAGGTATCCGAGGGTACGGTCGACTGCGGCATCATCTACCAGACGGACGCCTTCTCCGCGGGTCTGACCGTCGTCGACACCGCCACGAAGGACATGTGCGGTCAGGTCATCTATCCCGCCGCCGTTATGAACGTCAGCGCCGATCCTGAGCTTGCCCAGGCGTTCCTGGACTTCTGCACCACCCCCGAGGCCGCCGCCATTTTTGAGGCGGTTGGCTTCACCCCGCTTGCCTAATTTCGCATAATCTTATATAATCAGAGGGAGTGTTTTCGCACTCCCTCTATTCCCTTATCAGGAGAACGCTATGGATTGGTTTCCCTTATGGAACTCGCTGCGCATCGCGGCGATCTCCACGGTCATCATCTTCTTTCTGGGCATCTGGGCGGCCTACGGCATCGCGAAGCTGCCCCGGCTCGTCAAGGGCGTGCTGGACGTGGTTCTGACGCTGCCGCTGGTCCTGCCGCCCACGGTGGTGGGGTATCTGCTGCTGCGCCTGCTGGGTCCGAAGCGTCCCATCGGTCTGCTGTTTCTGCAGCTTTTTGACACAAAGCTCGTCATGACCTGGTGGTCCGCCATCTTCGCCACGGTGGTGGTGGCCTTCCCTCTTATGTACCGCACGGCCCGGGGAGCCTTCGAGGCTTTTGACGAGGACCTGGCCTATGCGGGGCGGACCCTCGGCCTCAAAAACCGCTACGTCTTCTGGCACATCCGCATACCGGCCTGCCGGGAGGGCATCCTGGCGGGTACGGTGCTGGCCTTTGCCCGGGCGCTGGGCGAGTATGGCGCCACCAGCATGATCGCGGGCTACACCCCCGGCCGCACGGCCACGATCTCCACCACGGTCTACCAGCTCTGGCGCACGGACAACGACGCCCTGGCCTTCCGGTGGGTCCTCGTGAACATCGGCATCTCGGCGGTGGTGCTCCTTGCCGTGAATCTTCTCGAAAAGCGCGGCAAGAAAAAACCCGCCCGAAAGGGGGCGGCGGCATGAGCCTTTCCGTAAGCATCCGCAAGACCCTGGGTGCGTTCCATCTCGACGTCGCCTTCGAGACGGAGGTTGGCGTGCTGGGACTTCTCGGCGCCTCCGGCTGCGGCAAGAGCATGACCCTCAAGTGCATCGCCGGCATCGAACGCCCGGACGAGGGACGCATCGTGCTCAACGGCCGGGTCCTGTTCGACAGCGAGCGTCACATCGACCTCCCGTCCCAGGAGCGGCGCGTGGGGTATCTCTTCCAGCAGTATGCCCTGTTCCCCACCATGACGGCGGAGAAAAACGTCCGCATGGGAGCCATGCGCCTGCCCCGGTCGGAGCGGGACGCGGCGGTGGACGCCATGCTCGAGAAAATGCAGATCACGGACCTGCGAAAAAAATACCCCCGGCAGCTCTCCGGCGGGCAGCAGCAGCGGGTCGCCCTGGCCCGCATCCTCATAAACAACCCCGAAACGATCCTTTTGGACGAGCCCTTCTCCGCCCTGGACGCCCATCTGCGGGACCGGATGCAGCTGGAGGTCCTGGAGCTTCTGCGCGCCTATGGGAAGGACGCCATCCTCGTCAGCCATGACCGGGACGAGCTGTACCGCATGGCGGACCGCATCGCCGTGTATAACGCCGGACGCATCGACGCTCTGGACGAGAAGCACACTCTCTTTGCCGATCCCCGGACCCGGACCGCCGCCATGCTGACGGGCTGCAAGAACCTCAGCGCCGTGGAAAACCTGCGGCACGAGAACGGACGGACCATCTTCACCGCGGCGGACTGGGGCCTGGAGCTCTCCCTCCCCGGCGAGCAGGAGGGTTCGGTCGTCGGCCTGCGGAGGCACTGCGTGGAGCGGGCGGAGGACCCGGCGGGGGAAAATACCTACGCCATGGAGATCGCCTCCGTGACGGAGGACCCCTTCGAGTACATCGTCTTTCTGCGCCGTCCCGGCGGCCGGGGCGAGATCGGCTGGGCCGTCTCCAAGGCGCAGTACCGCGCCCTGCCGGACGGACCGCTCCTTCTGCGCTTCCCCGACGAGGCTCTTATGCTCCTGCGGGAGTGAGTTTTTTCGGTTTATTTTGTGTCAACCGTAGACGCGGGGCGCAGAGCGTGGTATAATTCCAATGTTTTATTCTTTTGAAAAGAGGAAACCGCCGTGAAAAACCAGAAAAACCCCTGGATCTCCATCATTGCCTGCCTCGTCGTGCAGCTCTGCGTCGGCATCCTGTACCTCTGGAGCGCTTTCCGCTCCAACATCGTCGCCGCCTACGGCTGGACCCCCAGCGCCGCCACCATGGTGTCGTCCTACATGATCTTCGCCTTCGTCTTCGGCAACCTCATCGGCGGCGTCATCAACGACAAAAAAGGCCCGAAGCTCACCTGCATCCTGGGCGTCGCGCTGTTTTCCGTTGGCGTCATCATCACCGCCTTCGTGAAGACCGCGGGCCTGTTCTACCTCACCTACGCCGTCATGGCGGGTCTCGGCTCCGGCTTTGCGTACGGCGCGTGCATCTCCTGCATCCAGAAGTGGCTGCCCCACAAGCGCGGTCTGGCCTCCGGTCTTGCCTGCTCCGCCTTCGGTCTGTCCACCGTGGTCTTCACCCCGGTGTCGAACGCCCTCATGAACGCCCACATGGACGCCGCCGGCATCGTGAACTTCGTGCCCGTGTTCCTCACCCTGGGCATCGTGTTTGCCGTGCTGGGCTTCGTGGCGTGCCTTTTCATCTCCCTGCCGGATGAGGCGTACATTAAGAGCCTGAACCTCCCTGCCAAGGCCGTCTCCGGGAACGTGGACTTCACCCTCGGCCAGGCCATCCGGCTCCCCGCCTTCTGGGCTTTGTTCTTCTCCATCTTCTTCATTAACGGCACCTGGAACCTCTGCGTGCCCCTGATCCGCGACCTGGGCATCGTCCGCGGCCTCAGCCCGGAAATGGCCATCGCCTGCGTCTCCTTTACCGGCATTACGAACGCCGCGGGACGCCTCATCATGGCCTCCCTCTCCGACAAGATCGGCCGCACGAACACCATGTACGTCCTCTGCGGGCTGACGTTCCTCGGCGCAGTCCTCATGACCTTCATCGGCGGCATCGGCTACTTCGTCACCATCGCCATCATCGCCTTCGCCTACGGCGGACCCTCCGCCCTGAACGCCGCTCTCTCCACGGACCTCTTCGGGCCGAAGAACTCCGGCACGAACTACGGCGTCGCCATGCTGGCCCTGGGCTTTAGCTCCATCTTCTTCAACTGGGTCTCCGCCACCTTCCTCCATGCCAGCGTGGACGTGAACACCATGACCGCCGTGGGCATCAACTCCACCTTCATCATGGGAGCCATCACCGCCGTCATCCCCGTGTTCCTCATGATGTACATCAACAGCTACCTCAAGAAGAGAGACGCCTGACCTACATGCAACCGCCTCTGCCCTGTGGACGGAGGCGGTTTTTCAGGGAGAATGACATGATCTGCGAAATCACCGTCGCCGTCCGGTATCCCGACTGCGACCCCATGAGCATCGTCCACCACGCGGTCTATCCCGTCTGGTACGAGGTCGCCCGGATGGACTACTTCCAGAAGCTGGGCTTCGGCTACGCCGCCATGCACGAGCGGGGCATTGACCCGCCCATGGTGGACCTGCACGTGCAGTACAAATCCGCCGTGACCTACCCGGGCACGGTCACGATCCGCACAAAAGCCACCTTCTGCGCCCCGAAAAAGCTCCGGCTGCACTACGAATGCTTTTTCGAGGGGCAGCTTGTAAACGTCTGCGACACCTTCCATATCTGGACCGGCCCGGACCACAGGAGCCTGGACATGGAGGCGAATCTCCCGGAGGTCTACGCGAAGCTCACCGCCGCCGTGGAGCCGGAAGAATAAGCGCAAAACTCCCCCGACCGAAGCCGGGCTTCCCATAAGAAAGTTTTCGGGAGCGGAATGACATTGTGTCAAACCGCTCCTTTATTCTTGACTGATTCAGATGCAAGGAATTGACAAAATACGCGATAATCATGTAGAATAATCACAGCCCCGCAAGGGGGTTACCGGAGCGATCCGGCGAAAGAGCGCTGCTTACGGCGGTCGGCCACTTCCCTGTGAAGGGAGGTGAAGCCTATGGGAAAGAGACGTTGGATCATGATCCTTCGCTTCCTGACATGCTTCATTCTGATCTTGCTGATCATGATGTACATATCCCCGGATGCTTGTTGACCGCCCGGCCTAGCACCCGAGCGGTCAACGAATTTGACTGTGTAGAGGGCTGACCGTCAAATGAGCAGCGCCCTTTTGTATCTTCATTATAGCCTTGACAGCGAGCGTTGTCAACAAATCGTCGAAAACTTTTTATAGACGGCATGACCTTCGGGTTGTGCTGTTGTTTTTTGCCCCCGACATCCGAATCAATCAATAGTGCAGTTCCCTCGGCGGAGACGAGCCGGAGACCGACGGGACAAGTTATCGAGTTTTGAAAAACAGCGCCGCAGGCGCGTAGCCACAAAATGAAATTTTGTGATCGAAGGGGTTTGGGGATGTTGCCCCAACAAGCGCAAATGTAATACGTTTGCACTGCTTGCTGAAATGAGTGTGTCATGAAGCAAGCCCAGCTTGCCGCTTCATGTAATGCTGCGTCCTCATATCCAATCTATATGTTCATCATCAACAATATAGAGGATGGGATAGCCGGAAACTGTTAATCTTAAGATTATATTTGCATCTGCTACTTTTATGGAGGATTCAGTACCCACATTAGCCGAAAACCATTTGGTGATGTACGCTAAATCATCTCCGCTAAATACGTCATCGAGAACCTTATAGAATATTTCTGTCTTTCCTGTATCGTAAAGATCCATCACTGAAATAATCAGCACTTCCCCGTTTTCTCCATAGGTGTCGATTTCAATTGATATATTATTGACGTTTGCGCCATGGAAATAAAACTCTGAATCTCCAAATGAATCACTATTGGTCACTGACTCGCCTGTGACGATATTATTGAAAATGTCTTTACCTGCAACATTTTTAAGATAATATTTTTGATTTATATTATCATCAATATGTTCATCTGTTTTATTCTCAGTATCAAATCTGGTCGTACTATCAGAATCACTGTTGTTCGACGGTGGAGTGACACTGCAATTTGATGTTGAAAGGCCACCGCCACTGCTTAGATTTGCTTTTACATGGACCGTCGCTCCAACATAGAACCATGATGGCAAGTCACCAATTGCATTAAACTCTTCGCCCATAGTCCTCGGGTTAATACAGTTGTCATAGGAATCAAAAGCATAAAAATTGATAGGTGTTCCACTTTCGTCATATTCAGCGAAGACAATATTGTACATTGAAGTGAATTTATCGTCTCGTTCGCACATAGCTACGACAAGGTCTTTGTCAATATCGAATACTTTAGGAGTACTCGTGAATTGTACCGCCCCGGATTGCTCGGTCTGTTTTGTGGGATCATCCTCATACGGCATGTGATAAGTCACCACAATCTCTATGTCATCGGGGAAAACATCTCCGCGTTTGAATTGGTCTGAACCACCGATTGACACGTTGCTTGTGGATTCTGCATCGGTAATGCCCCAAATAATATCATATACCGGCTCCGCAACAATGTTTGTAAAACCTAATCCTTCGAGAGTGCTAATCACTTCCGTGTAGTTTTTATAAAGGAAGTTGGATTCTGTGCTCAAAATTTTTACTTCATTATCAGCAAGCTCAATGATATAATCAACATATATTTCATCAACAGTTATCTTATCACTTTGGCAATATATTTTGTACGAAGCATCAACGTCACTCATTACGTCGAGCACAACCTCACCCTTGACAGAAGGAGCCGTGGAATCAGCAAAGGTGAAGGTATGTGTGCCTTCTTTCACGCTAAATATATAGTTGGCATCAATGCCATGTTCCATTGTGTATTGCTTTTCGCCATCCAAGGAAAGGTTTACATCATATTTACTAAAAATCAAATTAGGAATAAAGTCTATATGTAACTCGACGGTATACTTTTCAAATGGATAATGGCAAATTATGCGAATCTCCGCATCAAAAGGAATACTCTCATTTTCCGAAAAGACTGATTCGCCATCTATGGTTATTTCGTTTACATAGTCATTCTCTATTTCATCGGGATCGAGGTCGTATAATTCCTCAAGAAACACGTTTGAATAACCAGCGTCAATGAGCAATTGTCCGATATCGTCGTATTCCATTTCCTGTATATCATTAGGTGATAAAGGTAAACTTATTTTCGGGATTATGTGATATGTGATAATAATTTCTGCATCGGACTCAAATTGTTCGGTTTCTAAAAAATCGTCCGAACCATTAATGGTGATGGATTCAATAACTCCCTCGTCCATTTTGCGGTTGGAAGTCAAATCATCAATGGCTTTTGTCCTGATGTTAGTAAACCCCGCGTTTTCCAATTCGGCAACCACGGCTTCAAAGTCAGCCCCAGTATATTCAATTGCGGGCAGTGATACTAGGTCAACATCTTCGTTAGTACTTGCACAGGCAGAGAGGCTATATATGCAAACAACGAGAGCGAACAAGCAAGATAGTTTCTTCATGCGATAATCTCCCTTCATCAAAAAGTGCGCGGCTCCAAATGAAGCCGCGCACGAAAAACGCAGAACTTCGTTTGTTGCGACACAAACTTTGGACAAACACGAGGGATGCCAAATGGAGAGTGCGTTTTTACCGAAGTAAAAACACATTCTTCGTATTTGCCCGATATTAAGTTTGTGTCGCATACACATGATAGCACAAACACGACCGCGGCGCAATATGCGGAGTTACCCGCTCTGCCTTTCCGAATGGCGCAATTCTGTACATTCTGACGGATGTACGCGCATCCTGCGGAGCCTAAATGCCCGAACTTCCGAAAGTCCGGGCGTTTTTCGTCGCTGGCGCTCCGTACAAGGGGCGTCCCCCTTGCGCTCGCGGACGCGAGCTATCCCCTGTCCGCTGACGCGGCTAGCTACTGAGAGAGAAAAGGTTATGCGGGGCGATATTCTATTACGTTACACCCGGATTTCCGTGGTCTATTGCGTAACATACACACCAACGACAGAGTAGAGAAATAGAACTTTTGAACCGCTTGTACCAAGGGATTGCGGGTCCAAAACTCGGCACCACGGTATAGTTGCATGGCATGGCCCATAAACACAACAAACGCGCATAGCACCCAGCGTTTGGTAGCTGGGGCCATGCGCGTTTGTTGTCCAATCCGAGACCGGCAGATGCCCATTTACGTTAATTTCGAGAAATTACTGTCTTACGGACGCCCGCCAAAGCCGGGGGAGTTCTTGTATTCGATCTCAGTTGTGCACCTGCTCCAGCACGGACGCGAACTGCGCCACGGCGGGTTTTTCCTCGTCCTCGTGCCAGAAGCAGAGAAGGTCCTCCGACACACCGATGTCGTAGCACTTGAGCTCCGAGTGCAGGCTCATGCGGGAGAGCATGGTGGACACCAGCACCCCTTGTCCGAACTCCGCCGCCATGTACGCGGATTCCAGGTTCGGGGAAATGCGTATCTCCGACGGGGTGAAGCCCAGCTCCCGGCACTGACGCCGGGCCCGGTTCTTGCTCTCGGAGAGGGCCTCGCGGCTGGACGCGGCCTTGATGAACGGATCGTTTCGGAAGTCGTCCACCGTGGCGTCGTCCGTGGCCCGGGGATGGTCCGGGGAGACGAGAAGCACCAAGGGGGATTGCTGGATCTTCAGCTTTTTGAGGCCCGCGGCGTTGGGTGCGAATTCCTTGTAGGTGATGATGAGGTCCAGCTTCCGGTTCAAAAACAGCTCGTTTAACTCGTACTGCGGGTGTTTTTCCCCCACGAACCGCAGAGCCGGGTTGTTTTTCTGCATGACCTTGAGGGCCTTGCCGATGCTGGCGGAGATCTCCAGCCACTCGAGATAGCCGATGTGGAGGGAGTTGAACATGCTGTCGTAGTAGTTCTTTGTCTCCTCGACCACGTCCTCGAAGCGGTCGCTGAATTCCTTGAAAAAGGCGTAAAAGGACTCCCCGGCCTTCGTCAGCTTGACATAGTGGTGCGTGCGGATGAAGAGCTGGAAGCCCAGGTCCTCCTCCATTTTCGCGATGTACTTGCTGACCGACTGCTGGGTCATATAGCGGATCTTCGCTGTTTCCGTGAAGCTGAGGGTCTGGGCCAGCGTCAGAAAACAGCGGATCGAAACTTCGTTGAGCATGGGTCCACCGTCCTTCCGGAATAGGATAGCACGCGAGGCGGAGAAAAATCAAGCCGAAGGTTTCCGACCCTGGGACACCGCGCCGGCAAAAATCAGCGCGATCCCCACGGCGATGCCGAGGAACAGGGAGTCAAAGGGCAGGGCAAGGAGCCGTCCCGCCAGAACCGCCACGGGTCCGAGGACGATGGACGCCACCGCCCATTTCCGATCCACCCGCCCCGGGAAAAACAGCGCCGCGCACAGGGCCGCGAACACCGCCGCCGCCCGGAAGCCCATGGACATGAAGGCAAAGCTCAGGATCGTGTCCCCCAGGCTCCCCATGGACAGCACGCAGGCCAGCGCCAGCACCAGGACCATCCACACCCGGCCCATGAGTCTCTGCTTCTGAGGACCGTCGAATTTGTGCGTGAAGCGGTCAAGAATGTCCTCGTTCAGCACGAAGGACATGCCCAGGGCAAGCCCCGCGCCGGTGCCGACGACGGCGATGAACAGCGTTCCCAGCACGATGCCGCCGAGGGCCCCGGGCATATACATGGTGACGAAGCTCGTCAGCGCGGTCTTCGCCGCGATGCCGGGAAAATGCGCCCGCATATAGAGTCCCACCAGGATGCCGCCGATGCCGATGGGCGGGATGAGGAAGGTGGAGATCAGCGCACCGGTGCGGGCGGCGGCGTCGGTCCTGGCCGACAGCACCGCCTGGGCGTAGGTCTGGGTTGTCAGAACGCCGAGCAGGAGCGACATCCCCGCGCCGAGGTCCGTGCCCGCGCCCCGGGCGAAGAGACTGAAAAAGTTCACGCCCTCGGGGTTTTCGATGCCGCGGACCATGGCGGTGAAGCCGGAAAGGCCTCCCGTCATCCGCAGGACCAGAACGCCGCTGCCGATCATGGCGACGTACAGCAGAACAAGCTTCAGGATGCCCACCATGCCCGCACCCTTCCGGCCGCCGATGACGACGTAGAGGATCATGAACACGGTGGAGATGATGAGCTCCCAAACAAGCCCCATGCGGGGAAACAGCACCGCCAGCACCGCCGACGCCGCGATCATCTGGGAGATGACGTTTATGAAGGTGCCGATAGTGTTCAGGATGGAGGCGGAGAGGCCCGCCGCGGGACCGAACTCATGCTCCACCATGCCGATGAGGGTGCGGCCTCCGTTGTGGCGCAGAGGTCCCACGAAGCCCAGAGCCAGCACGAGGCACGAGATGCCCCCGCCCAGGGTGAACCACCAGGCGGACATGCCGAAATTATACGCGAGCTGGGCCGTGCCCACCGTGGAGGAGCCCCCCACCAGGGTGCCCATGATGATGCCGGCGGTGACGGCCGCGCCGTTTAGCTGGCTGCCGCTCTTCATCCGGGTGCCGGAGTAGACGCTCAGGCCCAGGATGAGGACGACGGTCACCAGCACGCCGATCATAACGGAGATATTCATCAAAAATTATACGGGATCGCCGAGGAACTTTTTCTCCAGACGGAAGACCTCGAAAAGCTGCTGATCGCGCTTCTTTTTGAGGGCCTCGATGTCCGTGTCGGAGTAGTCGTAGAAGCCCCTGCCTGTCTTGATGCCCAGCTCACCGGCCTCCACGTGGGCGGCCAGAGACGCGGGCATCTCGTCGCCATGCTCGGGCATGGTGTAGGAGTGGTTTTTGTAATTGTTCGCGGTCATGTCAAGGCCGCCGAAGTCCGCGCGCTTCACAAGGCCCAGCACGCAGGCCCGGGGGATGAAGCTGGCTTTCGCGGCAAGGTCGATGGCCTCCGCGTCGCAGTAGCCGTTGTCCAGAAGATAGAAGACCTCCCGGTTCAGGCACTGCTGGAGCCGGTTCACAATATAGCCCCGGATGAATTTCTTCATGAGGACAGCCGTTTTGCCGCAGTTTTTCAGGACCGCCATGGCGATGTCCGCGTACTCCTGGGGAGCCTGCTCGCTCTTCACCACCTCCACCAGGGGGATGAGCTGGGGCGGGGCGTACCAGTGGCAGATGATCTGCTGGGACAGGAGCTTTTCCGGAACCACCTCGAAGATGTTCATGGCGGAGGTGTTGGAGGCGATGATCACGTCCGAGGGTACGCAGGCCGCAAGCTGCTCGTACAGCGCGGACTTCGCGTCCCGGTTCTCCACGATGGTCTCCTGGATGAAGTCCGCGCCGGCGACGGCCTCCTCCACGGTGGCGGCAAATCCGATGCGGGAGAGGATGGCGTCCACGTCGGAAGCGGCGATCTCGCCCTCCTCGGCAAAGGTGGCGAGCTGGGTCTTCAGCGCGGCCTCCGCCTTTTCCCGGGTAGCCTCGCTGCGGGTCCACATGGTGACCTCATAGCCGCCCATGGCGTAGGTCTGGGCAATGCCGGGACCCATGGTGCCGGCGCCGAGCACGGCGATCTTTTTAATATCGGCAAGCGTTTTCATAATGACACTTCTTTCCTGCATGTAGCATTCGCTTTCGAAAGATTTAACAAGGACCGGATATGGCTGCAAGCCGGAAAAAACGATCCGGCTTGCAGGTGCTTATGTAGTCGAACAGATTACGCGACAGTATCTCGCGTTGGTAATGAGGGATTTTTTCGCAAGACGAAGCCGAGCGACCGAAGGCGTACCGTGAGTACATCGAGGGAGCGAGGCAAAGTATTGCGGAAAAAGACCCATTACCAGGTGGTGCCTTCCTCCCAGGCGACGAGACGCACCATGCCGCCGTCCGCCGCCTCGCAGCGGAACGGGAACGCGGCGATGGTCATGCGCTTGCCGGTGACCTGGTCGATGTCGCCGCCGGCGTTCTCGATGGCCATGAGGCCGTGCTGACCGAACAGGCGGTGGCAGGGCTCATAGTCGGGATAGTCCACGTCGATGTCCCGGCCGGTGGCCAGCTTGTAGTTGTTGTACAGCCAGGGCATCTGCTCCTTGCAGGGGCAGTGCCACACGACGGCGTCGGACGCGCCGTAGGTGCCGGCGATGGCCTTGATCTTCTTCTCGTACATCAGCCACTTGGCGAGCTCGGGGCCGTTGCCGGGGTAGTAGTTGAAGTACTTGTCGTTATTGATGCGCCAATAGCGGTGGAAGCCGGTGTTCAGCACGACGAAGTCGTTCGGACGGATCTCCAGGCCGTCCTTATCGAGAGCCGCCTGGACCTCCTCCGGAGTGATGATGTGCCAGATCGCGCCCTTCTGCACGCCGGGGATCTCGGCGTAGGGGCCCATCTTGGCGGGGTCGCCGCCGGCGGCGTTGAAGGCCTTCTCGAACTCGTCGTACATCCAGGTCAGGTCCACGATGACGCCGGAGCCGATGGCGTGCTCAAGGCGCATCTCGGCGAGGGTATAGCCGTAGCGCTCGCGGTCGACCTCCTCCTCGTGGAGGGTGTGATTCGGGGCGTCGCAGTGGGTGGCGGCGTGCAGGGTGCCGGT
>CAYNZM010000026.1:0-21092 GCA_964401725.1 uncultured Oscillospiraceae bacterium
AGAACTCGTTCATGAAGCGCTTGCCCTGCCAGTCGAGCCAGATACCCTGGGGATGCCCCGGCGCTGCCGTGAGGCCGGGGTTGCCCGTGAGCCACGGCTGGCGTCCGTCCATGGTAGGGACGCCGCACTGCTCGTGCTGGGCCCCGGCCCACACCGCCATGGCGATGCCGGAGCCGTCCCGGTCCGCGCCCATCTGACCCATCTCGTCCTGCTCCTGCATCTGGGCGTAGAGGTCCGCCAGCATATCGCGCATCATGCCCTCGTTCGTGCCGAAGCCGCCGGTGGAGATGACCACGTAATCCGCCTTGACGCGGAAGTATTCCTCCGTCTCGTTGTTGAAGATCACCGCGCCATGCACCGTGCCGTCGCTGTCGGTGATGAGGTGCTCGGCGTGGCAGTTGAAGAAGTACTGCGTTCCCTGCTCCTCGCAGAAGGCGCGGTTGGCCTTATAGACCGTGGCCTGATCCGGATGCAGCGTCGGCGCCCAGAACTTGAGGCCGCCGATCTCGCCGAGAACGTGGGGGCGAACCTCCTCGTTGTTGTGGGACCAGAACTTCACGTCCCAGGACTGCTTCTGCGCGTCGGTGCAGCGGGAGATGTGCCAGTCGAGGCTCTCGCCGCCGTTCTGGGCGAATTTCATCACCAGCTCGGGATTGGCGTAGTTCTGGCAGTTCAGCATCCAGTTGTTGTAAAACTCGATGGGGTCCACCTCCGGCGCGCCCCAGAACTCCTGACAGAACTTGGAGTTTATGACGCCCTCGTCGCCGCCGCGCAGCTCATACATGGCCTCGGTCTGGTTCTCGATGACCATGACCTTGTAGCCCTCCTCGTTGAGCTCGAGGCAGGCTGCGTTGCCCGCGTAGCCGCCGCCGATGATGAGCACCTGCGTCTCAAGTTCTTCCTTTATTTTGCTGTCCGGGATGGGGTCCGGGGCGATCTTCCAGTCGTCCATCTGCCAGATGAGGTGGTTTTCGTTCTTCTCCTGGGCAAAGCTGAAGCCGCCGGGTCCGCCGGAGGAACCGCCCGGTGCGCCGGATGCCTCCCCGGAGGCGAAGGCGTTTACGCCGAACATGCCGAGGGCCGCAAAGCCTACCGCGCCGGCCGCAGAACCTTTCAGAAACTGTCTTCTTGTGATATCCTTCTTCTCCATATATACTCTCCTGATTGGTATATTGGGGAAAAGCCTCCGTATGGGGTCATACGGAGGCTTCCCGCGTGGAATTTATGGATGGAGCAACATGATTAAGTATTCAGCAAATCAGCTGCCGTAGACGGCATACCAATCGTTGACGTCAAGGCCGTAGCGAGCCAGCTGCTCGGCAGCGGGGCCGTAGTTGGGCACATCAAAGTCCCAGGTGTCGTAAGGCATGGGGATGGGAACGACCTCCATCTCCTGGCGCAGACGGCTGGTGGAGAACTCGGTGTACTGGGTCAGGTACAGGTAATCACCCTTCTCGAGAGCGCTCAGAGCGAGCTCCTGCGCACCTTCCTCGCCCACATAGGCGATCTGGCCGCCCTGCTCGCCGGAGCCGGAGGCCTCGCCCGAGCCGCCGCCGGAGCTGCCGGTGAAGGTGTCGCCGAACTGGCACATGAAGTCGGTGAACATATGCAGATGCCACATCTTCCACTCGCCGTCTTCCTTCACGAAGTCGCAGCCATAGGCCTCCCAAATGGAGTTGGCGGAGGAGCCGGACTCAGCGATCATGCCGGGGGAATACCAGTAGCCCTTCGCGGTCTTGCCGTCCGCCGCGATCTCGATGATGGCCGTGGTGGTGACGTGCAGAAGGAGCTGGCCCACGCCGCCGTACGCCTCGATGATCTCGTCGTCGGTCATGCCGGTGGTGTCGATGCCGTTGTTCTGGCAGAAGCGCTTGGCGGAGGACAGCCAGTTGTTCCAGTGACCGGCGGCATAGGCCTCATAAATGGCGTCATAGCCGACATAGTAGCCCTGGTTCTGGCCGAAGGAGGCGGTGGCCTGGTTCACGGGATCCTGCACCCAGATCTCTTCCATCTCTTCGATATGCTCGCCGTAGCAGTGATACAGGACGTGGCGGTTCATGATGTTCTCAACCGCCTGGATATCCAGCGCACGCTGGGTGTCGAGCTTGAGCTGCTCGAACTCTTCGTCCGTGACGGCCAGAGCTCCGACGCCGAGAGAAGCAACCAGCGCGACGACACACGCCAGGCTGAGAATGACTTTCAGGGTCTTCTTCATACGATTTTCCTCCTAAAAATTGTTTTCCGAGTTTGATGATCTCTCATCCATGTTTCAAGATTAGCACAAAAACATTAAACGAACATGAAAAAATGACTTAACCCAGCGTTTTAACCATTTGTAACCATTCGTGAGCGAATATTTTTGTTCAGCTCGCCTCACCGGAAGGGGAAATAACGCTCACTGTCTCCGTTTCCTGCTCCGGCAGCGGCATGGGCACGGACAGAAGTCCGATCGCCGGATCGTAGAACGAGCCAAAGTATTTCCCTTCAAATTCCTTCGCGCCATAGCCAAGACTGTCCCCGGCGGAGAGGATATTGTCCACGGAATCCCCCTCCGGCACGATCACGAAGAAGGTGTAGTTATCCTCCGCGGTCAGGGCAATGTCGCCGCCATTCCAATCGACCTTGCCGATCCCCGTGACCGTGACCGTATCCACCGCGTTTTCCTCCGGCGTCACGTCCACGAGGACCTTATAGATTCCGCCGACATTCGCAAGAGTGCCGCCGTCTACGGTAAGGCCCGTGACAAAGCTCGGGTCCGTGACGTTCCACACGCCGCCGTCGGTCAGGGTCACGTCCACGCCGTTCGCGCCGTAGTAATACGGCGTGTTCGCCACGACGGAGATGTATTTCGCGTTCTCCCAGCTCCCGGAATACGAGCTGTTGTACCACTCGTTCTGCTCGAGCGGCACGCTTTCGGAGCCGGTAGCGCTGTAATAGCCGTACAGGCCGACCTCGTAGGTCTTGGCATAATGCTGGTACGCGCCGGCGGAGATGACGCCCGTGACGGAGGCATTTTCCCCGATCGTCACATACAGGTCGCTGCCGCCCTGGGTCCAGTAGCCCGTGGAGTTCCAGAGATCGCCAATGATGTCGGTATTCCGGAGATCGACCTTCGTCCACCACTGGCCGAGGGCTTTCTGCGCCTCCGTGCCGTAGACGCACACGTCGTACCCGCTGCCGCCCTGGAGATCGTAGTCGTCGGTGTCGATGGTGTCATGGAACTCATAGCTCCAGCCGTCCGGCTCCCAGAAATACTCCCCGAAGGTGCTGTACTGGAAGTTCGTCAGACCACAGAAGCCGTCGTCGTTGTCCATCATCTGCAGGAACACTGTCTCCCCGGTATAGGGGCTCATCCCAGCCGTGACCGACGCGCCGTCCACGGTGATCTCCGCAAAGCCGGATTTTACGATGAAAGCAGCCTCCCCGGTCTCCACCTCCGTACCCTCCGTGAGGGTCACGGTGTTCACGGTATCGTTCAGCATCATGGAGTGGGCCTCGAAGCCGAAGCGGTCCGAGACGATGTGGGAGGTCTTCCTCTCCCCGGCGGCCAGCGCGTCGCTCTTCACCGTGGTCACGACCTCGTCCGTCTCCTGGGCGTAGTAATCATCAATGCCCTCGCCGTTATCCTTGACCTCCATGCGCCGGACGGCGATTTCCTCGCCCCCGGTGTACGCACCGATGTTCACATGGCCGCCCATGAGGATGAAGTCCAGCACGCCTGCGCGGATGTCGGAGCCCCGCCAGTTTTCCGTCACCTGTCCGATGGCAAACGCGCCATAGCCCTCATCTACATTTACCGTGGAGTTTATAACGTCCATGCGCATGTAGCTGCCGTCATCCACGGACAAGCCGCCCCAGCCGGCCGCCGTGATCGAGGAATCGACCACTGTCTCGGTGCTCTGCGCACCCATGAGGTTCACGCAGCGGGAGTTTCCCAGGGCGTTGTTGATGCCCAGGTGCCATGGCGCGCCGATCATGGTGCCCTGATTGGCGTTGGACAGATAGGTGTCGTACACCGTGCCGCCGTTCGCTGTCAGGCTCGTGTTCTTCACGATCACGTCCGCGCCGCCGCCGATGAACAGCGCGGGCTTCACCACGCCGGTGGTCTCAATGGCGCTGTCCTCGATGGTGAGGAGCGTCCCCCTGCCATAGGCGGAGACCGCCGCGCCAAGCCCGGAAAAGTCGTTCGTCGTGCCGCCCACGGCGTCCGTATCGAGGGTAATGCTCGCCTCCGCCAGCGTGTAAGGCGCACTCTCCACCACAAGGCCGCCGAAGGTATCGCTCTCGGCGTCCACGGTGATCCCGTAAGCGCCCTCCGCGGTGACCGAACCGCTCGTCACGGCGTCGATCACGGAATAGTCTTCGCTCACGCCGCTTTCATCCACATAGATCGCCGTGCGGTAATCCGTGGAATTGCGGGCGGAGCGCAGCTCGGTGCCGAGGACGGTCTTATTGAGACTGCCCACATGGACCTCGCCGTCCGATCCCCCGGCCCCGCCGGAGGCCCCTCCCGGGCCGCCGCCGCCAGGCTCCTGACTGGCCGAACCCTGAACGGAGAATTCGTCCGTGACAGCGACCACGACATCCCCTGTATACGTCCCCGGGATCCGTGCCTTCTCCACGCCGTCCACCAAAAGCGTGACATGTCCGTCGTACCCGTCGATGGTCCCGTCCGCGTTCACCGTAACGGTATCCGTCCGGGTGACCGAGGCGTCCGCCAGCGCCGCCGTGCTCAGAACGGAGATGAGCAGCAAAACAGAAAAAAGCAGGGATAATCTTTTCTTCAGTTTCATATGCAAGCCTCCTCAAAATAAATTATTGCATTCATCCGGATGTAAGAATAGCATAGGACCATTAAACAAACGTGAAAGAATCGTTGTTTCCCTCGGATCGTCCAAGAATTAACCTTCATTTAATGATCCTATAGTAAAATGAAATATAACTATGCAAAGAAGTGCGCCACCATGAAGAAAGCAAGGCAGTTGACCGTTCTGTTCCTGTCGCTCGCGCTTCTCGCCGCGCTGACGGCTCCAGCGTGGGCGGACGCCTCCGAGCCCACTGTCCATGTGAAGGACGCCAGCTGGGACGCAGGCCGTACGCTCTTCCTCGTCCGCACAAGCACGCCATATATCCTGGTGGAAAACACCGACGTCACCATGGGCGAGCACGGCATCCTCGTACAGCTCTATGACAACGACGACACCGACGGCATCGCCACAAACGTTAGGATCATCGGCTCCGACGGCGCGAAATACTACCCGGACCGTGACAGCGTCCCGCAGCTTGAAGCGGCCGATGACACCGCCGTTGCCGGCGTGTACGAGGGAAGCATCGTCGTCATGCCGTGATCCTCTTTCCCTTCCTATATACATTTTGGGCTCCGCCGGATCCGGCGGAGCCCGTTTCGTTTCCTGTATCAAAGCTCAACGATAAAGCAGTTTTTCCCGTCGATGTAGTCGTATTGGATCGTTCCCCGCATGGAGCTTACGATCTCGTGGGCGATGGAAAGGCCGAGTCCGGCGCCCTTTTTTGTGCTGTCCACCTGATAGAAGGGCTTGAAGATGTTTTCCCGCTGCTCTTTTGTGAGCTCCGGTCCGTCATTCGCGCAGGTCAGCCGCATATGGCGCAAAGCCCCGCCGCGGTGTTCCGCCTTCACCCGTATCTCCCCGCCGGGCGAGCAGTACTTGATGGCATTCTCCACGATGATATCCACCAGCCTTGTCAGCTGGATCTCGTCGCCCTTGACCGTGATCTCCGGCGCTGCCTCATGGGTCAGCGTGAAGCCGTGATCGAAGGCCACCACCTCGAAGCGGAGCATCTCCCGCTCCAGAAGTGTGGAAAAGTCGATCTCCTCCTGCCGCCGCTCCGGGTCATGCGCGATGACCCCTGTCATCAGCATAGCTTCCACGAGACCCGTCATCCGGTCGCACTCATGCCGGATGTTTTCGCAGCCGAAGACGAAATCCGCCTCGTCCGCACTCTTTTCCCCGTCAATAAGGTCGATGTTCGCGCGGATGATCGAAACCGGCGTCTTGAGTTCATGAGACACCTTGGCGATAAACTGCGTCTGCTCGTCCATGGCCTGCTTAGCCGGCTGCGAGAACCACTGAGCCAGAAAGAACGACGCCACCAGCAGGATCAACAGGATCGACAGCCCGATCAGAACGATCTTTCCCAGAAGCGCGTTAAGATCGTCGTCGATATACGTCACGTCGATAAAGGAAACCCGATGCGCCCTTGCCTCACGGACACCGTTAAAATAGCGCACGCCGTACTCCGAGAGCACGCCGCTCTCCTCCATGTGTCCGACGAGATGTCCAATCAGTTCCTCCACCGCCACGCCCCGATCCGCCAGAAAGAACCGTCCTTCCACCACCCGTGCGGTGTTTGTCAGATTGTCGATCTCAATGACGAAAAACGGCGGGTAGGCGGCCAGCGGCTCGGCGGAGGCGTTTCCCTTGTTGCCGTAATTGTGGATATCCAGCAGATAGACCATGCACTGGTATTCCAGCTCCGCTTTCCGCTCAAAATAGATGAAGGCGCTGATAGCGATAGAAAAGATGAGCATAAGCCCCATAAAAACGGCAATGAACTTCAGCCGCAGCCTGCGTATCACATTCATGCGCTTCCTCCCGGCGCCGTGAGGTAGTAGCCGATGCGGCGCACGCTCTCGATCCCCACCCGGGAGCGGATGAAGCTCAGCTTCTTGCGAAGAAAGCTCATATAAGCATCCACCACATTGCTCTCCGGCGAGGCGTCAAAGCCCCACACCTTCACAAGCAGGCTCTCCCGGGAGACCGGCGTGCCCGCGCTGCGCATGAGGATGCGCATGAGCTCCAGCTCCCGGCTGTTGAGGGAGACCTTTTCTGTGCCGCAGGTCAGAACGCCGCCCTCCTCGTCCAGAGAGAGGTCCGCGAAGGTCAGCGCGTCCGTGTCCAGCTCCCGGGGCCGGCGCAGCAGCGCCCGGATGCAGGCCAGAAGCTCGCCGCTGGCGAAGGGCTTCGGCAGGTAATAGTCCGCGCCCTTGTCCAGCCCTTCGATGCGGTCCGTCACCGTGGAACGCGCCGTCAGCAGAAGCACCGGCACATTCACGCCCCGGGCGCGGATCGCCTCCAGCACCTGAAAGCCGTCCATTTTGGGGAGCATCACGTCCAGGATCACCAGGTCGTAAATGCCGCTCAGGATGCAGTCGAGCCCCTCCTCGCCGTCGGAGGCTATATCGGATATATAGTTCTGCTTTTTCAAAAGGCTTTGGATGGTCTGCGCCATCCGCGCCTCATCCTCTACGATCAGGATACGCACGATACCGCCCCCTCCACGATCAAAATACACGGTTTCCCCATGAATTACAAGTCTCTTGCGCATTATGCACGCCGGAGCGGGCTATGTCCGTTCCGGCGTGTTGCCCAGCATTACGCTTATCCGTTCATTTCACCCGTCGGCTCACCCGAGGCTCCGCCCGCAGGGGGATCTCCGGAAGGAGCGCTGCCGTCCACCTCATCCACATACTCGGTGTTGTAGCTTCCGACGCCGCCAGCGGCGACAAACTCATCCCAGGTAGACGCGCCGAAATACTCGTCCCCAAAGAATTTTACCCAGGGCTGGCTCTCCAGATCCACATCGTCCCAGCTCTTCAGACCCTGAACCAACGCCGTAACGCCCTCGGGGTCCGGAGACGATTCCGCAAACGTCTCGATCAGCCACTGCTGATAGTCCTCCCATGAAACATCCTTTGCGCCGCTGCCTCCGCAGCCCGCAAGCGCTGCGACGAGCAGGATCGCCGCCATAACAGCCGCCATCGTTTTCTTCATTCTTTTCACCTTTTTCCTTTCTGATAGATTTGATCGTTCCGATCAACGGAGCTTGCCACGATTATAGCAGGAAAGGATTAAACGAACATGAAAAAACGACGGCTCGGAATCATCCGACCCGCCGCCTCGCCGGAAGTCTCCGCAGAGAGCGGCGTCAACGGCATGACAACGATCTCTCCCTCATAGACTCCGGGAACCGCTTCAACGGTCCGACCGTTCACTGTGAGCATGCCCTTCAGCGCACAGCCTTCGCCGATGGTGAGTTTCGTCAAGCGGCCCGTCCCCGTCACGTTCCACACGGAACCGTTCATGAGCTCCATCTCCAGGCCGCCCAGCCCTCGACCGCCGTGGTAAGGGTAAGGCAGGCGAAGCCGTCCGAGGCCTCGAACCAATCGTCCGCTCCGGCGATCTCCCCAGCCGAAGCAAATGAATTCAGTCCGAGCCATTCTCCCACATGGACTGAATGATACTCTCATAGTACTCCTCCATGCTGAGTACGGCAACGCCCGAGGTATCCGCTCCCCGCTTTGCATAATAGAGGATGGTCCCATCCCCGAAATCCAGTGTGAGAATACCATCCCGAATCGTTCCGACGATCTCATCCTCACCGGAACGCAGGGAAATGCGCTCGCCGTCAATCGTCCATTCATCGAAGGATCCGGTTTCGCCGTTCATCGTCATCTTTCCCCCGCCATTTTGTTTGAGGGATATCTCCGAAGCCATATCGCCCGATTCCAGCGCATACCCCTCATAATCATAGGCAAAGAGCGTATAGCTTCCGGCGTATTCCGACAGGGCATTCTCCCCATTGCATGCGCAGAGCAGACAGAGCAATACAAATAAAGATATGATCCGCATACAGCCTGAAATGTTTTTCATTATCTCAACTCCCATCTTTTCCGGCAGCTCGCCGCGCTTCCCTTTGTGCCGCCGCGAAATAAACAGCTTCGGATTTGTAAACAGGATAGCATCAAATGATTAAACGAACGTGAAAAATGTAATTGCTGTCTTTTTAAGATGTCCGACGGAACCGCTGCGGTGTGATATTAATTAAGGAAGCATTAGTATGAGGTGACGAGTTCAGTTTCTTAGCGCGAACATGGGCGTCTCCGACAAAAGACTCGTACAGGCAGGATATTTCAGCATCCTTGACCTGTACGAGTCCCTGCACTTATGCGATTGAACTGCCGTGCACGGAACCATACGCACGGTTGTGTGAGAGGACGGGGCTTATGCAGCCCCTCCCACTCGATTTCCCACACCGCAGAATCTATCCTGCGGTGACTATATGATTACCGCTAAGGGGACACAGGCGGCATGGAATCGGACGGTTATCCTCAGTCAATGCCGCCGAAGCCTCCGGGAGGCTCCTCGCCGGGAGCGAGATCCGCGGGGGGCTCGGGAGGCATAGAGCCGTCGGGCAGGTTCATGGGCACGCCGGCATCCGCTGACACAGCCGGCTCCGCGGAAGGCGCCTCGGCAGAGGGCTCGGAAGAGCTCTCACCGGAAGCGGCCCCGCTGACGACGATGACCACGCCGCTGTACTCCACGCCGGGCTCAAATGCGGCGATCTGCCTGCCGGTAGAAATGTCATACGCCTCCAGGCCGTTGTCCATGGCGCAATCGACGTAGATCGTGATGCTCTGACCGTCAGCGGCCTTTACCAACGCGCCGTCCTCCATGGTGAAGCTGTAGAGGTTGGAGTCACCGGTGACGTTCCAAACGGAGTCCGCGTCCATGCTCATACGGACGCCCCAGACCGTGTCGTAGGTATCGTTGTAAATGACCTGCTTGAGAGTGGTCTCCTCCGGCGTCATCTCATCGGAGGCCTCTGACAGCTCGTCAGCGGGCAGCTTGCTCACCGCATCGATCCAGTACGAATTCCAGCCGGTCAGCGTCGTGCCGACGACGCGGCCGGTCAGCTCCGCGTTCTCCAGGGACAGCTCCATCTTGCGCATATAGTCCTCATGCAGGATGTCGCCCTCGGCGCTCATATTGCGGATCACGACCTCATCGCCGATATACTCGGCGCCGTCCTCGGGATAGATGCCGCTCGCCATGGAATCATAGGCGAACATGCTGTGCACGAGCACGCCGCTGCGGCTCGCAAGCTCGCAGTTATCGAACACGACCTTGCCGCTGTGCGAGGCGAGATACACCAGGTCGCCCCGGTTGCAATCGGAAATCAGACCGCTGATCCCGGAGGCTTCCGTCAGGGCGTCGGTATAGCTGGAGCCGTCGGCGTATTCCAGATCCTCCACTCGGCTGGAGATGTAGGCGTTATTGAGATACGCCGCGGCCTGCGTATCCGGGCCGGCCATATCCGCGTGCAGCTTGATGGGATTCTCGAAGGCAGCGATGAACGCGCGTCCGTCCGCCGTATAAGCGGGAACGGTCAGATCGCCCGACCCGTCATAGGGCGCGACGGCAACGTCGGAGGCATTCTCAAGGCTGTCCACGGTAAGCTCCGCGGTGCGGCACACGACCAGGGCAGTGTTCCATCCCAGCACGCGGCTTCCGTATACATACGCCGTGCAGCCGGCCGCGTCATAGATGGCATATCCGCGGGCACCGACATTTTCCACATCGGAGTTCACCACATACATCGTAGTGGAGGTGTTGTCATAGCTCAGCGCGCCCCAGGAGGTGGTCAGGCACCTGGAATTCAGGAACCAAACGTCGCCGCCCATCAGCAGCACACAGCGGGTGCTGCCGTTCGCGATCATGCTGTCCACCATGACAAGGTCGGAAAGCTGGGAGACATTTTTGTCGCGGGTGGAGGCGGGTATATGGATCGTGGGGCGACTCGCCCCTTCGCCGTACATATAAACGTTCTTCAGCTCCAGAGACTTGCCGTTGAAAGCAATGCCCGTGCCGGGCGCGGTCTCCGTGGCGCCGGAGGCAAGCTCCTCATCCTCGGCGGTCTCCATGATGATGACGGAGTTATACATCTGACCGTCGGGAGCTTCGTAATACGCCTCGTCGCCGCCAATGTACCAGGTCGTCTCCGTGTCGGTCAGGTCATTGATGACGATGCCGGAGTTACCGACCTCGTTCTCCTCGTCCCAGGCCTCCGCACCGCAGTAGAGATAAATGCCGTCGATGACGTTCATCTCTCCGGAGGCAGGCGCCGCCACCTCGGACTGGGTTACGATCTCGTAGTCGTCGGTGATGTTCCGGCTCGTCGTATAGCCGTTCTCGCCGTATTCAAAATAGAACGCGGCTCTTGTCCCGAGGATGTCTACCGCCTTGGTAGAGTTGTCCGGAGGCGAGCTCGTTGCGCGGCCGCCCTGCGATGTGTCCGGCATATCCGAGGAGGCAAATGCGCCAACAGACAGGATAAAACAAAGTGCCAGCGCGACAGCCAGGATCTTGCGGATTCTCATGGTTCGTTCTCCTTTTCTTGTTAATTGTGTGATTAACACATGTTTATATTACTCCTTCTTCCCTTTTAAATCAAGAGGAAACAGCATTCTTTCCGTATTGCCGGTAACCGCCCTTGAACCCCCGTCAGCAGCCGCGCTTTTCCCCAGGACTTCTACTGCACGCTTACGCCCATATGCTTGGACCCGTTATGACCTGCAGTCTTCGGAAAAAGGAAACCACCGGCGCGGGCAGCGCCGATGGTCTCTGATTGTATCCATCTCTGCCGCCGATGTTTCGGCCAGCCTGATGGGTATATGCATTGATCCGCTTTGATAAACCCGGTCAGATCAGTGTAAAGCCACCGTCGGCGCAGATCTCGGAGCCGTGAAGGAAGGAGGCGTCATCGCTGGCAAGGAACACAGCGACCCTTGCGATCTCCGAAGGCTCTCCCGGCCGTTCGGCGGGGCTGGCTTTTACCAGCGGGACAAAGGGAATGCTGTCGTCCTGCATGGCCGCTTTGACCATTCGTGTGGCAATATAACCCGGCTCAATGCAGTTCACGCGGATATTGTCATGCCCGTAGTAAAAGGCAAGCTGGCGGGTAACGCCGAGGATCGCGTGCTTGGAAATCGTATAGATGATCGGCCCGCGGCCCGCTCCGGTGCTGGCAATAGAGGCAGTATTGATGATGGCTCCGCCTCCGTTTGCCTTCATGATCGGCGCGACCTTCTGGCTGAGGAAAAACGGGATCTTGGCGTTTACCGACATGACGCGATCGTACTCCTCCTCGGTGACATCCTCCGGGGCCCAGGTGATCGGATCGTCCGCCCCGGCGTTGTTGACAAGGATATCGATTTTTCCAAAGGCCGCCACCGCATCATCGACCAACCCCTGCAGATCCGCCGTGGAGGACAGATCCGTTTTCCGGAAGATCGCGGAGCCGCCGAGAGATTTCACGGCATCGACCGTCTTCTGACCGCGCTCTTCATTGGTTCCGACAACAACGATCCTGGCTCCCTCTTTGGCAAACTCCTCCGCCATGGCAGCTCCGATACCGCCGGTCGCGCCGGTGATAACAGCAACTTTGTTCTCCAGTTTTCCCATTGCAAAAACTATCCTTTCATTCAATTTGTTAATTTGAATGTACAGATTTTCTCATGGGTCCTCGGGAAATACAATAGGGAAACATTGTTTTTCTTTAGATGTCAGTTAAGGGTCGGCACAAAGTCAGTTTGCTCACCAAGAAAAAGCTGCTCCAACGCATCGATCGCCGAGGCGATCCCCTCCTGCTCATCCTGAAGGGCCGCCACGTTGATGACGAGGGTCTGAAGATCGTGCGGCCGCGGACGATAACAGTAATCGGACAGAAGGGAGATGTGGATTCCCAGTTTTTCCGCCCTGGCACGAATCTGCCGGTCCGCCATAGCGGTCCGCACGCGCATGAGCAGATGGGTCCCCGCTCCGCGATTGGGGATCGTCACAATTTCGGAAAGCCTTGAGTTTTCGAGCGCCTCCACAAAGTGTCGGCATTTCCGGTCATAATGGTTTTTCAGCTTGTCCACATGCCGTTCCAGATGTCCCCCCGAAATGAACCGCGTCAGCGCCTGCTGCTCAAAACCGGAGGCCGTGCAGGCATAAAAGCTCAGGGAGTTTTCGTAGAGCGGCAGCAGCGTCTTCGGCAGGACCATATAACTGATGCGGATCGAGGGCACAAGCGTCTTGGAAAAGGTGTTCATGTAGATGACGCGTTCGTTCCGATCCATGGCAAACAGCGGCATGATATCACCGCCCCGGGATGAAAACTCACAGTCGTAATCATCCTCAATAATGTATCGGAAGCTGGCTTCGCCCGCCCATTCCAGAATATCGGCGCGCTGCTCAAGCGACATGATCGCGCCGGTAGGAAAGTGGTTCGCCGGGGACAGATGGACAACATTGGCGATCGAGCGGCGCAGTGCGCGAATGTCGAGTCCCTCACCGCTCATGGGAATGAACTGTATCACATGACCGGAAGTCATGCAGCCCTTGGCCAAAGCCTTATAGCCCGGGTCCGCAAAAGCGATGATAGCTCCGACACCCAAAAGCTGGATCAGCCGCTGATACAGATATTCGGTTCCCGCTCCGATGATGATCTGATCCGGAGATACCGTGAATCCCCTGTATTTGCGCAGATATCCGGCGATCGCCTCCCGCAGAGAATACAGTCCGTTGTATGGCACGCTGTGGAACAGCTCGCTGCTTTCGCTGGTGGATTCCGAGAGGATCTGTCGAATCAGCCGCACCCATATCCCGGCCGGGAACAGCGACAGGCTGCTGTGATTCTCGGTCAGCTCTATTTTATATGTTTTTTCTTCCCTCGGCCCCGCGTCCGTCAGGGGCACATAGTCCACCCGCTCATAATCCGCATCCGTCACGTCGACCGCCATATCAGCGCCGGTGACGGTCGGGTGAAGTCCAGTCAAGTCCGGCAGCGAACTGCGTTTCTCGACGAAGAAACCGCAGCCTGGCCGGGAAACAAGATAGGCTTCCTCCTCCAGCTTTTGATAAGCGTGTTCTACCGTCGTGATGCTTATATTGAGATGTTTGGCAAGGGCCCGCTTGGAAGGCAGACGCTCTCCTTCGGACAAAGTGCCGTTTAGGATATCCTGCCGTATGCAGTCGTACAGCGCCTCATAGAGCGGCAGGTTTTTATATTTTGACAGATAATATGTCAGCATGACATCCACCTCATCCTGTTATGTAGTGATTCTCCACTGAAAACACTGTTCCTGCCGCGGACTCAGCCTTCCTGCTCCTTTGCCTTGAGCATACCGATCCCGCAGTGCTTTCAGATAAAGTCCCCGGGTGATCAGCACACAATCCCCGCCGTCGCATTCGATCCGAATGATCTTCATCATAGGAATATCTCTCTTCCTCCGGGTTTTCCGGTATCGTGTATGCGTCGCAGATTCTTCCGATAAAAAGGAAGTATGCTTCGGGAAACCGGAGCCCACTCCGTTTTTCCTGATAAGGGCTCACTTACTCGCCCACATCCCGGAGGGAGTGGGCGGTGCCTGCCTTGAAGTCAGGCCGTGCACTCTGCGAGGCGGATCGCGCTCTCGTCTCCGGCCCGAGAGCCGCCTTACGGCGGTTGGCCTCCGACACGCTCACCTGCGGGCGAGTGTGCGAGAGCGCCAGACCATGCTGCCGTGCCTGCGGACCGCAGGCATCATTGTCTGCGCGGGGGACCGGAGCGCCGTTCCTCCGCCTGCGAGGGGACGAGGATTGAGAGAACGAACGGAGGAATTTCTATATAGCGATTTATCATCTTGAAGCGGTGTCCGCAAATCCTCCATGTCCAGAAACGCTTTGGTCACCGCATCCGAAAAAGGCGTGTGCGGATCAAATTAAATATCGGCGTTTTTATACGGGTTCAGCTTCGCACCCATGACAGGAGGCCAGGAGCCCGTGATGAGAAGGTCAGCCCTCTTGAGCTTATACGGCTTGGAGTTCACATAGGTCCCGATGAGGCTCGCGCCCTTCTGCATGATCGGATCGTCGATGGGCGGCTCCCTCCTCCGTGTTTTCGATCAGCTCGATCAGAACGCCGTTGCAGTCCCGGATGAACATCACATGCTCGCCGTTCATCTCGGTCTCATGGGCGATATCCACACCGTTCTGTATGAACTTGGCTTTCAGCTCGTCCATCCCTTTGACCGCGAAGGCGACGTGCTTCGTGCCCACCGTCTGCAGGTCGGAATTCGGGGTGAAGCGGTCTTCGGGCAGAGGTTTGGGTGCCTTGTACTCGAACAGCTCGATCTGAAACCCATCCTTTTCCATAAAACAGATATGGGCGTCCAGCACCGGGACAAAGCCGTCGTCCCGGTGCATCCGAAAGCCGAGATTCCCGGCGTACCACGCGAGGCTCTGCTCCATGTTGTAAACACTGATCCCCGCGTGGAGGACCTTTCCGATCTCATACATTGTTTTCCGTCCCCTTTTCGTTCAAAATAATGGGGCCGTTCTCGCATACATACGTCCATCGATACGCCCCGGAGCGCACGACCCGCAGGTCGCAGGGAACGCTCTGCGTCGGGTCGGGATGACCTTCCCAGAGCGCGTAGAGCCGGGGGAGAAACGCCGGCCAGCGGCTTGCCTCATATTCCCCGTGGTCGGTGGAGCTGGGCGCGACCGGGATAGCTCCCGGGTTCTCCGCAAGCATCTCCTTCACAAAATGGGGCGGCTCGTGTACGGTGGTGCTGGCCACCGCCGCGGTGATATGCCGCGCGCCGCCGGCGCAGGCATCCCACATGTGTACGGTCATATCCACGAATTCCCCCAAGTCGTTGAAAACGCCTTCGACGATGACGTGCTCCAGCGCCTCCGTGAACGGGAACCAGCTCAGGTCAAGACGATGGATCTCGATGCCGTTGCCGCCGAACACGGGATGTCCCTCGCCCACGGATTCCGAGATCATGTGAACGGATTCGACGAAGCCCACGCGCCAGGGTTCTTTGACCCAGCTGAACCGCTTGTGGGAACCCGGAGCCCAGAGATAGTAGCCCTTCTCCATGTTGGCCCAGAACCAATCCAGCATCTGCGGCGTTACGCCGGGCAGAAAGTGCTGGCTCTGCGTCTGGATGACCCAGCCCTTTTCCTCCGCCATCGGATTGAGCTTCAGCTCAGGGATCGGAGGCTCCGGCCGGGAAAGCGGCGTGTACGGCAGGGTCTTTACCCGGGTGTTTTCCCGAAACGGCATGTACGTCTGCCCGGCGTTGCCGACGTAGGTAAGCTCACGCATTTTGATTCTCCTTTTAAATAATTAGGGTCTACTGAACAACTAGGAAACCCAGTAATATCAACAGTTTGTGGCTAAAAAACGGAGGTTGAACTGCATGATGGTTCTCCCGGCTTTGGCGCATAAGCATGTAGATGTGATACTCCACACTAACGATACGATTATTATAACGATTTCCAATCATCTTGTGAAGTGTTTTGAACAATAAAAACGTCCATCGGGCTATTGTCCAATGGGCGCTTTTTGTTATTCGATAGTATAACGCTTTTGTTGCTTCCTAGTGCAATATTGGTAAAATAATTGGTAAATTGACTTTGTGAAATCTGTAACCGTTGATATATCTAGCTTTTCAATCATTCGGCTTCATTGTCGGGAACAGCAGGACGTCCCGGATGGAGGCGGAGTCGGTCAGGAGCATCACGAGGCGGTCCACGCCAAAGCCGAGACCACCCGTGGGAGGCATGCCGTACTCCAGCGCCTCCACATAGTCGTAGTCCACCTGGGCCTTGCAGTCCGGGTCCGCGGCCTGGCGGGCGGCGACCTGGGCCTCGAAACGCAGACGCTGGTCGATGGGGTCGTTCAGCTCCGTAAAGGCGTTGCCGAACTCCGTGGCGTTGATGAAGTACTCGAAACGCTCCGTAAAGGCGGGATCGCCGGGCTTGCGCTTGGCCAGGGGGCTGATCTCCACGGGGTAATCGTAAATGAAGGTGGGCTGGATGAGCTTTTCCTCCACGAAGGCGTCGAAAAACTCCGCCAGGATCGCGCCGCGGGTGGGCTGCTCGGGCAGCTCCACATGATGGACCTTCGCCGCGGCGACGGCGTCCGCGTCGGTATGCCAGTCGTTGCAGTCCACGCCGGAGTATTTCTTCACGGCCTCGATCATCGTAAGCCGCTCCCAGTGGCCGAGGTCGATCTCCCGGCCCTGGTACGGCACCACGAGGCTCCCGCACACGTTCTGCGCCACGCGCTTCATCATCTCCTCCACGAGGTCCATCATACCGTGGAAGTCGGTATAGGCCTGGTAGAGCTCCACGGTGGTGAACTCGGGGTTATGCTTCGTGTCCATGCCCTCGTTGCGGAAGATGCGTCCGACCTCATACACCCGCTCCATGCCGCCGACGATGAGGCGCTTGAGGTACAGCTCCGTCTCGATGCGGAGGACCATGTCCATGTCCAGGGTGTTGTGGTGGGTGAAGAAGGGACGGGCGGAGGCGCCGATCTCAAAGGGGGTGAGGATGGGCGTATCCACCTCCAGAAAGCCATTCTCGTCCAGATAGGCGCGGATTTCCCGCAGGATGAGGCTGCGCTTGCGGAAGGTGTCCTTGACCTCGCTGTTCATGATGAGGTCCACATACCGCCGGCGATAGCGCTGGTCGGTGTCGGTAAGGCCGTGGAACTTCTCCGGCAGGGGCCGCAGGCTCTTCGACAGGAGCTGGATCGACTGGACGTGGACGGAGATCGCCTCCGTGCGGGTCTTGAAGACGAAGCCCTCCACGCCGATCACGTCGCCCACGTCCCAGGTCTTGACCTGGGCCATGGTGTCCGGGCCGAGCTCGTTGACGCTGACGTAGAGCTGGATGCGGCCCTGGTCGTCCATGAGGTCCATGAATCCGGCCTTGCCCTGGACGCGCTTTGCCATGACACGCCCGGCGACCCGGACGGTCCTGCCCTCCAGAGCGTCGTAGTGGTCGTGAATCTCCCGGGAGTAGTGGTCCCGGTCGAACTTGGTGATCTCATAGGGGTCGCGCTGGTCGTCCTGCAGGCGGAAGAGCTTCTCCCGGCGGACGCGCATCTCGTCGGACAGACCGGCGGGTTCATCCCGGTAGCCCGGTGCGTAGTGTGACATAGTCGTGTCCTCTCCGTCAGTAGGTGACGTTCGTGATCTTGAACTGCAGCTCGCCGTTGGGGGTCTCCACGGTGACGGTCTCGCCGTTGCGGCGGCCCAGAAGAGCACGGCCCACGGGGGATTCATCCGAGATGCGGCCGATGGCGGGATTGGCCTCCTGGCTGCCGACGATCTGGTAGGTGTCCTCGTCGCCGAACTCCACGTCCACCACGGTAACGCGGCTGCCGATGCCGATGGTGCCGCTGCGGGTGGTCTTCTCCACGATCTCGGCGTTATCCCGCAGGTTCGTCAGCTCCGCGATCTTGGAGTAGAGCTTACCCTGCTCGGTCTTGGCCTCGTCGTATTCGCTGTTTTCCGAGAGGTCGCCGTAGCTGCGGGCTTCCTTGATCTGCTCCGCCACTTCCTTCTCCCGGACGGTCTGCAGGTACTCGAGCTCCTTGACGATCTCGTCGTACCGTTCCCGGCTCATCTTGTATTTGGTGTCAGCCATGATATACCTCCGCTGAATTTTTTACATTGTAACCAAAATATTATAGTTTTTCTCTGCCCCGCTGTCAAGCGCTCCGACGGTCGATTTATGGGGTTTTCAGCGCGTTTGCCGCCGCCTGGACCTGGGGGTCCTCGCCGGCCGCCAGCCAGCCGGTGAGGAATTCCTCCCGCTCCTCTTCCGTGAGGGCTGCTTCCACGTCCGGGGTAATGCCCTCCGTTTCCGTCAGGTCCACCCGATGAGGCGTGAGGTACCGAAACTTCGACAGATGCACCGCGCTGCCATCGGACAGCGCGACGGTCACCTGGCTCCGGGCCTTGCCGGTGGTGGGCTCCCCCACGACGACGGCCCAGTCGTACTCCCGCAGGGCGGCGGCGAAAAATTCCGCCGCGGAGTAGCTCTCGCCGTTCACGACCACCGCCATGGGAAGCTCCACACAGGCGGCATCCGAGGTCTCAATGGTCTCGTTTCCCCGCTTGTCGGTGCGGATGAAGATGTCTCCCTCCGGCAGCAGGTAATCCAGCAGCGCCACAAGCTCCGTGAGCTGTCCGCCGGGATCATCCCGCACGTCGAAGATCAGGCCCTTGGCCCCCTGGTCCATCAGGTCCTCCACCGCCTCGATGGCGGTCCGGGCCGCTCCCTCCCTGAAGTTGTCGATGCGAATGTACCCGACGCCGTCCGCGAGAAGCTCGTACGCCACAGGACTTGAATACACCACCTCGCAGGACACGGGGATGTCCTCGGAGGTCCCGTCCTCGTGGAGGACGGTGATGATGGCGTCCTGTCCGAAATCCGCCTGGATCAGGGCACGGAGGTCCGATGTCTCGCCGCCGGTCACGTCCTCCCCGTCCACCGCGAGAAGAATATCCCCGGGAACGATGCCGGCGTTCATGGCAGGACCGTCCTTCTGAACGCTCACCACAAGAAATCCTCCGGTGGCCTCGTCCTTCTGGATGGTGACCCCGATGCCCTGGTAGACGTTCGCGGCATAGTCCTGGTAGGCGGCGTATTCCTCGGCGTTCATATAGTAGCTCCAGCGGTCGGGAAGCCCCGCGACGGCGCCGCGCATGGCCTCGTCCGTCACATCCGCCATGTCGTAGTCCGCGACGAACTGCGTGCGCAGGACCCGCAGGACCTCGGCGTATTTCAGCCCGGACCGCAGGCCGGACACCCCGCCGAAGGCCGCCGTCAGCAGTACGGCGGAGGCGAGGATGCCGGCGACGATGCCGAGAAAAAGATCACGAGTGGAATGCTTCATGGTATCACCTAAAAATCGGGCGGCAAATGCCGCCCGAAGTCGTAGAATGCGTTAGGGATCAGTAATAGCTGTAGCCCAGGGGGTCGGTCGTGCTGCTGCCCGCCCGGACCTCGAAATGCAGATGGGGACCCGTGGAGTTGCCGGTGGAACCGACGTAGCCGATGGTGTCGCCCATGCTGACGGTCTGACCCACATAGCACGCCACGGAGGACATGTGGGCATAGAGGGTGGTATAGCCGTTGCCGTGGCTGATCATGACGTAGTTGCCATAGCCGCCGTTCCAGCCCTCGGAGGCCACGATGACCGTGCCGCCGGCGGCCGCCCAGATGGCGGAGCCGTAGGATGCGCCGATGTCGCAGCCGGAGTGGAGCTTATAGATGCCGGAGACGGGGTTCACGCGGTAGCCGTAGTTCGAGGTGATGAGGCTCGTATACGTCGGCCACATCATCCAGGCGCCGGAGCTGGAGGTAACAACGGCGCCGTCGCCGCTGGTGTCCACATAGTTCACCGCGCCGCTCTGGGCCGCCGCTGCCGCCGCTGCCGCCGCCCGGGCGGCTTCCTCCGCGGCCTTGGCCGCCGCCAGTTCCTCTTCCTTCTCCGCGATCAGAGCCTCGACCTCTTCCTGCTGGGCCCGCTCCTGCTCAAGAAGCTCCTCGTGGGCCTCGATGTCGTTTTCCATTTCAAGGATGAGCTGGGCCGCCGCAGCGATGTCCGCCTCCAACTGGGCCTTTTTGTCCTCCAGCTCGGCGCGGTTAGCCTCGTTATCGAGGTAGAGCTCCTCCGCCTGGGCCTCCAGCGCCTCCACGTTCTCCCGGGCGGCGATGTAGTCCCGCTCCAGCTGCTCGTCGTAGGTCATGATCTCGTTGACGAGGTCGATGCGGGTCAGAAGGTCCGAGAAGCTCGTGGCGTCGAAGATGACCTCCATGTAGCTCAGGGTGCTCTGCTCCTCCATGGCCCGGACCCGGGTGAGCCAGCGTTCCTTCTGCTGGGCTTCCTCGGTGCGGGCGGCGTCCAGGTCGGACTGCATGTTGGAGATGAGGCCGTCGATGATGTCGATCTGGTCCTGGATGACGTCCAGCTCCTGCTGGGCCAGGGTGTTTTTCTCGTCCAGGATGCGTTTTTTCTCGATGGTGTTGGCCTTTTCGTAGTCCAGGCTGTCGATCTCCGACTGGATGTCGTTCATCCGGGACTGGATGTCGTTTTTCTGACTGTTCAGGTCGTCGATCTCCGCCTGGATCGTGGAGCTGGAGGCAGCATACGCCCGGGAGCCCAGCACGGTGGTGAGAAGGCCCAGGATCATCAGCACGGCAAGGATGCCGCAGGTGATCTGGATAAAGAGCTTGCGATTATTCATAGATTCGCTCCTTTACACACGCAGATAGTTGCGGATGGCAATGGCGCTTCCGAAGCCGCCCACCAGCACACCCACGCCGAGATAAATACCCAGCACGGCGACGCTGACGGAGGCGAAGGGAATGACGCTGATAAGGTTCCCCATGAGGCCTGTCATGATGCGGTTCGTCACCACGTCGTAGATGCCCCACTCC
>CAYNZM010000027.1:0-21008 GCA_964401725.1 uncultured Oscillospiraceae bacterium
GCTCCCCTGCTAAGGGAGTAGTGCGTGTTGAGCGCAGCGAGGGTTCAAATCCCTCCTTCTCCGCCAAAGCCCGGCATCGCTGTTATGGCAGCGATGCCGGGGTTTTTTGTGTTCACTTATACGCAACCGTTCCCCGGCGGTCGCCGCGGTCCTTTACCTCCGGGCCGGGGTAGCCGAAGAAGGCGGCGGCATAGAGGGTGTATCCCGCGGGGATGAGCTCCGCTTTGAGATCGGGGTTGTTGGGAATGAGGTCCACGATGGTGGCGTGATCCCAGCCGCTCATGATGCCGAGGGACGCCGCCGCGATGAACATGTTCTCCATAGCAAGGCAGCAGTCCTGGGCGGAGGTTCCGCCCTCCTCCGCGGATATGAGGATCATCACCGGCGCGTTCCGCATGGGATCGCCCATGGCCGGAACGCCGGGAGGCAGGGGAACGGCCCTCCGTGCCGCGCCGAATTTTTCCAGCATCTCCGGACTGCGGATCACGGTGAAATGCCAGGGCTGACGGTTCATGCCCGTAGGAGCGTACAATCCCGCGGTGACGATGGTGTCCAGGGCCTCGTCGTCGATGGGCTTTCCGTCGAATACCTTATAGCTGCGACGAGCCAGAATGCTCTGCATGGTTTCGTTGTGGATCATAGCTTTGCCTCCTTCAAAAGTTCTATGTGACTCCATTATAGCACGACAAATATAAAATCGCTATATATACAGATGGATAATGCGGCAAGATATTCAATACACCCTTTTCAATCCAGGAATTATCCTCTATAATGTTCTTGAAATAATAAAAAAGGAGAGAGCATTATGAAACGAGTGATCGCGTGGCTATTGTGTCTGTGCCTGCTGGCGGTGCCAGCCTTTGCCAGCAGCGAGGCCAGCGGGAGCAGCAATGAACGGGACATCCAGCCCTGGCCCAGCATGGAAAGCGGCGTCTATACCGCCCAAACCGGGGACTCTGGGGCGCAGTTTCTCTGTTACGGCACCTTTGACGAGAACGGCGACATTGTCCCCTTCGACGCCGGGTCCGTGAATGTGACGCTGTTTGACGCGCAGGAGGGCGGCACGGTCATTGGCTCGGCGGAGGCCGTCTACGACGCGGCGCGGGGCGGCTGGAGCTTTGAGCTTCCGCTTCCAGCGGAAAATACGGTATGCTGGGCGTCCTTCGACGGCAGCCTTACCACGGCGCTGTATGTCGTTGTGTACGAAGCTCCGGCGGAGCAGACGCTGTATAACGCGACCATTGCCTCCGGCGGAGTGGGATCGGGGACACTTGCCCTGAGCGCCTACGCGCCGATCATGGGGGTGAATGCCTCGGACGACGGCCTGTATCACGACGACTTCCTGGGCGTGGACATCGTCCGCCCGTATATTGCCCATAACAGCACCCTGTTCTCCGCCGATGATTTTGCCGATATGACAGCGGCGAGCCCGGAGGAAACAGCCGCGGTCAACTGGTGGCTGCACTCCGGCTTTACGAACGGCGGGGACAGCCTCGGCGTTTTCGGCTACGACCGGGAATGCTTTTACACCTTCGAGCTGATGCTGTTCATCTACCGCTATTTCGGTGTGTATGATAACGCTTATGGCACACCCATGAGCGGCTTCACCATTGGCAGCGAACCCTATTTCGTCTCCATCATGAACACCGACGGCACCGGCATCATCGACGACATTTCCGTCGTGGACCCCCAGGCGTCCATCCAATGCGACGCGGCCATGACCTACCAGGACGTGCTGGCGACGCTGTACAACGCCATGAAGAGCGGCTATGCCAGTCTGTCGGCGGCGGGAAAGGCTGCCGCGGAGGCTCTTCCCGACGCCGGCACGGCGAAATACAAAGCGCAGGCCATGGCGGAGCTTCTCGGAATCGAATACCCCAGTCTTTCCGCCGTTGTCACCAAAATGGACGCTATCGAAATCTTCTATGCCCTGGCCCAGAAGAACTACATCACGTCCCTGACCTATCCCGACACGGACTATGCCATCTCCACTTCCTTGGATGTGGAGGGGGTGGCAAATCCCCAAAACGGCAACGACAAGACCGCCGCCTATGACGTATTTGCCCATCTCACCGAGGATGCGGTTCTGACGGGAGACGACGCGGTGTTCGATGTGGACGCGAATCAGAACGCACTCGTGGTCTCTGGCGGCGCGAAAGTGACCCTCATCGATCCGTATCTTTGCACCACCACCGCCAACAGCGACTATGGCTTCGGCGGCGGCGCGGTGCTTCTGGCCCGGGACAAGGGTACGGTGGTCAGCCTGATCGGTACCGACGGCAGCGTCAACGTGGACGTGGAGACGGCCTCCTCCGCCGGCGGCTTCCTGCCCCTGTGCGACGCGGCGATCTACAACCGGAACATCCATATCTACTCTCCCGGCACCCACACCTCAAACCTGACCTATAACGGCGTTCTGTGGTACGATAACTCCGCCATCCTGGGCTCCGGACGCATCTTCTCCACGGATTACTGGGGCGGTTATCTCGTCTACAACGAGTGCACCAGCATCAAGGACGGCACCGGCGGCTCCGTGCTGGACGAGACGAGCATGGTGTACTACAAAAACTCCTACATTACCGGCTCCTCCACCTCGGAGATCAACGGGGGAGGCACGGTCTATTACGAAAACTGCGTGGCCGATTTTTACGATTACTACGAGTTCCACAACAATACGAGCTGCTGGACGGATACCGGCTCTCTGTACGCGATAAACTCCGCCCTGCACATGGGGGAGAGCTTCTACTGGGACGCCAAGGCCGCAAAATCCGTCGTGACGGTGGCGGACTCGACCGTTACCCTTACAGATGACAGCGAATATGCCATTGCACTGGGCTACACCAAGGGCGGACGGGACTTCATGACCAGCGAGGAGATGGACCCCGGCGCGGAGGCCGTGAGCTATGTGGTGAAGTCCCTCACCGGCGACGCCGCGGCGCAGGTCAACGGCTTTAATCTCCTCCGGCTGTATGGCGACAGCACCATCTCCGGCGGGCAGATGAAACTCTATGTGGGCGAGCGCTACACCTTCGCCATCGAGACGGACGCGGCCTTTGACGCCGGCGGAAACGCCGTATCCTTCACCCTGGACCGCACCGATCCCGGAAACACCGGGGATGTGTACGTTAACGGCGAGCTCGTGCATGGCGCGGGCGTCCACGAATTCGGCGGCGTAGCAATTACCGTCATCGAGTAAAACATCCCATTTACCGATCCGAAGTCCGTTTATTCGGGCTTCGGATTTTTTTATTTTTGCACTATCAAAATAGCCGGAGATATGGTACAATGACAGGAACACAATGGAGGATTATGGCAAATTATGATCACTGTCGAAAATCTCTCGCTGCAATACGGCAGCCAGGTTTTGTTTTCCGGGGCGGACCTGCAGTTCACCTCCGGCAACTGCTACGGAATCATCGGCGCGAACGGCGCCGGCAAGTCCACCTTCCTAAAAATCCTCGCAGGGGATGTCGAACCGACGAAGGGCCACGTCTATATCGACGCGAAATGCCGCATGTCTGTGCTGCGGCAGAACCAAAACATGTACGACGACTACGCTGTGCTGGAGACGGTCATCATGGGCAATCCCCGCCTGTATGAGTGCGGGAAGGAGAAGGACGCCATCTATGAAAAAGAGGATTTCTCCGACGAGGACGGCATCCGCGCGGCAGAACTGGAGGAAGAATACGCCGAACTTGGCGGCTGGGAGGCGGAGAGCGACGCCTCGCGGCTGCTGCAGGGCCTCGGCATCCCGGTGTCTCTGTACCAGAAGCAGATGCCGGAGCTGGAAGGCCGCCAGAAGGTGAAGGTCCTGCTGGCCCAGGCCCTTTTCGGCCACCCGGACATCATCCTCATGGACGAGCCGACAAACAACCTGGACCTGGCCTCCACCGTATGGCTGGAGGACTTCCTCATGGATTACGAGGGAACGGTCCTTGTCGTTAGCCACGACCGCTATTTCCTCAACAACATCTGCACCCACATCGTCGACATTGACTACGGCAAGATCCGCATGTACGTCGGCAACTACGATTTCTGGTACGAATCGAGCCAGCTCATGCAGAAGCTCGTCAAGGACCAGAATAAGAAGGCCGAGCAGAAGATCGCGGAGCTGCAGGTCTTCATCCAACGTTTCTCCGCCAATAAATCCAAATCCCGGCAGGCGACCTCCCGCCGGAAGCTGCTGGACAAAATTTCCGTGGAGCAGATGCCCGCGTCGAGCCGCCGGTATCCCTGGGTGGGCTTCAAAGCAAACCGCGAACCCGGCAAGGATCGTCTGTTCGTCACGAACGTATCCAAGACCGTGGACGGGGAGAAGCTCATCAACAACGTGTCCTTCATTATGAACCGGGAGGACAAGATCGCTTTCATCAGCTCCAACGAAAACGCCATCACCTGCATGTTCCAGCTTCTGGCCGGGGAGCTCGAGCCGGACGAGGGCGAGATCAAATGGGGCGTTTCCACGACCCAGTCCTATTTCCCGAGGGATTTCGACGCCTATTTCAACGGCTCCGAGCTGGAGCTCATGGACTGGATGCGCCAGTTCTCCGAGGACAAGCGGGAGAGCTATCTGCGGACGTTCTTGGGCCGGATGCTCTTTTCCGGCGACGACGTGTACAAGCACGTGAACGTCCTCTCCGGCGGCGAAAAGGTCCGCTGTATGATCTCCAAGATGATGCTGGAGGGCTCGAACGTCCTCATGCTGGACCAGCCCACGAACCACCTGGACCTGGAGAGCATCGCCGCGCTGAACAACGGCCTGAGCGCCTTCCCGTATAACATTCTTTTCTACAGCCACGACCACCAGCTCACCGAGACGGTGGCAAACCGCATCATCGAGCTCACCCCCGACGGCTGCATCGACCGCATGTGCACCTACGACGAATACATGCACATGATGGGCCGGGACGTGAACGAGATCACCGAATAATCTAATCACCCAGCGAGGAATTGTATCCATGCCCGAAACCATTCGCATCCAAGGCGCCCGCGCAAACAACCTGAAAAACATCTCTCTCGAGCTTCCCCGGGACAAGCTCATCGTCTTCACCGGACTGTCCGGCAGCGGAAAATCCAGCCTCGCCTTCGACACCATCTATGCCGAGGGACAGCGGCGGTATGTGGAGAGCCTGTCCAGCTACGCAAGGCAGTTTCTCGGTCAAATGGACAAGCCGGATGTGGACTACATCGACGGCCTTTCCCCCGCCATATCCATCGACCAGAAAACCACCTCCCGGAACCCCCGCTCCACCGTCGGCACCGTTACCGAGATTCACGACTATCTGCGCCTTCTCTGGGCGAGGATCGGCGTGCCCCACTGCCCGAAGTGCGGGAAAGAGATCAAAAAACAGACCATCGACCAGATCGTGGATCAGGTCATGGCCCTCCCGGAGGGGACGAGACTGCAGGTCCTGGCGCCGGTCATCCGCGGCAAAAAGGGCGAGCATCTCAAAGTCTTTGAGGACGCACGGCGATCTGGCTTCGTCCGCGTCCGGGCGGATGGGAACACCTACGATCTCTCGGAGACCATTCAGCTCGAGAAGAACAAAAAGCACAACATCGAGATCATTGTGGACCGCATCGTCCTGAAGCCCGAGGCGGCTCGGCGTCTGACAGACTCCACAGAGACGGCCATGTCCCTGGCGGATGGCATCGTGCGTTTCGATCTGGTAGGGGAGGACCGGGAGCTTTCCTTCTCCCAGAACTACGCCTGCGAGGACTGCGGCATCTCCATCGAGGAGTTGACGCCGCGGCTGTTCTCCTTCAACGCCCCCTATGGCGCCTGTCCCACCTGCGGCGGCCTCGGTACGCTCCTGCGGGTGGACCCGGACCTCATTCTGGCGAATCCCAATCTCTCCATCATGGACGGCGGCATCATGGCTTCCGGCTGGTCGAACGCCCGGGGAGATGGTATCTGCCGGATGTACTATGAGGCCCTTGCGAAGAAATATCACTTCGACCTCCACGACCCTATCAAAGACCTCCCGGAGGAGGCGATCCAGGCCCTGCTGTACGGCACGAATGGCCAGCCTCTGGAGCTGCATTACGAACGCGGAAACGGCTTCGGTGTCCTTCGCCGGTCCTTCGAGGGCATTGTGAACAACCTGGAGCGACGCTACCGCGAGACCCAATCCTCCGCCATGCGTTCCGAGCTGGAGGACTGCATGGGCGAGTACGACTGTCTGGACTGCGGCGGCGACCGCCTGAAAAAAGAAGTCCTCGCCGTCACCGTCGGCGGGATCAGCATCGCGGATTTCTGCAAAATGCCCGTGACGAAAAACATCCGGTTCCTGGACAGCCTCACCCTCACCGAGAAGGAATCCGTCATCGCGGATCGCATTCTGAAGGAGATTCGCCAGCGGCTTACCTTCCTCGTAAGCGTCGGTCTGGGGTATCTCACCCTTGCCCGGGGCGCGGCGTCTCTCTCCGGCGGCGAGAGCCAGCGCATCCGCCTTGCCACCCAGATCGGCTCCGCCCTCATGGGTGTGCTGTATGTGCTGGACGAGCCCAGCATCGGTCTGCATCAGCGGGACAACGAAAAGCTCCTGAAGACCCTCCGTAACCTCACGGACATCGGAAACACGCTGATCGTCGTGGAGCACGACGAGGACACCATCCGGGCGGCGGACTACGTTGTGGACATCGGTCCCGGCGCAGGGGTCCACGGCGGGGAGGTGGTCTGCACGGGGACACCGGCGGAGATCATGGCCTGCGAGAATTCCGTCACCGGCCGGTATCTCAGCGGCAAAGAGCGCATACCGGTCCCGGCCAAGCGACGGAAGGGGACTGGACATGTCCTCTCCGTCCGAGGCGCGGCGGCTCACAACCTCAAGAACATAGATGTGGACATCCCGCTCGGCACCTTCACCTGTGTTACCGGCGTATCCGGCAGCGGGAAATCCAGTCTCGTCACAGAGGTCATCGAAAAGACCCTCGGCGCGGAGCTGAACCGCCGCAAGGTCCGCCCCGGCAAGAGTGACGGCATCCTGGGCCTCGAGCATCTCGATAAGGTCATCGACATCGACCAGAGCCCCATCGGACGCACGCCGCGCTCCAATCCTGCCACGTACACGGGCCTGTTCAGCGACATCCGCGAGCTCTTTGCCTCCACCCAGGACGCCAAGCTCCGGGGCTACAAATCCGGGCGGTTCTCCTTCAATGTGAAGGGCGGACGCTGCGAAGCCTGCTCCGGCGACGGCCTCATCAAGATCGAGATGCACTTTTTGCCGGACGTGTACGTTCCCTGCGAGATCTGCCATGGTCGGCGGTATAACCGCGAGACATTGGAGGTCCGGTACAAAGGCAAAAACGTTGCGGACGTGCTGGACATGACGGTGGAGGAGGCTCTGTCCTTCTTCAAGAACCAGTCTTCCATCTCCGCGAAGCTCCAGACCCTTTGGGACGTGGGCCTCGGGTACATCAAGCTCGGCCAGGCGTCGACCACCTTTTCCGGCGGCGAGGCCCAGCGCATAAAACTCGCCACGGAGCTGTCCCGCCGCAGCACGGGCAGCACCTTCTACATCCTTGACGAACCGACGACGGGCCTGCACACGGCGGACGTGGCGAGACTTCTGGATATCCTGCAGCGTCTTGCCGACGCGGGAAACACCGTTCTCGTCATCGAGCACAATCTCGACGTCATCAAATGCGCGGACCACATCATCGACCTCGGCCCTGAGGGAGGCGACGCCGGCGGTCAGGTAGTGTTCACCGGCACGCCGGAGGAATGCGCCGACTGCGAGCAGAGCTATACCGGCCAATTCTTGCGAAAGGTACTGAATCAGGATAATGCAGTTCGCTGAGATTATTGAACGCATGGGAGCGAGCGACGCGCTTGTGACCTTTCTGATTTCCATGCTCCCGGTGGTGGAGCTTCGGCTCGCCATCCCCATGGGGGTCTCCCTGGGGCTGCCGGTGTGGAAGGCCGCGGTCATCAGCGTGGTCGGAAACCTCATTCCCGCGCCGTTCATCATCGCGTTCATCCGCGTCATCATGGACTGGCTGAAAACCAAATCGCAGCTCATGCAGCGCTTCGTGCAGTGGCTTGAGAAAAAGGGAAGCGGTCCGAAGGCCGACCGGGTGCGAAAATATGAATTCTGGGGTCTGCTGCTGCTTGTGGCGATCCCGCTCCCCGGTACCGGCGCCTGGACCGGCGCTCTCGTAGCGGCGCTCCTGGACCTCCGCATGAAACGTGCGCTGCCGCCTATTATTGTCGGCGTCATCGTCGCCGCCATTATCGTATCCCTCGCCACTGCCGGCGTCATTCAGCTTCTTTGAGGTGTCCATGGAACAGGCATTGGAACAAATTCAGGGGCGTATCCTGAACGTCATCTTCTTCGACGAGAACGACGGCTATACCGTCCTGCGCATGGAGCTGGACGACGGGTCCCAGGCGACGGTGGTTGGCTGCATCCCGCTGGCGGCCAGCGGCGAGAGCATGACCGCCTGGGGGACCTGGACCCATCACACCACCCACGGCGAGCAGTTCAAGGCCGAGGTGGTGGAGCGAGTCATGCCCACCGGAGCCGAGGCGATCTATGACTATCTCTCCAGCCGCGTGATCAAGGGCATCGGTCCGGCTACCGCCGCGCTCATTGTGTCCGCTTTCGGGGACGATGCCCTGAACGTCCTGCGGGACCACCCGGAAAAGCTGGCGTCCCTGCGAGGCATCAGCCGCGCAAAGGCCGAGGAAATGAGCGAGGCCTTCCGCCGGCAGACCAATATGCGTACCCTCATGGAATACCTCGCCGCAGCGAACATCGGACCCATTTATGCCCTCCGGCTGTACCGCAGCTTCGGGGAGGACGCCCTGGACATACTGCAGGATAATCCCTACATCCTCACCAGCGAGCTGATCGGAGCCACCTTTGCCGACGCGGATGCTCTGGCTCTCAGCCACGGCATGGACACGGATGCCCCTCAGCGCATCGCCGCCGCGCTCATTTTTGAGCTTCGCCACAACAGCACGAACGGCCATTGCTTTCTGCCGACGGATAAGCTCAAGGCCTCCGTCGTGCAGCTTATCGGCGTCGATCCCGACCGTGCCCAGAAGGGACTGGACCTTCTGACGAAATCCGGGCAGGTGGTCGTGGAGCCGGTGTCGAATGTGACCGCTTGTTATCTCGCGAGCCTCTACGAGGCGGAAACCTTCGTAGCGGACCGTCTGCGGGACATGGCGGGATATACATACGAAAATGTGAATGTCGATCTCGACCGTGTTGCGGAGGCCATCGAGCTGGAGCAGGGGATACGATTTGCTCCGCTGCAGCGGCAGACGCTGGATGCCGCTGCGAAAAATCAGCTCGTGGTCATCACCGGCGGCCCCGGAACAGGGAAGACCACGTCCGTCCGGGCGGTGTTGTCCCTGTTTGACGCCATGGGCCTCGATACGCTCCTGGCAGCCCCCACCGGACAGGCCGCCAAGCGCATGACGGAGCTTACCGGACGCAGCGCGTCCACGATCCATCGGCTGCTGGAAGCTTCCTTCTCGCCGGAGACGGACAGCGTGACTTTTCGCCGCAACGAGAAGGAGCGCCTCAAATGCGGTGCGCTGATTCTGGATGAATGTTCCATGATCGACATTTCCCTCATGCGAGCGGTACTGGCCGCGCTTGGCACCAACACCCGCCTTGTTCTGGTGGGTGATGTGGACCAACTCCCCTCCGTGGGGCCGGGCTGCGTGTTCCGGGACATCATCCGCAGCGGCGTAGCGGACACTATTCGTCTGACACAGATCTTTCGCCAGCAGGAGGACAGCCGCATCGTCCTGGCCGCTCACGAGGTAAACCGTGGGGAGACGCCGGACCTTCGCGTGAATTTGGGAGGATTCTATTTTCTCTCCCGCACGGAACCCGAAACCGCCGCGGATACCGTCGTTTCTCTCTGCGCGGAGCGTCTGCCGAAGAATATGCACATCCCCAGCGAGCAGATACAGGTCCTTTCTCCCACGCGTATTGGACCGGCGGGGACCGCGGAGCTCAATCGGAGGCTGCAGGCCGTTCTGAACCCTTCCATGCGGGGAAGGAACGAATTTTCCTCCGGCAAACGCATCTTTCGCGAGGGGGATCGTGTCGTGCAGATACGAAACGATTACGACATCCTCTGGCGCACGGAGAGCCTGGAGGCGGGCTATGGCATCTATAACGGTGAGATCGGGCACATCGTCCAGATCGATCCCGCTGCGGAGAGCATGACCGTGGACTTCGACGGACGCCGGGCGGAGTATCTTTTCGAGCAGGCGGCGGAGCTGGAACACGCCTGGGCCATGACGGTCCACAAGTCCCAAGGAAGCGAGTACCACGCCGTGGTCCTTGTCCTGTCCCAGGTGCCGAACGCCCTGCAGTACCGCGGTGTGCTGTATACCGCCATCTCCCGGGCGTCGGAGCTTCTCGTTGCCGTGGGAGATGCGGGCATCGTCCGCCATATGACAGAAAACGCCCGGCGCTCCAAGCGCTACAGCGGCCTGTGGCTGAGACTTGCCCCATGATTCGACGGCTTGCTCTGGGGCTTCTGGACCTCGTTTATCCCACGAAATGCATTTTCTGCCGGCGCAAGCTCCCGCCCGGGCGACCGTCCATCTGCCCGGAGTGCCAGGACAATCTGCCGCTGGCATCATCGGTGCATGTAAAAGGGGATTTTTTCTCCGACTGCATCGCCGTACTGTATTATGAGAACGATGCCCGCAGCGCTATCCTGCGCTTCAAATTCGGAGATGCCCAGGTATACCGCCACGTCTTCGGGGAACTGGTGGCCCAGCGGGTATACGAAGAATACCACGGGAAGTTCGATGTCCTGTCCTGGGTACCCATTGCCAAAGACCGCTATCGGAAGCGAGGGTATGACCAGGTGGAGCTCATCGCGCAGAACGTATCCAAGCGCCTGTGCGTGCCGCTGGAGCCGCTGCTGAAAAAGAAGCGGGGCGTCGCGGCCCAGTCCACCATCGGCGGCAAAGAAAAGCGCCGCGCGAACATCGCCGGAGCCTATCGCCTTCGCCGGGGCGTCGACGTGAGCGGGAAACGCATCCTGCTGCTGGACGACATCGTGACCACCGGCTCCACGCTCTCGGAATGCGCCAAAACACTGCTCCTGGCCGGGGCAGAGGAAGTAATCTGCGCCACGCTCGCTGTGGCCTCTCATTAGGAGGAACATCATGCTGTTTTTTGAACGGGACATTGCCATCGACCTGGGAACGATGACCACGATCATATACGTCCGGGGCCGAGGGATCACGCTGCGGGAGGCGACCCTTGTCGCCATGGACCGCACGAGCGGACGTCTGCTCCGCATTGGTGAGGAAGCCAAAAAGATGCTCGGCCGGACCCCGGCGAACATCGTTCCCATCCATCCCATCGTCTCCGGCGTCATCTCGGACTACGACATGACCGCACGGATGCTGAAGGAGTTCATCAGCCGAATCACGTCCTTTTCGCTGTTCAAGCCTCGGGTGCTGATCTGTGTTCCCGCCAGCATCACCGGCGTGGAGGAACGGGCCGTGATCGACGCCGCCATCGAGGCCGGGGCTCGGAAGGTATATCTTCTGGAATCCTCCCTTGCCACGGCGGTGGGCGCGGGCATCGACATCAACAAGCCCGACGGTCACATGATCATCGACATAGGCAGCGGTACCACCGAGGCCGCGGTCGTATCCCTCGGCGGCGTCGTGGAGTGCGAATCCGTCAAAGCTGCGGGCATGACCTTCGATGAGGCCATTGTGCGCTATGTACGGAAAAAACACAATCTCCTTATCGGACTGCGCACAGCGGAGGAACTCAAGCAGTCCATCGGCTGCGTCCTGCCCCGGCCGGAGGTGGTATACGAGGAAGTCAAGGGCCGCTGCCTCATCACCGGTCTGCCCCGGAGCGTCACCATCAGCTCCACGGACATGATCGAAGCGCTGGAGGAACCCGTCTCTCGGGTGATGGAGGCGGTGCACATGGTCCTGGAGCGCACGCCGCCGGAGCTGACGGCGGACATCTCCCAGAACGGCATCGTCCTCTCCGGCGGCGGAGGGCAGCTTTGGGGCCTTGACAAGCTCATTGAAGAACGCACGGGCATCTCCACCATCCTGGTGGACGACGCGCTCTCCTGCACGGCCTACGGTGCGGGCCGCATGCTGCAAAATCTCGATGACATGAACGAAGGGATGATAAACCTCGCCCGCCGCAAGACGGCAAGGCTCTGAACCCAACCAAACACAAAACAGGGTACGGTCCGCAAACCGTACCCTGTATATTTTTGCGCGTCACATGCCGAGCATGAATAGGTTTTCATCAGTGGAAAAATTCGCAACGCTGTACATCACGAGGACCATATCGAAATCACCGGCGTCTATATAGTCCGAAACGGAGGATTTGAAGTACCGCAGGTCAATGAGGTCGATCTCCGAGAAATCCTCCAGCAGGAAGGGGAGGAGGCTATCCGCATAAGAGTCTCGGATGAGGCAGAGCTTTGGCTTTTCTGTGCTTCCCGTCTCTACGATGATCCGCGGCGCGTTGCCCCCCAGGAAAAAGGAATATTTATCCTTGATTTCCAGCTTTGAGACATCGTACAGCGGGATGCTCTCGCCCTCGCCGGAACTGTAGCTCGTAACAGTCACGGAGCCGTTGTCCGGGACGAAAACCTCCATGCTGTCCGGGCCCACCCAGGAGAAGCCGGAGGAGGAGTAGGACGTGCCGAAAAACCCATCGGAGACGATTTCCCTGTGATAGTAACCCAAGCTCTTTACCGGCAGTCCCCAGGCATCCCGCAGGGCATTGTACCCATAAAACGCACCCAGGCTCGTCCAATGGTGGTCCGTGCGATAGAAGATATATTCGTCACTATGTTCCGCGAGAGGCGTGAGAAGCTCGATGTTCTCCACCGTGCTGGCGGCGTAGGCGGCGTCGATCACCGCCCGCTGACTGCCGTTCGGGGCATGGTTTGGCAGGCGGTCGCTTTGGACCTCCACCGCGCCGGGGATCAGAGCAAAATATACGGTAGTGTCGATCTTAGTTGCCAGATAATTCACAAACCCCACATTTTCCGCCAGGAAATCTGCGTCCGGGGCGTCATAGCGGGGGATAAGGACATCCTCCCCGCAGTAGTATACGCCGTTATTCTCCCGCTTGCCGGACAGGAGCTCGCATCGGGCCTTGACAGTGGTCCAGGCGTCCCGGAAGGGGAACTGGTCGGTGCAGTAGCTCTCAAAGCGGGTGGTGAAATCCCCGGAGAACAGAGAGGCAAAGGAGAATGTCGGACGCTGCTGGAGGTATCGGTTCTCCTGCTCGGAGAATTCTCGGCTGGGAAACACCAGCCGCAGCGCGAAAAACACCGCGACGAAGCCCAGGAATACCGCTAATTTACAGATGTTGGCAGTGCGTTTCATGGCATCAAAACCGAAAGTACAGGAAAGGATTGTAGGTGGAATCCACAAGATACGCGGTGGAGATCGCAAGCACGGCGAGAATCAGCCCCGGGACCGCAACGGCCCGAAGCCTCTCCGGCAGCTTTCGGAAGAGTTTCGCGCCGGTGGGGAGGCTGGCAAACATGCCCACGAGAAGCAGAAGGCCGAAGCCGGCGAGGTAGTACAGGTCTGTCCCGCAGACAAATCCCGCGCCGCCGAAGCCATACATGGCTCGGAAAAACACCAGGGTCTGGGAGACGCCGGCCTGCTGGAAAATCACCCAACCGGAAACCGCCACAAGAAGCGTGTAAAGGTGACCGACGAAGCGGGGAGCCTTGTCCAGCCAGCGGAGCAAAAACGTTTTTTCCAGCAGGAGGAAAAAGGCGTAATACAGGCCCCAGAGCAGGAAGGTCCAGCTGGCTCCGTGCCAGATGCCGGTGCAGGCCCAGACGATTAGGATGTTCAGGATCTGCCGGGGCAGACCCTTGCGGTTGCCTCCGAGAGGGACATATAGATAATCCTTGAACCAGTTGCCGAGGCTTATGTGCCACCGCCGCCAGAACTCGGTGACAGTGCGGGAAATGTACGGGTAGTTGAAGTTTTCCAAGAACTCAAAGCCCAGCATCCGCCCCAGGCCGATGGCCATGTCAGAGTAGCCGGAAAAGTCGAAGTAAATCTGCAGGGAAAACGCGATCGCCGCGAGCCAGGCGCCGACAAAGGTGAGGGAACCCGCCGGGGTATTGGCGTAAGCATCCCAGAGAAGACCGACGTTGTTCGCGATGAGGACCTTTTTGGCAAGGCCCACAATGAACCGTTCTACGCCGGAGGCGAACCGATCCACGGTCTCATGCCGTTCGTCGAGCTGGTCCGCGATGTCCTTATAGCGCACGATGGGACCGGCGATAAGCTGGGGAAACAGCGCGACAAAGGTCCCAAACTTCACGAAATTTCTCTGGACCCGTCCATCCCAGCGGTAAACGTCGATGGGGTAGCTCATGGTCTGGAAGGTGTAAAACGAGATGCCGATGGGGAGGGTCAGGCCCAGAGTCGGGATGGCAATGCCCGGAAGGCGGCTGAGGGTCTCCGCCACGAGGTCGAAGTACTTAAAGAAGAACAGAAGCAGAAGATTCACCACGGTGTTGACCGTCAGCACGACCCTGGCCCGGTGCCGTTCCTCCCGCCAGCGGTCGATCAGCCGTCCGGCGGTGTAATTTACGCTGATGGAAAACAGCATGAGCAGGATATACACCGGCTCTCCCCAGCCGTAGAACACGAGATTTACAGCAAACAGCCAGGATGTGCGCCACGAGCGGGGAAGGAGGTAATATCCTGCCAACACAATGGGCAGATAAATATACAAAAAGAGGATGCTGGAAAATACCATAGCGTCACCAAATCACCACCGGCGTACCCACCGGGAAAGTATTGAAGATCTCCTGCGCGATCCAGTACGGCAGATTGATACATCCGTGGGAACCGTCGTAGGTGTAAATATTGCCGCCGAAGCTGCCCCGCCAGGTGGCGTCGTGCAGACCAACGCCCCGCCAGGTGATCGGCATCCAGTAGCTGACCGGCGTCTCGTAGTCGTCGCCCACCAGGACCGCGTTTCGCTCTTTGTTTAGAATGCGGAAGACACCCCGCGGAGTATCGTGGTTCCCAACGTTGCCGGTCACGACGTTGGAATTGAACACCTGTACGCCGTCCACCAGCGCCCAGATGTACTGATCCGCGATGGAAACTTCGATATAGGTGTCGCCGATGTCGCTGCCGTTTTCCTCCCGGGTCCAGGCGCGATTCGTCCACACAGGCTCGATCTGGGCAAGGCGTTCCTTGTTCTCCAGTGTTTCGATCAGAAGGGTGACAGTAGCGCTTTTGTCCAGCTTGAAGCCGTAGGTGTCCGCGCCGGTGCCGACAAGGATCTCGTTAAAATAACGGTTCACGAACGGTCGCTGCCGCTCATAGGTGTCGTAGCGTTCCTTCAGTCCATCGACGAATGCGTCAACAGCCTCCTCATCCAGGGTCAGCTCGCCGTCCGCCTCCACGTAAAAGGCAAGAACATCGTCCGGCGTGATGGTTACAGTCGCGCCGGTCATATCCAGCTCGATGCGCTGGTAGTTGATGGCCTCATAGCGGGCGAGCCTTTTTAAAAGGTAGGCGTCGTCGCTTCGTATCGCCGCGGTACGATAGCAGTTTTCCGCAGCAAGATCGACTGCGTCCGCGTCGTTTTGCACAGCCTTCTCGACCGCCTCCACAACGCGGGGAAAAGACAGCGCGTTGCCATCGTCTTCCGGAATGATGACACAAATATCGTCCTGCCAGGCGAGATGTGCGCTCTGGGGCAGGGTAATATTGTCCGGGTCCATGGCGGAAAGCCCGGAAATGGCATGGCATAGCATGGCGCGGTCATAGGAAATCGTCACGTTCCCGGTGAGGGTCGTATACTTCCACAGACTTTCCGGCCAGCGCCAGCTCTGTCCCGGCTGTATCCATCCCTCCGCCGGTTCCGAAACATCCCGACGATACCCGGCGGCAGAGGCAAGGTCGATGGTTTCCTCCGCGCCATCCAGCTCCAGAACCTTTAGAATACGGGCATGCGTCTCGCTCTCCATGCACTCATCCACGGCATCTTCCGTACGTTGGGATATGTCATATCCCAAGAAACTTGTATGAAAAGGGAAGTGGGTCTGAAAATAGACAACACCGGTGAAATACACGAGCAGTACGCTCGCAAAAACCGCCGCAACCAGCCACAGCAGCACGCGAAGGGCGGTGGATTTGTGTGTATTCATTTCGTCGCCTTTCTGTCTGTCTCAGGCAAAAGTTCACGGGATTAGTGTGGGCGGATTTTTCGGTTTCAGTCAGAATGGTCCTCCGGTAAAAATTTCGAGAGGGGATTGGCCTCCGCCGCGGACCGCAGACCGGTGTTTGCGACGTGGGTATAGATCTGCGTGGTGTTTAAGTTTTCGTGGCCCAGGACCTCCTGCAGTGTGCGGACGTCCACGCCGTTTTGCAGCATCAGCGTGGCGGCGGTGTGCCGCAGCTTGTGAGGGGAGTACTGGGTCGGGTCCAGTCCGGCTTTCAGCAAGGTTTTTTTCAGCATTGCCTGCACCGCGTCCACACTCATGCGCTTGCGGCGAGAGGAGAGGAACACCGCGTTTTTGTCGATGGCTGCGATACTTTTTCGCACCAGGAGCCAGTCGTTCAGCGCGGCGGCGGCGGCTTCATTCAGGTAGACGACGCGCTCCTTGCTGCCCTTGCCGTGGATGAGCAGGCTGTCCTGCCGGACAGAGGTGAGGTTCAGCCCCACCATCTCCGAAACGCGCAGGCCGCAGTTCAGAAAAAGGCACAGGATGCAGTAGTCGCGTTCCTTGTTTTTACCGTCCACCGCGGAGAGGAGCCGCTGACTTTCTTCCAGCGTCAGATACCGGGGGAGTGCCTTTCGGAGCTTCGGCGTATCCATGTCCTGGACGGGGTCAACTCCAAGTTGCTTGGTTTTAACGGTTAAATAGGAATAGAAGCCTTTGAGACTTGTCAGCATCCGTGCGCGGGATGCGGCGTTCAGCTCGCGGTCCCGAGAGAGATAGGCAAAGAAATCGTACACCTCCGACAGGGTAACGGAGCCATACAGCGCGAGGTCCGCACCGCGGATGTCGATAGCCTCGAGAGCTGTGTCCCGCGGGACCAGACCGCGGATCAGATAGAGATACCGTGTAAAGGTACGCAGATCGAGAAAGTAGGAGTCGACCGTCGCGCGGGACTGACCTTTGATGGTATCGTGGTAGACCAAAAACTCCCGCACAGGCTGCGGAGCCTCTGTCTGATAATTCAAAGGATCACCCCCAAAGATAAACGTTCCACTCACATCATGTATTATAGACCACTTTCCCGCACAAATCCAGTCTTTCGCCGCTGAGGGGAGGACATTCGCTGCGAGCGTGGATTTACACGCATATTTCGGCATAATTAATATTATGCCGAAATTAGGAGAGTTCTAAAACTGGTATTTGTATTATAATATCTTTTCCACGGCTTCCCGCAGGGTTTTTACGAAAATCAATTCCAGGCCCTTCGGTGCTTTGAGATCGCCCCGGGTGCGGGACGGCACGACGCATTGTGTGAAACCAAGCCGCGTGATCTCCGCAAGGCGCTGATCGATGGCCTGCACGCTGCGGATCTCACCGGTCAGACCGACTTCGCCCAGTGCTGCCAGCTTGTCCGGCAGCGGCGTGTCACGGAAGCTGGATGCAATGGCAAGGCACGCCGCAAGGTCCGCGGCAGGCTCGTCCAGCGTGAGGCCGCCGACGACGTTCATATAGGCGTCGCAGGAGTTTACATTCATGCCGCCGCGCTTTTCCAGCACCGCCAGGAGTAAATACAGACGGTTATAGTCGAAGCCATTGGACGTGCGCCGCGGTGCGGAAAACCCCGTCGGCGTCACCAGAGCCTGGACCTCCGCCAGAATGGGCCGTGTTCCCTCCATGACGCAGGCGACGCAGGTTCCCGGTACACCCACGGGACGCCCGGCCAGCATAACCTCCGACGGGTTCGGGACCTCCCGTAGACCTTCCCGGATCATCTCGAATACGCCGATCTCGTTTGTGGAACCGAAACGGTTTTTCTCCGCCCGAAGGATGCGGTAGTTGTGGCTGCCGTCGCCCTCAAAGATCAGAACGCAGTCCACCATATGTTCCAGGACCTTGGGTCCGGCAATGGCGCCTTCCTTGTTTACATGGCCGACGACAAAGGCCGTGAAGCCCGTGGATTTTGCCATCTGCATTAGCTCCATGGCGCATTGCTTCACCTGTCCGACACTGCCCGGGGCGGTGTTCAGCGACGGATCGTAAACGGTCTGGATGGAGTCGATGATGACCACGTCCGGGCGAAGCTCCTCGATGGCGGCGATCACGTCGTTGATGTCCGTGCCGGCAAGGACGCTGACCTCATCCCGATCCACACCCAAACGCTCCGCTCGCATGCGAAGCTGATGCTCGCTTTCCTCGCCGGTGACGTAGAGGATCGTTTCGCTTCCGGTCATGGCGCCGCAGGCCTGCAGCAGCAGCGTGGATTTTCCGATGCCCGGGGCACCGCCGAAGAGCACGATGGAACCCCGCACGGCGCCGCTGCCCAGGACCCGGTCCAGTTCCCGAACGCCGGTGGAAAACCGGACCTCCTCACTGGCGTCCAGGTCCCGCAGACGCTTCGGCACGGTGCGGCGAACGGGTCTTGCACCGACCGACGACTTGGGTGCGGCAGGGGCTTCCGTCAATGTATTCCAAGCCCCGCAGGCAGGACATTGGCCCTGCCAGCGAGGCGTTTCATTTCCGCAGGCGGAACAGAAAAATGCTTTTCTCTCTTTCATGTTTTGATTCCTCTCGTGTATTGCCGGTATGACGCGAGCATCACCGCCGCAAGCTCGGTGCGGTAGGTCTCCGTTTCCAGCTTTGCAAGCTCCTCGGGATTGGACAAAAACCCGCACTCCACCAACACCGCCGGACAGCGGGCATTATTTATGAGATAGATGCCGTCGTCGATGAGCTCCGCCACCCGGCGATTGTCCGGGCAAAGCTGGGCGGTCAGGTTCTCCTGCATGGCGGATGCCAGCGTGTCGCTTTCCGGCTCCGCGCTGTAAAAGACTTGGATGCCGTGTGGCGACGCGGCGGGATAGTTGTTCTGGTGAATGCTGATCAGTACGCCGCCGGGGGTGTCGTTTATAAATACGAGGCGGGCATTCTGGTCGGCTTTTTTCTTGGCAGACAACGTCTGGGCAGACGCGGGATAGTCGATGCTGCTATCCGGACGTGTCCTGCGCGTTTCCACACCCCAGAAATGCGCGAGAGCTTCCAGACGAAGGGCAATGTCCCAATTGATATCCGCCTCCAGCATCCCGTCTGGGGCAATGGCTCCCCCGTCCTCCCCGCCGTGACCGGCATCGATCAAAAGGATAGGCGGTAGTGCCGCGTCAGCCGAAATTATGCCGCTCCCCTTCCCCATCAGCATCCCGGCTCCTACGGCAAACACCGCGAGGATCGTCACCCAAAGAGCCTTGGCGTTTCTACTCCCCTGTATCATATCACGTCGGTCCGTCCCCACGCAAGGTTTTTACAGGATGATGCAGATAAGGCCATATCCCCCGTCGTTCACGAGACGCTGGACCGTAACTCGCAGCCGATTGCGGATGTTCGGCGGGATGCGCTGGAGCTTAGCCGTCAGACCTTCCTCCGCGATGTCATACAGGGATTTTCCGAAAATATTCGACTCCCAGATGCGGTTGACATCGCCGTCAAAGCCCTGCAGAAGAAAGCTGATGATCTCCTCCGACGCCTTCTCTCCCCCCACCACGGGCGAGACCTCCGTCTCCACATCCGTGCGGAACAGATGGATCGCCGGTGCACTAGCTTTCAAGCGGACACTGGAACGTCCGCCCTTGCTTACGATCTGCGGCTCCTGGAGGGTCATTTCCTCCGGCTCCGGGAGGATGACGCCGTAGCCCGTCTCCCGGGCCTGGACCAAGGCCTCGTGGACATGATCGTACTCGGATTTCACGCTGCGCAGGGAGCGCAGAAGCTCCATGAGATCGCCGTCGTCCCGGATCTCGAAGCCGGACTGTTCGCTGATCGTTTGATAGTACAGCCCCTCGTCCAGCTCCAAAACCGCCTCGGCCGAGCCGATCCCCGCCTGGATCGAGCGCATGTACGCGGAGCGGATGAGGTCATTCTCTCCCAGGACGGAAACCGCGTTTACGGCGTCGTTCAAGGTACGGCTATCCTGCACGGCCCCAAGCAATAGGCCATAAAGACGCTCGCGAAGCTCACTGTCCGGCGGAAGCGCCTCCGCCCAGGGCGGGAGCCAGATTGAAAGCTCCGTCACCGGGAACTGGAACAGCACGAGCTGCATCACACGATCAATGTCGCCGCTGCCCGGCGTGAGGCAGTTCATGGCAAGGCACGGAACGCCGTACCGGTACGAGAGTTCCTCCGCGAGCTTCGAGGCGTTCTCCCCCGCTGGATCGGTGCTGTTCAGTATAACCGCAAAGGGCTTTCCGATGGCCTGGAGCTCCCGGATGCAGCGCTCCTCCGCGGGAATATAGCTCTCCCGGGGAATGTCCCCAAAGCTCCCGTCCGTAGTGATGACAAGGCCGATGGTGGAATGCTCCGCGATGACCTTCCGGGTCCCCTCCTCCGCCGCCTGGGTCATGGGGATCTCGTGGTCGTACCAGGGCGTCGTGACCATGCGCTCCGTGCCGTCCTCGTAAAGTCCTTCCGCGCCGGACACCATGTACCCCACGCAGTCGATAAGACGAATCGATGCTGACGCACCGCCATCCAGAGCGATGCTGACGGCCTCCTCCGGGACGAATTTCGGTTCCGCCGTCATGATAGTACGCCCCGACCCGGACTGCGGAAGCTCATCCTTCGCCCGTTCCCGACGGTAAACATCCTCGATATTCGGCAAAACCAGCGCCTCCATGAAGCGCTTGATGAACGTAGATTTTCCCGTTCGCACCGGCCCGACGACGCCGACGTATATATCGCCGCTCGTCCGGCGGGCAATATCCTCATAAATACTGTCCACAAAAATCCCTCCATGGCGTGTTTGCTAAAACATACGCCGCGGAGGGACGGATTAT